>JAHFTJ010000053.1 GCA_023269435.1 Chlamydiota bacterium
TTGCCTTCTCTAACGGTTCTCCTTACCAGAGCCCGTAGAGGACTTTCACCTCCTAGTTTAACGACATACCGGTCGCACGCATCGCTCAACTTATTCAAGTTGAGCTGCTTCGACGTCGCTGCGCTACTTCAAATATGCGGCGCCGGCTTTGTCAAATTCCCAACTTTTGAATTCATTTGTGTATACATCCAATTTCTCATGATCAAAATAATTCACTCTTGTCTCCATGGAAAAGATTTTAAGCGGCTATTGTTCCCATACTCAGGATAGGCTCCAACAGTCTCGGATGTCCCATTATAGCGTCCATCAAGGCATTCCAAATGTTCCATCCTTGTTTGCGCGCTGTCGAAATGGGGCTTACTTTTGAATTCATACGCTATAAAATAGCAGAAAAACGTTATTAATGGGGAGTAAAAATTTTACTGATTTGGCGTTTAAGAAAGACCGGCTTAGATTTTTCTTTCGTGAACGTTACCGTGTCCGTTGCCGTGCCAGATCCTTTTCTTAATAGGGGGAGGGCTGAGTAGTTACTTTTTAGTTTACTTATGTGCGCATATTGATTTACAATTAACATCATGTCAGAACTTGAAAAAACATATGATTCATCACTTGTAGAAAAAAAGTTATATGCATTTTGGGAGGAGAGCGGATTTTTTAAGGCTAATGCAAATAGCAGTAAAGATCCTTTTTGTGTAATACTGCCACCGCCAAATGTAACTGGAGTTCTTCACATGGGCCATGCCCTTGTAAACACACTTCAAGATGTTTTAGTTCGCTACAAACGCATGTGTGGTTATGAAGCTCTCTGGATACCAGGCACAGACCATGCTGGCATATCTACACAGACTATAGTAGAACGCCACCTCCATGCTACAACAGGAAAACATAAATGCGATTTTACAAGGGAAGAGTTTTTAAAACATGTATGGAAATGGAAGAATGATCATGAAGAAATAATCTTAAATCAATTAAGAAAATTAGGGTGTTCGCTTGATTGGTCACGCCTCCGATTCACTATGGATGAAAAGTCTACATTAGCTGTGCAGACAATGTTTAAAAAAATGTACGACGATAATCTTATTTATCAAGGTGATTATCTTGTAAATTGGGATCCAGTAATAGAAACTGCAATTGCAGATGATGAAGTAGAACACGAAGAGATAGATTCGTGCTTATGGTATATTTCATATCCAATTGACAATGAACCACTTACAATTTTAATAGCGACAACAAGGCCAGAAACAATACTTGGCGATACTGCTGTTGCAGTTTCACCAAACGATGAAAGATATTCACATTTAATAGGTAAATATGTACGCTTACCAATATCAGAACGCTTAATCCCAATTATATCAGATCATTACGTAGACCCAAAATTTGGCAGTGGGGCTGTAAAAATAACACCAGCTCATGATTTCAACGACTATGAAATCGGACTACGCCACAACCTCCCAATGATCAATATAATGAATCAAAATGGGACAATTAATGAGAATGGAGGTGAATTTAAGGGGCTTAAGATGGCTCAGGCAAGAAAAGCCGTAATAAAACAATTAAAAGCACTCTCTCTATTAAAAAAAATAGAACCACACAGATATCGCGTTGGAATTTCATACAGATCAAAAGCAATTATAGAGCCATATTTATCAAAACAATGGTTCATTAAAATGAAGCCATTCAAAGAAAAATTAATATCAGTAATTAAAGATAAGAAAATAATAGTCATTCCTGATGGCTGGGAGAGAGTCTATTTCAACTGGATAGAAAATTTGCGCGACTGGTGTATATCAAGACAACTGTGGTGGGGACATCGCATTCCAATATGGTACAATACAACCGATAAAACAAAAATAATATGCAGCATTGGTGAAAATCCTCCAAAAGAAGTGGAGGAAAACCCGACACAATGGATACAAGATTGTGATGTTTTAGACACTTGGTTTTCATCTGCTCTTTGGCCATTAACTACCCTTGGATGGCCTGAATTAACTGATGACTTTAAGAAATTCTACCCGACTTCCACATTAATAACAGGTCATGATATATTATTTTTTTGGGTAGCCAGAATGATCTTAATGGGAGAATATGCTTCTGGAAAAGAACCATTTAACAACATATTTCTACATGGATTAATATATGGTAAATCTTACTGGAAAGTCAGCGATAACGGCGATGTAACATACTTAACATCTAAAGAGAGATTTGAGCATGAAAACAGCGCAACTCCTAACGATAAAGTTAAATCAAAATGGGAGAAAATGTCAAAATCTAAAGGTAATGTAATAGATCCGATAGAGATTATTGACGAATACGGAGCAGATGCAATGAGATTCGCTTTATGCTCAAGCGCAACACACTCAAGACAAATAGATTTAGATAAAAGACGATTTGCAGAATGTAAGCATTTTGCAAATAAAATATGGAATGCCACAAGATTTATACTATTGAATTTAGATGATGAATTTAAAGAAGAGGATATCGCTAAAGGAGTAGAGAGTATTCTATTCACATTAGACGATAAGTGGATTTTATCACGTTTAAACACAGTAGTAGATTCTATTCATAAAAAATTTAAACAATACGAATTCAATGATGCAGCCAAAGAGAGTTACGAGTTTTTTTGGGATGAATTTTGCGCTTACTACATAGAGTGTTGTAAACCATATTTATCAAATAAAATTGAAGGAAAAAAACTAGTAAAAAACAAACAACAACTCCTTGTAATAATATTACTAGCCTCTATTAGGCTAATGCATCCTATAGCGCCGTTTATCACCGAGGAGATTTTTTTATTTTTAAAAAAGCGCTTTCCAAATTTAACAACTAATAGACAAAATTTAGATCCATACACTAATGATACATTAAAAGCTCTCAACGCGAAATCTTGTACAATTGCTAATTTCCCAAATTTATTTAATCGTTCAGATATTAACATATCTGTTGAGGACAAATTTAATTATTTCAAAAATATCGTACATGCTATTAGGCAAATACGTTCTGATATGCGAATACTTCAAAATACGCCAACCGACTTATACATCATAAGTGAAAATGAAGACAAATTAAATTTTATTACATCTAATAAAATCATTATTACATCACTGGTAAAAACAAATACAATATTCTCCTTATCAAGCATTCCAAAATTTATAACGTCATCTTCAAACGCAATCATCGATGACATACAAATTATCATACCTCTCCCTAAAGAATTAAAAGATGAAGAGAAAAAACGTTTAGCAAAAGAGATAGAAAAACAACACAAACAAATAGACTCATTGCAATTAAAACTAAATAATGAACATTTTTTAAAAAAAGCTCCGCAAGAATTGGTTGAACAAACCAAATTAACATTAAAACAGGCACAAGTTAATTTAAATGAATTACTCATCTTGCACAAAATAAGATGAGTAAACTAATTAATCTTATATAAAACAATGATTATATCATATCAATTACAAGATCGTTTCAAATCGCTTACAAATTATCCAATCTTTGATAACTTAGTTTTTGAAAAAAAAATAACCAATATTATAGATGATCAAAACCAAACTTATTGTGATAGAGAACTTGGTGTATTTAATTTTTTACAAGTACTAAATAACGGTTTTAGCAAAAATTATATTTCAATAATTCCAAATTATCTATTTTATAGTGTGTTAGCATATGAAAGAGGGGCTATTAAAGACTATCAAATTGCCACTCTTTTCTATCACAATAGCATCGCTCACAATAGCATCATTAATAATTGCAAAGAACCCAAGTTATACTCTATAGCGGAAGATAATGATGGTAGTAATATTATAAAAGAACAATTAGGGCAAATGTTAACAGAGGATGAAGTAATACATTTTTTTAGACTTCTTCGAAAACTTCCTATCTCAGAACAATGTTTTACATATAAAGAAGAAGAAAATAAAAATTATAATTTTGATGACATAACTGGCGAAACATCATTTATGGATTTCCTTGCAAATGAGAAAAATTTCAATATTTTTAATATTAAAATAATGCAAGATAATAAAATACACATTTATCCTTCTATAGGGATGATTCTTATTTTTCTTCAAATAAAAGCTCCACACATAATCATAAATTTGAAATTTGGATTATGCGTTAAAAACACAGATAAAATAGCAAAAGGCTCAATAGACGTATACGTACCAAATATTTACAATAAATTAGAAGTCAACCATGAATTTAGCAATGATTATATGCACTACATGTTATATAACTGTTTTATGTATGGATCTATACCAAATACTCATAAGAGTTTATTATTAGAAATTAGCAATATATTTAAAACGATTATTTATGAAATGAACGACATGTTTTTCGCAAGACTACAGATTATACATTCTAATTTACAATCAATTGAATATACAAAACCAACGCATAATTTATCGGAAGAAGATAAGTGCAATTTACCATTTTGGTCAACGCTCCTAACAAGTCATTTAGAAGCTATAGAACTAAACAAAAATGAATACTCAATAGCATTTAATGCATCTAACTTTTTTACAAATCAAATTCAATCTGCATATTTTTCTGTTTTTAAACATTGTTTCGTTGCAACAGAAATTGCAAAAATAGCAAGAATCAACCTAAATTACATTTTTAATAGCGCTAAATTTACAAATTCACACAATCGTGAGTATCACGACACAACATTACAAATAATTCAAAATGCCGCTAAAAATGTAATTAACGAACACGCAACCAATGTCACCTAAACTTTCTCCTTTTTCAAAAGTTTAGCAAATGTTTTTGTCTCTGATGCAACTACACCTGAAAGTAGAACCAACCCTATCAAATTTGGAAATGCCATAAGCCCATTCATTATATTTGCAAACCCCCACACAATATTCAAATTTAAAATTGATCCTGGTAACAAAACTAATGTATACAATATGCGATATGGTATTGTCCCTCTAATTCCAAATAAATACTCTATTGCTTTTTCACCATAATACGCCCATCCCAATATCGTAGAATATGCAAACGGAATAATTGATATAGTAACTATCACTCCACCATTTAAGATAGCCTTATCAAAAGCACGCATAACAAGGAGAGCTCCAACTAATGGAACTCCATTTACATCTAATTCTCCAACGACTCCTGTTGTAGCTATCACAAGACCTGTCATTGTGCAAACTATCCCTGTAGTGATAAATACGCTGCACATGGAGACAAGAGCTTGACGGCAAGGTAAATCAGTTTTTGCAGCGGCAGCTGCAATAGACGATGTTCCAAGGCCAGCTTCACTTGAAAATATACCGCGTGAAACTCCAAGTTGAATAGCCATCATAACAGTTGAACCTACAAAACCCCCTGCAGCAGCCTGACCTGTGAATGCCCCCTTAAAGATTGATACAAATGCAAATGGAACATTTTTAATATTTATCAATATTACAATCAAGCTTCCTACAAAGTAGAAAAGAGCCATTGTTGGAACTAAAATACCTGCTACTTTTCCAATGCTTTTAATACCACCTATTAATGGTAATCCTGCAATTATTATTAAAAAAACACCAACCCACACTGGATTTACATTTAACATAGTAGAGAGAGAATCTGATACAGAATTCGCCTGAACCATATTTCCAGTACCCAAAGCGGTAATTGCAGCAAAAATTGCAAAAATTACCCCAAGAAACTTTGAGTTAAGACCTTTATCCAAATAATACATTGGCCCACCGCACATTTCATTACGCTCATCTACAACACGATACTTGATCGCTAAGACACCTTCTGCAAATTTAGTTGCCATACCAAAAATAGCAGCTATCCACATCCAAAATATGGAACCCAATCCACCTATTGAGATAGCAGTAGCAACACCTGTGATACTACCTATCCCTATTGTTGCAGCCAACGCTGTCATCAGTGCCTGAAAATGGCTAATATCACCCTTAGATTTTTTATCGCTACGGGTAAACGCTAATTTATGAGCGTAGATAAAATATTTAAATTGAACTCCTTTCAATTTTATTGTTAAATAAATACCAGAAAATAATAAAAATACTAAAAGAGGAATACCCCAAACTAAATCATTTATTATATTTATCCAATCTAAAATGTTTTGCATTTAATACTCCGTAAGCCAAAAAATAAAGTCACAGTTTAATTATTTTAATCCACATTATGTGCTGCCAAGAATTAATTACAACTTCTTTATCATCTACAATGTCAGCCTTGTACGAAAAAAAACCTTTTTTTTCCATGAATCTATCACCGACAAGAGGGACGTTAAATGCCCCCCTTCTCTGTTTCAATGAAAAAATTAGACTATCTTCTTCAAGATTTCCATATATGATTGATAAAATAATCTTATAATTTTCTGGATTTATAGAGGGTGGAATAGACCAACTCACATATAATTTTTCCCCTTCGCACAAATTTTTTTGCAAACA
>JAHFTJ010000054.1 GCA_023269435.1 Chlamydiota bacterium
ATAAAATTTTAATTTATATATAAATGCTCAGATATGACACGCTAAATGTATCGAGATACTCATTTTTGAGTATGAATTCAACTCCTATAGATATTGATGAATTTCAGCGGGAATCGCTGACGTCAGTGTAGAAGAAGAAAAAAAATTATTAATACAATTAGTTAAGCAAGATGAGATTTATAAGCAAACTCGCACAAATGACATGCATGACGGCAATTATATACTTCGTTATAATGGCAAAGGAGAGCTAGAGTTTGTCCCTATAGATTTAGAGTGTAGAAATTTGCGCAATTGCGATCATACAGGTGTTGAATGTATATTTTGGGAGATTTTTAATAAAAACTCTCCATTATATTATAAAAGTAATTTTGACAGTCCACAAAAACTTAAAAAACATTGTTGTGAGTTAGAGAGTAAAGAAATTACAAAAGTAATTTTAGACAATGAAAAAAAAACATTAATAGATGATACTCTAAGTAGAGTTGTGCCTGTTAAAACAGTAGCTCTTCAAGAAATGCGATTATATTATTTAGAAAATCTTGGGAGTGCAAGGTGCAAAGAAGTTGTTGATCTTTGTTTTGAACGGATTAAATGTGGATCGGCAGAATTAAATCTTCATCTTCCTTTAGGAGAAAAAGAAACATTTAAAACATTTATTGAAGATGATTTCTTGAATATAAGAAAAACTTATCCTAGTTTCTATTATCGACAAACAGGCGTCGGACAAGGAAAACTTTTATTTCATGATCGATATGTTGAGGTACGCACTCAAAATGTCATAGCAGACCAGTGGCAGTCTGGTAACATTTACGAATGCAATCGGCGAGATCGATCCATAACTCCGCCAATAAATAGGCGACAACATAACTAAACTTAGCAAATTTTTTTTTGTCTTCTCGGCAATCTCAGCCAGATGCCACTGATTATTGATTCAGATCTTTTTTATTTCATAATCGACATTTTAAGGTATTGTCGCATAGTGAGACATGAAACTAAAATTAGTTTGTCTCAACCTCATAGGTTAGACTTCTTTTGTAATTCCGTTTGCTTTAATTGATACTATTCTGTACAATTTTGTCAAGTTAGAAAGAGATATGTAAATATGCGCGAAGATTTAAAAAATATTCTTGATATTCAAGAGTTAGATGTAAAAATGATACAACTCATGAAAATGAAGAAAAAACGTCAAAACGAGATTAAAGAAATTCTCTCTTTGAGAGACGAGATTATCGAACAACTTAATAATAAAAAGTTGGAAATTAATAATTTAAATGAAGATTGCCTCTTGCATGAAAAAAGAATTGAAGAACATAAAGAGAGAGTTAAAAAATTAGAAAACCAACAATCTTCTACTAAAAAAATAGAAGAATTTAATGCGCTTACCAAAGAAATAACTAATACAGAGAGAGAGAGAACTGCATTTGAACATATATTACTAAATTTAGTTGATAAGAAAAATAATGAAGAAGAGATTTATGAAAAAACTAATCAAAATCTTCAAGATTCCAATGAATACAATAAGAAATTAGCTATAGAAATTAAAGAAAACATAAGCGAAATAAATGCCGAAGGGATTGTTTTACTTCAACAAAGAGATGACCTCAGCAAAATAGCTGACCCTTCTATACTGAGAGTTTATGATAGACTATTGCGCAACAAAAGGGACAGGGTTGTTGTTCCTATAGAAAACAGGATATGTACAGGATGTCATATAGCGTTAACAGCTCAACATGAAAATCTTGTTCGTAAAGGTCAGAAATTGGTCTTTTGTGAGCATTGTTCACGTATACATTTTTGGGAAGATGGTTCTTTAGAAAGTAATGAAGAAAGTGCAGTTGTTAAACGCCGCAGACGCCGCGCAGTTACGCCAACACAGTCATAAAATAATATTATTATTGTTTTGCCATGGGGGATGAGGCAATCGCTATTGTTTTTATATGATAGAGGAAAGTCTGGACTTTAAAGGAGAGGATGCCAGTGAAAGACTGGGGGCTGTTAAGGCTACGGAAAGTGCAACAGAAAATATACCGCTAGGGAGTATTTCCTAGATAGGGTGAAAAGTCAACTTTGTGAGTTGAACGCTTTGCAGCAATGCAAAAGATAGGTGTAAACCCCATCCGAAGCAAGAAATACTAGGATCTTTTTTATAAAAAAGAGGGTTCTCCTGCCCTGTAAATTCTAGTATAATGTCGCTTGAGGGCTTTAGCGATAGGGCTCCTAGACGAATGATTGCACTAGACAAAATCCGGCTTACAATTTCCGCATGGCTTTTTTTATGAAACATGACATTTTATCTTTAGTTGAAGATGCTATCAAAGCAATTGAGTTTTTAAAAAAAAACGAAAGTTTGTCTTTTTTAAATAAAATTTCTATGGAAATTTTGAATTGTTACGACAATGGCGGTAAAATATTAATTGCTGGAAACGGCGGGTCAATGTGTGATTCTATGCATTTTGCAGAAGAACTCACAGGTTTTTTTCGAAAGAGACGAAGACCGTTAGCAGCGATTGCTCTTGCCGATCCGGCTCACATCTCTTGCGTTGCAAATGATGTAGGGTTTGAATATGTTTTTTCTCGTATGGTTGAAGCTATTGGTTCAAAAAATGATTTGTTTATAACTTTAACAACAAGTGGAAATTCAAAAAATTTAATAGAAGGGTCTGTTTCGGCTAAGAAAAAAGGGCTTAAGGTAATTGGATTTTTAGGAAAGGATGGGGGGGCACTAAAAGAGTTTTGCGATATATATTGGATAGTAGAGGGGTTTTTACATTCTGATCGTATTCAGGAAGCGCATATGACAGCAATTCATATAATTATTGAAATGGTTGAGAAAAAGTTGTTCCCAGACATTATCTTGTAAATGAAGAATGCTTTTATAAATAAATGTGAAAATTTACTAAAAAATCAATCGTTAAAAAGCGCTTACTCTATTTCAAATATTTTTTTGTACTTGATAAGTCAGTGTTATAGATTATTTATCTTTATCAGAAATTGTCTATATGATTTAAGATTTTTTAAAGAAAAAAAAGCGAGCGTTCCAGTGATAAGCATAGGCAATGTTGTTGCTGGTGGTAGTGGCAAAACGTCTTTTACTATGCTTTTAGCAAATGATTTGAATATTCCCGTAGGTATTTTAAGCGGCGGGTATATGGCTAAAAAAAAAGTGTTAAATAAATGCATTGAACGTCCGGATGAAGGCGATGAGGCTTTTTTGTTGTCAAAAAAGGTCAGTTGCGCACGCGTAATAGTTGGAAAAAATAGAACAAAGAGTGCAACTATTGCGGTAGGTCTTGGAGTTAAATATATACTTCTAGACGATGGAATGCAACATAGAGCTTTATATAGAGATTTAGATGTAATTGTTGTTCATGCTAAACAGCCGTTGGATGATGGTTATTTTCTCCCAAGGGGGTTTCTAAGAGATTCTCCAAAAAGATTGAAATTTGCAGATTATATTGTAATACACGGAGCTAAATCTGTAGATGAATTTAATAATATATCAAAAAAAATATCGAAACATTCACAGGCTAAAGTTATAGGAACATCTTATCTTATTGATAATGTGAAACAATTATATGGCAAAAAGGTAGGGGCATTTTGTGGTATAGGTCATCCAGAGTCTTTTTATGATATGCTTAAAGAGATTGGGTGTGAGATTGTTAGTAGAGTAACGCTTCCAGATCATAGTGAATTTTATGATGTGAAAAATTTTATTTATGATTGTGTTAAAAATGGCGCTCAAGTAATTGTATGTACTGAGAAAGACTATGTTAAAATATGCTATTATGATAAAATTGTACCGTTAGTTGTAATTATGAATGTTATATATGGTGAGATGAATTATAAAAATTTACTTGATAAAATTAAAATATTATTACATAAGTAGGGACTTTTCATGAAAAGTTGGGTTAAAATTATAATTGCCCTTTTTGCTGGGTTGTCGTTTGGAATAATATTTGGTAATCAATTTCAGATTATTACCGTTGTTGGCAATACGTTTATAAATTTGTTAAAAATGATTGCCGGACTACTTGTATTTGTATCAATAATTACAAGCATTTCTCACATTAACGATCCTAAAAAAATGTGTAGAATATGGGCAAGGACGATATCATTTTATGTAATAACAACCTTGATTGCAATTGGACTTGGAATAAGCATAGGGTTTTTGTTAAAGCCTGGAGCCTCGCTATCTTATTCTTATGATTTTTCTGTCAGCGCAACTTATTATAAATCAGGGCTTTTAGATTTTATAAGCTCTATGGTTCCATCCAACCCTTTTGCAGCATTTGCGAATGGTAATATTTTGCAAATTATTGTTTTTGCAATATTTTTTGCATTTGCAATAATTTTATCTGGAGACAAAGGAAAGCCAGCTATATTATTTTTTGAGTCAATTTCTAGCATAATGAATAAGTTAACTTGTATAATAATGAAATTTGCACCTTACGGGGTCTTTGCGTTAATTGTTACAACTGTAGGATCTAATGGTGTTAATGTAATTATTCCATTAGCTAAACTGTTGTTATGTAATTTTATTGCATGCGCTATTCACGTTGTTGTTGTATTTGGATTTTCATTACATATTTTGTCGCGTACTAAAATTGGATTATTTTTGCGCGGGATGAAAGATGCGATACTTGTTGCATTTACAACAAGTAGCAGTTCAGCCACTTTACCAGTTTCTATTGAATGTGCAAGAAATAAACTAGGTGTATCGGACGATATTTCTGGATTTGTTTTGTCATTAGGGTCTACTATTAACATGAATGGCGCTGCAATAGGTCAAGCCATAGCGGCAATATTTATAGCGCAAGCTTATGGAGTTGAATTGACAATTTTGAAAATTGCAATATTAACATTAACTGTATTGCTTTCGGCAGTAGGAACGGCAGGAATACCTGGGCAAAGCATAATAATGTTGTCTGTTGTGTTAAATTCCATAGGATTGCCACTCGAAGGCATAGCGCTTGTTGCTGGCGTTGATAGAATTAGAGATATGATTTCTACAGTTGTGAACATACTTGGCGATGCTGTTGCGATGATGTATGTTGCGCACAAGGAGAAGAGAGTAACAGTAGTTAGTAAGTGTAGTTATGTTTAAAGAAATATTTGCAAATCAACGTCAATTTATTAATTTTTTTTTCGATCACATTGATTTGAATGAAGCTCAAATTGTTTTGGCAAATTTTCTCAAATGCAAAGGGATGATCGTATTTACTGGCGTAGGCAAAAGTGGCATGATAGCTGACAAGTTGTCTAAGACTATGATGTCAATAGGCACTAGATCTATTTATTTGCCACCGACTGGAGCTTTACATGGAGATATAGGAATACTTGCTCAAGAAGATATCGTTGTTATACTTAGCAAAAGCGGAAAGAGCGCCGAGGTGTTGGAATTTGCAGCGGCTATTAAAAAAAAAAAAATACAATCTATGGCGTGGGTCTCTACGAGAAACTCTCCATTATCAAATAGTTGCGATATTACAATTCATCTTCCTCTAGAACGAGAAATCTGTCCGTTTGATTTGGTTCCAACAACATCTACCATTGTACAACTTATATTTGGTGATATTATAGCAATAGCCCTAATGCGAGCTAAAGAATTTACTATACATGATTATGCGCTAAATCACCCTGGCGGCGCAATTGGAAAGTTGATATCGCAAAGAGTGGAAGATGTAATGATTAGCGGTGATGCTCTTCCATTGTGCAAAGTTGGCGATAAATTAATAGATGCCGTTGTAGAGTTATCTAAAAAGAAATGCGGATGCCTCCTTGTAGTTGATGATGAAATGCGTTTAGAAGGTATATTTACAGATGGTGATTTGCGTAGAGGGTTGGAGATGTATCGAGAAGGCATATTTGGTATGTATATTAAAAATTTAATGAGTAGTGTCGTTGTGCACGCCACCACTTTTATGTTAACATCGCAAGCTGTGTCGATTATGAATGGTGAAAAAAAAGTTATGATGCTTCCAGTCATTAAAGAGGAAAAGGTTGTCGGTCTTGTTCATATGCATCATATTTTAAATTAGCTTATCTTATGAAAGAAGTCTATTTGTCTATACACAAATGAATTCAAAAGTTGAGAATTTGGCAAAGCCGGCGCCACATATTTAAAGTAGCGTAGCGACGTCGAAGCAGCTCAACTTGAATAAGTTGAGCGATGCGTGCGACCGGTATGTCGTTAAACTAGGAGGTGAAAGTCCTCTACGGGCTCTGGTAAGGAGAACCGTTAGA
>JAHFTJ010000055.1 GCA_023269435.1 Chlamydiota bacterium
GATTTTAGTTGAAAAATAATTATAGACTTGGTATAATTACGGTAAGGCGAGATAGATTTCTTAAACTAAATTAAAAGGAAGGTAGTTATGTCAATTACGAACGTAAATGTAAGCACAGATCCTTATCCAACTCCTAGTGAAATACAGGCAGAAATAGATTCACTTCTTGTGGAATTGAAAACTCATCCTTCTTCTACAATACTTTTGGCTGAGATCATGTATGTAATGCAAGAATATGGTGCGGGGATAGTTTACACTCAAAGTAATAGTATATCTGAAATGAATAAATATATTGGGCAAATAAAAGATGTATGGAATTCGATAGATGCAGCAAATAATAGTTCAACGGCAGGAACTGGAGTTAATACAGCGGCATATCAAGCTAAGCTTGAAAATATAGTTACAGAAATACAGAGCGATCCGTTCTTTAATACTCCGCAAGGTAGCGCTATGAAAACTCAGATTTTAGGAACTATTACTAATTTGCAAAGCTTGGCTTCAAATGGTAATACAATTCCTAATGATCTTTACTATCCTTTTGAGAATATAAACACTAATATATTTAATCATATTAATGGCCTGTCTTCTACGTTTTGCCGTTTGGTAGCTAACATTTTGAATGATGTTAACACAGTTAAAGTTCAACTTCCATTGCCATTTACTCCTGAACAAATAAATAAAGTAAATACAGATACAATTGCATTAAATAATTATTTAAATACTACTGATGGTGAAAATGATTTAAAACAGCTTACGAGTAATGGATATGGTAATTTTGGAAGTGATTTTGCAAACTTTACAAATTTAGTTAATAATGATTTTACTAAGTATGCTCCTACATTACATGATTTGTGGGTGCAGTATAATGGTAGCACGGGGGCGCAAGGTGATACGACTGTTATGTCTCAACTTATGAGGCAGATGGGGCAGCTAAACCAACAGTTTACTGGGGCTTCTCAAATTTTATCTGCAGAGGTTGGTGTTTCAACAAAAACATATCAGTCCGAACAGAGTCTATTCAATAATTTTTTGAAAATGTTATCAAATTTGATGAAGGTGATGATTCAAGGGCAAAAAACGCAATAATAAAAATAATAAAAAAAAGGTGGATAATATGCATGCAGAAATAATAACAAAAATTCAAATTGATAATAACAATGGAGGTGTTAATCCTTTTAATGATAATTATCCTTCAGCATTAATGGCGTTATTGATGGCAGGTATTAATACGCAACAAGAAGAATTGGAACTTCAAGGTGCAGTTTCTAACGTTGAGACAGACTGGTCAACTGGAGCATATAATGCTGTAGAGGCTGGTGATACTATATTAAGTAATGATGCAGCGGCTGTTAAGAAAGCTGCAGCCGAAACAGGCTCTGATTCACAGAGGAATGCTGATATTACAACGGCAAATGCTCAATATCAAGTTGATCAAACAACGATAAATAATGGTAATCAAAACTACTCTACGATAGTGCAGGGCGGCAATACATCTATTACTTCGTTGTCTCAAGTTGAGGCGCAAAATTTGCAATCTACCGATGCAGTACCGCAGGCGATGAGCGCTCAAACTAATATGATTAGTGGATGGCAACAATAAAATAAGTTTAAATAATTAATAATGGAGGTTTGCTATGAAATGCAGTTCAGTTTCACTAGAAAGTGAAAAACCGCAATTATCTATAAATTCACAAGATAATTCATTAAAAAATAATAAGATTTTATTGGCTGCTTTAGAGTCTAATTTATTAAAAAATATTCCAAAATCTATTGACGTAGTTAACCTGCCTGAACCACAGCATAATAATATAAATATTAATAATTTGATTGCATTTGCGATGTTTTATTTACAACAGTTTCAGCAAGTTATTACTAAATCGGAGACAGATCAAGGGCAGTTGCAAGCAAATTTAGGTAAAATAATGGCAATTTGTGCGCAAAAATCGCAAACGGAGACCGATAATAAGGTGAAGCAAGAGTTAGCAGAGCAAGCTGCAGCTCAAAATACGCCTTGGTGGAAGACGCTTGTAACATGTGTTTTGGCAGTTGTCTCAGTAATTATATCTGCTGTGACTATGGGCGCTGGAGCGGCTGTAATGGTTGCCGCAATGACTGCATTTATGATGTCAGGTGCCTTTGATAAAGTTGTAGGAGCAATAGCAAGCGCTATAGCAAGCGATCTTTATAGTGGCTACTACGATGAATATATAAAAGAGGGGAAATCTCCAGATGAAGCTAAAAAATTAGCGCAAGAAAAATCTCAAGCCATAGCTAATATTATAGCTAAAGTAATAGTGATTGCAATAATTGTTGCAATCTCAGTTGCAGCGCCTGGTGCTGTTGAAGGTGGTGTTGAAGAAGGTGCTGAGGGAGGTGCAGAAGGTATCGCCGGCGTTGTAGCAAGGCAGGCTGATATGATGGTTGATAATAATATCGATATGGAAGCATTAGAAATACAAGAAAATATGCTTGTCAGGATAGGAGGATATGCGAGAAGATTTGCAAGAGGATTTGCAAAAGGATTATCGAAAGATCCACAGTGGAAATTAGGTATTTCGCAAGGACTTAGTGGATTGGCAAGTTCTAATATTGCACAAGATTGTTTTCAAGTAGACCCAGAGTGGGCAAAAAAACATGCAGAGTTAATTGGTTGGTTAGCTGCTGGTATAGGAATTGGATTAGCAGTGTTATCTATTGTCACTATGATGTCTACGTATAAAAGTAGCGCAGGCATTGTAAGTAGATCTGCAAAGTTAGAAGCTTTCTATAAAAGTTTTGCAGCTAAGTCTGGTACTATTTTATGTACTAGTATGACTGCAGGAGCAGTTTGCGATTCTGCAAACACCTATTATTCCGCTGAACAAGCAAAAATATTTCACGATTTGGCAGAATTTGTTAAGGAAATAGGCGACTTAAATGGTCAAAATGAAATTTGGACATCTGGAGCACAGGTTAATCAAGATACAATGCAAATGAATACAGAGACGGCAGATTCCATAACAAAAAATGTAGGGAATCAGATGAATTCTTTACAGAATGTTGCAGGAATGGACTGGAATGCTACAAATCAAATTTTATCATAATAAATAATAATATTTAAAATAAGGAGAAATTATGGGTACTGAAATAATTGTAATGTCAGAGCATGAGATTAATCATGTAAAAGCAAGTGGATCAAATCAGGCCACAGCAGCCTCAACAAGTGAATTTGACCCAAATTCTTATAGATTTAGTTCAGCGGCTATTAGTTTTGCGGCTTTGATGGAAATGTTAGAAATGCAAATGAAAGCATATCAAGATATGGCTAAAATGAGTGTTTTATCTACACAGTGTAGAGCTAGTTCTATTCAGGCCACAGCAGACTCAACAATAGCTGCTGGTTGCGAGGAACAAAGTAGTTTCTTCGCGCAAATGGGTGAGTCGATTGGAATGTCAGCTACATCACTTCTTACTGGTGCCTGTAGTGCTTTGTATAACAAATCTGATTTAACAAAATCAGACACAGATTTAAAAAATATAAATGATCTTGCAACAATCAAACCAGATGATAATAATCAGGCTGTATTACAAAATGTTCAAAATGCTCAAGATAATAATGCTCCAAATG
The DNA here is from genome assembly GCA_023269435.1 of Chlamydiota bacterium. Lineage (GTDB taxonomy): Bacteria > Chlamydiota > Chlamydiia > Chlamydiales > 2-12-FULL-49-11 > JAHFTJ01. The sequence continues at coordinate 3,608 of JAHFTJ010000055.1, forward strand.
CTCAAGATAATAATGATACATTAAGAAATGATATTACTACATATGGAGAAAAAATATATGACATTAAATTGAGTGATCATGCCAATAATGCAAATAACGTTAACGCGGACAATGAATGTGTAAGAAAAATGAAACGTTTATTGGGCTTAAAAGGGGAAGATGTTAAATTTGCTGAATTTGTACGTGATCACATTAAACATTATCAAAAATTGGCAAGCAATAAATCATTACAACTAGGCAATGAGACACAAAAATTTACAAATACAATTAGTTCAATATCTGGTTTCATTAATAATCTTACAGGCTCAGGCATGAAAGGTGCGCAAGGAGCATATGCAGCAAATAAAGCTAAAGACAATGCAAATCAACAAATGTCTCAATCTAATCAATCATTCAGCCAAGAAGTTCAAAAGGCGCAGCAAGATGCATCGCAACAATATGCACAGCAAGCAACGCAAACATTCAGAACAGTTTCAGAAATCGTCGGTGTCGATACTCGTCGTGGATAATAGCCTTAATAAAGGTCGCTCAACGATGAGCGACCTATTATAATTATAGACAAATAATTAAAATTACGCTATAATAAAATAAAAGGAATAATTATGCAATGTACAATGTTATGTGAATCGCATGGTCTATCTTCAGAAATAAAAACAACTGAAGATGAAGCTAATAAAGTAAGCGTCGCTTATGAAGGTCTAAAAGACAAGATTAAAGAGTTAAAGCATAATAATATTGATAATATTGATATTACATATATTAATCTTACAAATATGACATATAAGTATATCGATCAAAACGATGCAAATGGCGCCACAAAATGTGGTGATTTTAGAAATGCAACTCCAGAAATACTTGAGTCAGCAAAAATTGTAACAGATGTTTTTAAAAAACACATGACATTGAAAGAAACTAAGTATGTTCCATGGGCTGACGGTTCAGTAAAAGATGGTCATGCATTTGACCTCAATGGCGTTTATAAAAATATAGCAAAAAACGATTTTAACAATGAAATAAAATTATGTAAAGATAGTATTAAAATAAAACAAGAAGGCGGCCCTCTTAATCAAATAGAAAAAAAATTTTTAGATCATATTAAGGAAAGTCAACAAGATTTTTGTAACGTTAAAACGGAAATGTTGAAAGAAATAAAAGCACATTCAGAATTCCTTACAATATTTAAACCAATACTAGAAAAACTAATAGCAGCTCAACAACAAAACCAAAACCAAAACCAAAACCAAAGAGACGGTGTCGCGCAAGGCTTGCGAGGCTTAGATACCCTACTAGATCAACTAAAAAATCAACCAAACCAACCAAACAAACAACAGATAGATGATCTAGTAAATAAACTAAATAACGGACAAAACTCACAATACTTAAAAGATCTAATAAAACAATTAAACGATTCACAAAACCAACAAGGCCAACTAACCACAAACGACCTGGAAAAGTTAAAAAAGCTAAATGAAAAAACTTTAGGTAGACTCGAATCTCTGAAAAAAGAAGTTAAAAATATGAATCTACATGCATTTTATTTACACGATCTCTATAAACCACAACCACAACCACAACCACAACCACAACCACAACAACTACAACTACAACAACCACAACAACAACAAAAGCCAAAGGAAAGATTTGAAGATGAAACAGAAATGTACGAAAATATTTTGTTGCATTTGGAATTAAATCAACTAAAAGCAAAATACTTTTTCGGTCTACGTGAAAGAAAACCTGAACCTCTATCTCAAGATCAAAAAAATTATGCAGCTCATATCGCCACTTTAACCATAAAAAATTTAGGAGAACGAGACGAGTTTTTAAAGAAAGTAAAAGCGTCAACAGATAAACATACAGGCATAGAAGGCAAGTTGATAATGATGTTAAAAGATAGTGTAGATCATGAAAAAGTATATAAAGATTACATCAATTTGTTTTTGTCCGATCCCGAAAAACCCGAAGAAAATCAACAACAACAACAACAACAAATAAAAGAAAATAAAAATAGCATTAATTATTCAAGCTCAAGCAATGTGGTTCAGAAGTTTAACGATGACGAAAGTGATCTACTACACCAATCACCACACAATTCAAGTCTAAATTCAAAACAAACATCAAGGTCAAGTTCATCTATAATAATAGACATAAAAAAGAATCAGAGTTATGATGATGGTAGTTTTAGTGGTGGTGATGAAAACAATTCAAATAATCCTTCTCTAAACACAAGCAATGTAGTGTTTCAGGAGCATGACAAAAATGAGCTACAAACACAACAACAACCATTCAATTCAAATTTAAATTCAGAGCAAATATCAAGGTCAAATTCATTTATAAGCGTAAAAAAAAACATAAACGACGAAGATTGTCAGCAGAAACAGAATGTCCCAGCAAACAAACGCTTACATAGGAGCTTAATTATGAATGAGAACACTGCACATGTGCTTTTTTCATGATAGTGATAGTGATATGGTCATGATAGGGTCAGGCCTGGGGTGAAACGAATGAGTGATTTTCAAAGAAAATAATTCTCAATTTTACCCCTATAGTTCTAGTCCCAAAAATTCTAAAGTAAAAATTAACTACTTTCTTATTGC
>JAHFTJ010000056.1 GCA_023269435.1 Chlamydiota bacterium
ACAGTACTATCTTCCATCCTCCTTCTCATAAGTATATATTTAATAGACGTATCTTTAAAAATTTTGTCAAAAAAATTATGCGGAAGTAATTACAGATGAAACTATCTACTTTAGGACGAAGCGTATTTATTGGATTGACATTTTCTTTCTTATATCTACCAATATTTATATTGATAATATTTTCATTCAACTCAAGGAGTTTCCCTTCGTCTTGGGACAATTTTACATTAATTTGGTACAAACTACTTTTTACAAATACAGAGATATGGGTTTCATTTTTCAATTCATTAATAATAGCAATTTGCTCAACGACAATATGTATATCGTTAACAATATTTATGATATATTTTCTTTATAAAGGTGGAAAGATAGGTAAGTTTATCACTATTTTTTATGGTAATCTTATAATTCCAGAGACAGTGTTAGCAGTTGGTTTAATAAGTTATTTTACAACAATGAAAATACCACTTGGTATGATAACAATAATTATAGCCCACTCTGTAATCGGATTGGGATTTTCAATTCCACTTTTATATATTAGATATAAGGATTTAGATAAAAATATCTTTGAAGCATCGCTAAATTTAGGCGCTTCACATTTGCAAACTTTTATAAAAATCGCACTCCCGCTAATACGTCCAACCCTGTTAACTAGTGGACTTATTATTTTTATAATATCATTTGATGACTTTATATTAGCATATTTTTGTTCTGGTAATTCTATTCAAACACTCCCTCTATTTCTAATATCATCTATCCGCTATGGAATATCTCCAATTATAAATGCTCTAGCTTCTATCTTATTGGTTATGACAACGATAATAGTTGTCGTATTTTTTTATTTAAAAAAAGTGACAAAAATTTTATGAAAAATATCATTAGAATAACTTACGCCTTGATATTAACGGCATTAATTCTACTTTCTGTATATTTACCAAACATAAAATTCGCAAACCATAAAAAAATAGAGACATTAAATATATTTGTTTGGAGAGATTTAATGTCTCCAGAGGTTGTAGCGCAATTTGAAGAAAAATATGATGTTAAAGTAAAACTTTATTTTTACACTTCAGATGAAGAGCTTATAATGAAAATAACGCATACAGGGTGCGATGGTTATGATATTATTTTTTCATCTAATTGCATGATAAAACCTCTATCTGAAAACAACTACATTAAGCCAATAGACAAAAATAGACTAAATTTTTTCGATACAATAGATGCAATGCTTATTAATAAAGAATTCGACTATGAAAATAAATACTCAATCCCATATACATGGGAAGTGCTTGGTATAGCTATAAACAAAGCTAAATTACCTGCAAATTTTGAGCCGTCAATATCAAAACTTTTTACAATGCAAGCTACGAATTATGACAAAATCGTAATGACGCCAGACCCACTTGAGGCGACAATATTAGCAGCCCATCACCTTTTTGGCACAACAGATAAATTATCTAAAGAGCAAATCGATCAAATAAGACAACTTTTAAATAGACAGAGACAATGGACAGAAGCTTACACAGAGTACAGGGCAAAATACATAGTTGCCACAGAAAATTGCCCAATTGCTCTTTTAAAAAGTTCGTTTCTCCACCATTTAGATATGGAAAATCCATCTATAGACTTTTGCATACCTAAAGAGGGCGTATTCACATCTATAGAAAATATAGTTATAGGTGCAACGTGTGATAACGACGACACAGCCTATAAATTTATAAATTTTTTATACAATAAAGATATAATGGACAAACAGCTTGCGTACAATCACATGTTTCCGCCAACAAAAGACAAATCACAATATATGCACTCGCTTGGAAAACGATATGAGAAAATTTTAGAGGAAATACAAAATAGAAAAGATATAGTCTACATATCTCTATTCATCCCTAGAGATAAAGTTTATTCATTATGGATAGATAGCAAAACTTGATCTATACACAAAAAACTCAAAAGTTGGTTTTTGAATTTTTTTGTCTCTAAACGCAAAAAACTACATTTTGCGTTTAGACCTTTATCAATCTATTTTAAATTTTTCTTCTCTATGTATCTTATTACATCGCCGACAGTCTTTAACTTAGATGCATCTTCCTCTGAAATCTCCATGTCCATTTTCTCTTCAAATGTCATGATTAGTTCTGTTTGATCCAAAGAATCTGCATTTAAATCCTCTATAAAAGATTTATCGAGAGTAACCTCTTGTGGATCTACCCCTAATTGTTCTACGACTATATCTATTACTTCTTGCTCTACATTCATAATAAAACCTTATTTATTGTTAAATATAACTTTACGAGGTAAGACCTCCATCTACTATTAAAACTTGACCAGTAATGTAATCAGACGACTTGCTAGCCAAAAACAATGCAACATTTGCAATATCATCTAAACTACCAAATCTACCCAATGGAACTCTCTCTAATATTTTATTTTTTTGCTCATCACTCAATTTTTTAGTCATTTCACTATCTATAAATCCAGGAGCTATACAATTTACGCATATATTCCTAGATGCCAACTCAACAGCTAATGCTCGCGTCATGCCTATCATTCCAGCCTTGGATGCAGCATAATTGACCTGTCCTGCATTGCCAATTACTCCAACAACAGAAGATATATTAATTATTTTACCATAGCGCCGTTTAATCATTGTCCGCAAAAATTTACATACAACATTGTACACTGACTTTAAATTTGTATCCATTACAATATCCCAATCTTCCTCTTTCATCGTTATGAATAACTTGTCACGTGTAATTCCAGCGCAATTTATCAATATATCGACAAAGCCCCATTTAGATAAAATGTTTTTAGAAAAGGATTCTACTTCGCCATTGTTAGATACATCTACGCTATTAAAAATAAAATTTTGACTATCATCTATTTGACATTCTATCATAGAATTAATTACTTCTCTCCCGCGCTCCTCATTTGTCCCAACAATTACTATGTCGCTCCCCTCTTTTGCAAATAAAATTGCTATAGCCCTCCCAATGCCATTTGTCCCACCAGTGATCACAACTTTTTTACCGAGCATAGTTGGCATAGACATTATCTAAATCCTCTATTTTTTCTATTTTTATAGTAATTACATCTTTATCTATTTTACGATTAATACTAGCCAATTGAGATGGACCAATCTCATAAAAACAACGGCCGCCACGTCTCTTTATTGAATTGAAGCAATCCATCCACCTAGTAGTGGAAACAATTTGCTCTAATAAATTATGACGAATTTCGCTCTTGTCTGATACAAAATCTCCAACAACATTCATTACTAAACCTATAAAACTATCTCTCATATCTAAACTTTCAATTAACACAACCATCTTCTCTTTTGCACTTTGCATAAAATTTGTGTGAAAAGCACCAGAGACTTCAAGTGGCATAACTTTTTTAGCACCAAAATTTTTCAAAACTATCGCTGCATTATCTATAACATTAGACATTCCAGATATAACTATTTGATTAGGTGAATTTATATTAGCTATCGAATATCCACAATTTAAAATTTCATTTTCTGACATTCCTATTACAGCTGCCATTTTACCACTTAATTCAAGTGACGCATCATGCATGTGTTGAGCTCGCGCTGCAACCAACCGCAGAGCATTTACAAATGATACACGTCCTGAAGCCATAAGAGCTGTATACTCACCGAGACTAAGGCCGCCACACATCGATGGAGACAATTGCGGAAATTCTTTACGTAAAACATTTAAAATTGCCGAACAAACTACAAAGATAGATATCTGGCTATTTTTAGTTAACATCAACTCTTCATGCGAAGATTTAAATACCAATTTAGTTAAAGATGTAGACAAAACATCACTCGCCTCTTCAAATACAGCTCTAGCTTCAGGGTAATGTTCATAAAAACTAATCCCCATTTTTTGATATTGAGCCCCTTGTCCAGGAAAGACAAATACATCTCCATCCATTAAACCACCTCAATCTCTTTTTCACAAATCAATACAATTATACCACAAGTAGAACCAGTATTAAGTATAAAAAATTATACCATTTAATCTTTCTGTCAATCAAGGAAAAAATCATTTTTTAAATTGCATTAATACATGTAATTATATATAATTATATATATGGCGATCTCATTATCTAACTCAGTAGACAAACGAATAGTATTGCAAGGAGAAATTGGTTTTGCAACTAAAACAAATCCTCCTTACATAATAAAAACTTCGTGTACAACAGCCTGTCATATAGTTACAGTCTATATCAAAGAATTTAGGTTCGCAGCTCTTGCGCATATAGATGGTTATACATGCGTCGAAGATACAATTGATAAAATCAAAAAAATTATTATATGTGAATGCAAACTGAAATCGTTTGATTTCAATGACGCTTCGGTAAGCGTTATTGGAGGAGAACAATTGTCAATTGAAACCAAAACCTCAATTATAAGACAACTTAATGCTAAAAAAATTTCTGTTATTGATAATAGAAATAGACAAATTGAAATTGATGCACAAAACGGAACTATAGCATATTTTAAAGAAGAAGATACAGACCCTCAGTTAGAAGTTCTTCAAACAATTGAATATACAAATCATTGCGATTATGTAGAAAAAGACAATGAAGAGATTGTTATTCCTGCATATCAAGCTACAATAGCAACACGTAAAGAATCGGATTTAACTTTTTCTAAAACGATACAAAACGAAAATATCAAAGCTTTTAAACAAATAAAAAATTGCGATACAAGCAGTGGCGTTGCAACGTTTAATTATAATGAAGAAGCAAAAAAAGAAGTACTTAAACTTATCAATAAAAAAAGAGAAGTCTCACAATTTAATAAAGATATGATTATTGGTCATCTAAAACAATATATTGAAACACATTGTAATAATGCCGATATTAAAGAGGCATTTTATAAAAATGATTTTAACTTATTACTAAGAAGATCAGCAGCAAACACTAAAGAGTTGCGTTTGCTTGAACTTCTCTTAAACGTAAGATTGTCACTTAATATTGACGTCAACTCGAGAGGTGAACAGTCTAAAATGAGTGCGTTTGATGTTGCAACTAAGTTTAAAAACAAAAAAGCAATAACTTTGCTTACTAAATACGTTTGAAAATTGTAAATGTGCGCACAGTTCTGTCGTATAATCAGATTACTATATCATATTCAATTTTATACACAAATGAATTCAAAAGTTGGGAATTTGACAAAGCCGGCGCCACATATTTGAAGTAGCGTAGCGACGTCGAAGCAGCTCAACTTGAATAAGTTGAGCGATGTAGACGACTTAAAAAATGAGGATGCCAGCGAAGTTAAAAGCCAACTTTTGAGTTTTTTTGTGTATAGATCGACTTTCAGTTTAAACACAAACAACTACCTATTATACTCACCTTACGCAAAAGCAGAAAATGGATGTACGGATCTTTTGAATCACAATATTATTCAAAAAGCCTCGTAATATTGGTTTAATATTACTGCGATTTTTAAATAAATTGTTTTTTCAAAATCTCTCATACCTCCTATTTCCTCATTTTGCGTAAGGTGAGTATTATATTGCAATTTTTAGATGAAAAAATTATCATCTATTAGACTTTCGTTTATGATTGTCGTGTTTCACTTCACAAACTTAAAATTATTGGTTAAAATGCGTATATTTTTATTATTTTTATTCATATCAACATCAATTTATGCTACCGATGCCCATATAGAGTCTTATGAAAATTTAAAAATAAAGAAAATCTCAATTAATATTGAGAAACAATCTCCAGGAGATGTAGACGAATCGCAAGCTATAATTCATAAATTACATACAAAGATTGGAGATGAATTTGATCAAGAACAATTTGATATAGATCTAAAAAATTTATCAGACGAATACGAATGGGTTGAACCACATATTAAAGTAGAAAATAATGAATTATTAATTCTTTTAGATATAAAAAAACGTCCAACAATAGATCGCATTATAATAAACGGAATATCATCTTCTAGAAGAAAAAAAATATTATTAAATGCAGCAG
>JAHFTJ010000014.1 GCA_023269435.1 Chlamydiota bacterium
ATGAATCAACTGGCTATTATATTTTATATATTCCACAAAATCAAGAAATATGGATAAAGGAAAATGAGAACATAATTTACTTTAAGAGTATTATAACTACGTTGGATATTCCTGCAAATCGAGAAGATTTCTTTATTTATCTTATGAAAGCTAATTTTTTAGGACAAGGAACTGGTGGTAGCATCATAAGTATAGACCCCGACGAAAAATTTTTTTATTTATCTTTATGTATTACATATGATATTAATTACAAAATATTTAGAGATAAACTTGAAGATTTCACAAATTATCTCGATTATTGGCGCAGCGAACTTAAACGTTTAATTGTAGTAGACATAAAATAATATTCGACAATTCTGGACAAGTAGAGATTTAATATATATTATTAATTAGTTGATTTTTGTTTGAAATACATTTATAGGAAAGTAGTGACCTCATATTTTATCGGAGAAGACGGTCCTCATATTGGGACTACCATACCATTTGTTGAAGGAGATGAATGGATTTTAGGAAGAGACGTTGATGTCTGCTACTTCGTGTTGGAAGATCCAATGGTCTCCAGAAAACACGCATTAATTCGAAGTTTAAACGATCTCTATTATTTAGAAAATTTAAGCACTGTCAACCCAATTTTAGTAAATGGCGAACCTATTGATGGTAGCTATTTACTAAAAGAAGACGATTCAATTCAAATTGGAAATACATTTTTTAGATTTACAACTACAAATTCAGAACCACCTAAGCTTGAAAAAATAAATGAAGATGAGGTCGAAGAATATGTTTCTACTAAACCAAAACCACAATTTATGCAAGAAAGTGAAAAAAGGTGGATGATTAAAGTTATCTCAGGTCCGAATCAAGGCGCTGAATGTTATATAGACATAGGAGATGTTTTAGTAATAGGTAAAGATCCAACGTTATCTGATATTGTATTCCAAGACCTTAGTGTCTCTAGAAAGCATGCAAAATTAACTTGTTCTGAATCAGGTTTAACAATAATCGAAGATTTGGATAGCACAAACGGAACATTGGTAAACGGCGAAAAAATTAAAAAATCGTCTGAACTACAATCTCAAGATCTTGTATCTATCGGAACAACGTGCTTTCTATTTATAGATAGAAAATTATCGAGAGAGACAATTTACGCCCCTCTATCGACTTCATCATTTGAAAAAATTACAAAAGAAGAGATAACAACTGAAAAAGTCGCCGATGTAAAAAATTGGAGAGATACATTTATTCCAATGAGACATCTTATAATTGCAGGCATATTTATCACTCTAATATTCATTGGTGGCATAAGCATAATATCTCTTTTCAAAAGTCAGGCAATTGTTGTAAACCACACAGATGAATCTAACAAAATTAAAGAGACTATAGCAAATTTTAAAAATATTCAATTTTCATATAATCCTTCAAATGGAACGTTATTTCTAATCGGTCACGTACTAACTACAATCGATCACAATGAAATAATATATTTAATTAAAACACTCCCATTTATACAAAATATAGAAGACAATATTATAATAGATGAAAAAGTTTGGGAAGAGATGAACATACTTTTAATGAAAAATCCAGCGTGGAGAGGTGTCATTATAACATCTTCAACTCCAGGTCATTTTATAATGAAAGGATACATAGAAAGTGAAAAAGAGGGGGCGCTTTTACAGGAATATATCAATACTTACTTTCCGTATCTAAATCTTCTTGACAACCAAGTTGTAGTAGAAAATAGCGTTAATATTCAAATACAGAACTTATTGATAGAAAAAGGACTATTAAATATAACATTTCAATTTAGTAATGGTGAATTAGTATTTGCAGGTCGTTTAGCAGAAAATGAATCAAACAAGCTCTCTGCTTTGATAGATGAATTAAAAAAAAGAGAAGGAATACGTCAAATAAAAAACTTTGTGATACTTACTAATAATGAGTCTATCGCAAAAATAGACATCTCTGACAAATATAATATAACAGGAAGTTCGCGGTATGATGGAGTGGAGCAGTATATTTTAATAAATGGAAAAATTTTATCAAAGGGTGACAACTTAGATGGTATGACAATCACTAACATATCTGCCAATGAGGTTCAACTAGATAAGGATGGGATAAAATATAAAATTGACTATAATATACAATAATTGTTATATCATTAAATAAAGAGAGGAATAATCATGTTCGGACTAGAGAAAAAGAAAAAAAATCTAAACACTAAGCTATTTTTCGATTTAGAAAAAGATTTAGAAGATGAAAATAAATACAAAAGTTACATACAATCAACAGAAAAACATCTGTTAGAAATAAAAGATCATATAAGAAAGGGGTCAAAAACTGAAGATTTTGAAAAATTAGGCATTATGTTACATGGATATTCTGCATTATTAAAAATTCTAACTAAAAAATAAAACGAGGTAAATATGGCTAAAGATTATTTATGTACATTAAGTTTTGCAACATTAATTAAAAATTATCAAATCTTGCAAAGTAAGGTAGCTTTAATGGTTAAGCAGGTAGCTAGCCATATGAGTGTAGCGACTCCTGGAAAATTTTTATTGTTACAATTTGCAATGGCTAATGTAGCGCAAGTGGGAGATTCTATTTCTAACCTATTGTCACAAGTTAACAGTGTTATAAGTAATGCAGTAAGAAACCAAAAAACAAGTTAAGATAAACATTAAAAATATAAGAAAGGTGAATTATGCAAAAAGAACATATCATGGCAAACTATCTAGACGATTTTTTTCTATTATTAGAAGCTGGATTTATAGCTGTGAACGATGCTGATGAAGATTCTGCAACCAAATTATTTAAAGCGTCAGAATTACTTAAGCCTGAAAATTCTTTTCCAAAAATTGGTTTTGGATATATGCATTTGTGCAAACTTGAAATTAAAAAAGCTATAAGCATATTTACAGAAATAAGCGAAAAAGAACCAAACAACGAAATAGCTAAATCTCTCCTCGGAATTTGCATGAGTATGTCTCCTTCGTTAGGCTCAAATGGTAAAAAACTTTTAGAAAAAACTGCTAAAGAATCAAAAGATTCTGGCGTTAAGGCTCTTGCAGAGTTTGGATTGACTTTTATTGAGCAATCTACTAAAAACAAAACTCAGGAAGGACCTTCGTCACCAAAAAGACCAAGGACATAAACTTAATACAGACGATTACAAATGATGAATGATTTACCATCAAAACCTATAAGTATAGATAAAATAAATAGTGAACAGCCTGTAGAACCGTCTGGGCAAAACACTATCGTAGGAAATCAAAATTTTGCATCATTTATGAATACACCAGATGTTAATCCTCAAACATCTGCAACAAAAACAGAGATGACCTCGCCTGCCGAACTCGCATCTAAACAACAAATTAGCCCAGGAACTCCACCTACAATACAAAATGTGCAATCACAAATAACAAATATATCGAGTTCTTTAGGAGATGTAAAAAATCAATTAAACCAAAAAGGGTTGCAATTAGACAGATCGCAAAAATATTTGATTAGAAATAAGCTGTCTACGGCAAATGAGTACATACGATCTGCCAGCAAAAAAACTGACGTAGAGACAGGACCGCCTGTAAATTTGAATGGACAAGGGAACCCGATATCAAAATTTTTAACACTTGTAACTGATGGGCAAAATCAATTAAATTCAGCTGCAGAACAACTTAAAAAGTTAAGTAGTGACGGAAAGTTAATAAATCCAGCTGCATTAATGTTGATTCAAATAAAACTTCAAAAAGCCCAACAAGAATTAGACTACACATCTGTATTGCTAGGAAAAGCCGTAGATACTATGAAACAACTATTTAACATACAAATTTAAAGTATGGATAATAACACAAACAATAAAAATTCATCTCCATTTGATTTAGATTTGTCATTTAAAAATCTGGAAGATAGCTTAGAAAATGCTGAACTAACAACTGTGCATGGTCGTATTACACAAGTTATAGGAATGTTGATAAAAGCAATTGTCCCAAACGTAAAGATGGGTGAAATGTGCTTGATAAAAAGAAGTGGAACTCCTCTTCTTGCTGAAGTAGTTGGATTTACATCAGAAGAAGTCCTCCTCTCTCCGCTAGGAGATCTAAGCGGAATAGGGCCATCTTCAGAAGTTATCCCAATGAACACCACATTACACATAAAGGTTGGCCAAAAACTTTTAGGGCGAGTATTAAATGGAATGGGTGATCCGTTAGACGAATATTCGAAAGGACCACTCCAATTAGAAGAGACATATTCCGTAATCAACTCACCACCAGACCCCCTAAAACGTAAAAAAATTACAAAACCAATGCCTGTTGGAGTCCGCTGCTTGGATGGCCTTTTAACATGCGGAGAAGGCCAAAGGATAGGTATATTTGCTGCTGCAGGCGGCGGTAAATCTACTCTTCTAGGGATGATAGCTAGGTATGCAAAAGCAGACATAAATGTAATAGCTTTAATAGGTGAACGTGGTCGTGAGGTTAGAGAATTTCTTGAAAATGACCTAGGGGTAGAAGGGATGGCAAGATCTGTTGTTATAGTATCTACATCAGATCAATCTGCTCAACTTAGAATAAATGCAGCTTATGTAGGAACGGCCATTGCAGAATATTTTCGTGATCAAGGCAAAAAAGTTATATTAATGATGGATTCTATCACTCGTTTCGCCAGGGCATTACGTGAAGTTGGTCTAGCTGCAGGTGAGCCTCCTGCTCGAGCCGGTTTTACCCCATCTGTTTTTTCAACACTCCCCCGTTTGTTAGAACGATCTGGCAATTCTGATGTAGGCTCAATAACAGCATTTTATACAATTTTAGTTGCAGGTGATGACTTAAATGAACCAGTTTCAGATGAGGTTAGATCTATTCTCGACGGTCATATTATACTTTCAAGTGAACTAGCCCGTCAATACCACTACCCTGCTATAGATGTGCTAGCGTCTGTTAGTAGAATACTAAGTCATGTTGTTTCAAAAGAACACCTAACATTAATAGGAAAAATTCGTGAAATTTTAGCTAACTACAAAAAAAACGAACTCCTCGTAAGAATTGGAGAATATAAACCTGGATCTGATAAAAATGCAGACTACGCATTGAAGTACATAGATAAGGTAAATAAATTTTTGAAACAAGAAGTTACCGAAAAGTGCACAATGGAAGAGACTTTACAACAATTACAAATCTTATTTAGATGAAAAAACCAAAATACCCTTTAGAGGAAATAATTACTATTAAGGGAAAGCGCCTCGAAGAGGCCGAAAAAATGCTTAAGCATCAAAAAGAAATTTTGGACGAAGAAAATAAAAAGCTAAAAGAATGTAAAAAAAAACTTGAAGATGTAAAAAAACGTAAAATAGAAAAAGTAAAGAAACATTTAGATCTCCTTGAAAAAGGGACAACAAGTAAAGAGATAGCAATTCACGAAAGATATTTAAAGCAAGTTATATCAGAAGAGTTGCAAGTTGAAATGAAAAAAGTAAATAATCAAGAAAAAATAGTTAAACAGAGTGAAGAAAATGTTGTAAAAGCAAGAAAAGAATATTTACAAAAAAATCAAGATGTAGAAAAACTTAATTTACACCGCAAAGAGTGGGATAGGGAGATAGAAAAACAAGAAATATTAGATGAGTCAAACGAAGGGGAAGAGTTAAATATTAACATCCATTCTAGAAAAAGGCGACAGTAACAATGACGAATATACAAAAACCATCATCATCTATACAAGGGCAGAAACCACCTGAAGACCATGGAAAGTCTGACATAGATCCAGAAAAATTTAAAAAAGCGATGAAAATCGACAAAAGCGATGAGACAGGTAAAAAAGAGGGCAAAAAGAAAACAAAACAAGAAGAAAATGAAGAAGAAGAGATGCAATTGAAAAGTAAAAATCCGTCTCATGCACGATTCAGTCAATTTCTTGATGAAACTGAAGTAAAAGGTACCATTTTCTCTACTAGAGAGGGGAAAAATCATTTAAAAGAGAGTGAATTACCAGAAACAGCAAAATCATCTGATAAAAATTTGTCACAACCATTTAAAGCAAAGACGAAAATTACTTCAAAGATAAAACAAGACCAACCGCCTAAAGAACTTCAAGAATTACAGTCTGATCATCCTAATAATCAATTGATTAAGGCTGCTACAAGAGAACGCACAGAAATTATAAAAAAACCAGCAAACAAACTAATGGTAGTAGAGAATAATAAACAGCCTACTTATGACGAGAAAATAGTAGAGAGTATAGAAACTAATCAACCTACCCATGACGAAAAGACAACAGAAGCGTCGACATCAAATTATGAAGAACTAAAAATAAATAAAAAAAATGAAGAAAAATTAGAACCTTTGGTAACATCTCAAATACAACAAAATTTCACTCCAACACCACAATTAGCGCAATTAGCTGAAATTTCTCCATTAGAAGCAACTCCTTACACAACTCTATCCCCTGAAATCTTTGAAATCTTTGAAAAAATGGTAGGAATAATGACAATAGAGCAATACAAAGGAATTTCCACAACAACTATTAATCTAAACATACCAAATTCACCTTTCGACAAGTGTCAAATAGTTATTGAACACTACTCGACAGCTCCGCATGAATTTAATTTGCAATTAAAAGGAGACATCCAAGCAATTGAACGAATGAATGCAAACATCTCATCTTTAGTTGCAGCTTTTCAAGGCGCATCACTCTCATTTAAGGTAAATATAAAAACACCAATACTGTCAGATGAACCTCGCCACTTAATAAAAAGAAAAGAGAAGAGCGGAGGAGAGCATCAGGAAAAATAAAAACAACAATACTTGCATAACATAATCATTTTAGTTTATTGTACGGACAATGGATAACGATAATTTGTGGATTAAAAAAATTGAACCAGAGCTAATGGAAGCTTGCAATGCTGTCACATTAATCAGTAAAGGGGAATTTCAGTTAAAGGAATTCGCTAAATTATTATCAGATGCAATTAATCTAGAGCTTATTTCAATGGAAATTGGCAATTGCGAATGGAGATCGAAAGAAGCTTTATTAAATGGATTAGGTGATTCACCAATCTCTCTATCGTTTCAATTATCACCTCTTGAAGGAGAGGTTTTTTGGATAATGTCATACGAAGATATTTGCATTATTACTTCTTGGTTACATGATCAACAAAAGACTCCAATTGAAATAAAGAGCAAAGATTTAATCAAAGGATTATATAGCTTTATTATAATAGAAGCATTGAATGTTTTAAAAAACATGAAAACATACGAGGATTTTTCTATACAACTGACAAACAAATCGCAATTTAGTGAGCACTCATATGCTATCGACATCTCTATAAATAAAGGAGAATATAAGTTTTGGGGGAGGTTGATTTTGTCAGAAGAATTTCAAAAATCGTTTTTTAATCATTTTGCAATTAAGTCACCAACGCTAAAAGATCTACAAAAAATTCACAATATACAAATACCGCTATCTGTTATAGCAACTTCTGTAACGTTAACAACTGAAGAGGTTAAATCATTACAAGAGGGTGATTTTATTATACTTGATAACATTCAATACCGCCCATCAACTAACAAAGGAATCCTCAAAGCATTAATAAAAAATAGACCAATTTTCCAAATAAAATTAAAAGATGATACCGTAAAAATATTAGATTATATTTTTGCTTACAAGGAGAGTGTCAATGGATGATGATTTTAACGAGGATCTAAACGAAGAACAATTTGCAGAAGATATAACAGAAGAGAGCATGCAATTTAACGAAGGAATAGAGGAAATAAATGAAGAAGAGCAACAATTAGAAAAGGTAAATTTTGCAAACATACCAATAAACATACATATAGAAATGGGTAAAGTAGACGTCTCTCTTGAAGAGTTACAAAAAATGATTCCAGGTTCAAAACTGCCAATAAACATAAATCCACGTCTAGTTAATTTAACAACAAATGGGAAGACTATAGGTCGTGGAGAGCTAATAGAAATAGGTGACACTGTAGGTGTAAAAATCATAGAATTATATTAATAAAAATGGGAAATAAAGATTTTTACAATCAAAAAACTCTACCGTATTTATATACAGACGAAAATCTTGATATAGAAATACCTAAGAAAATAGGCCCCTACAATATAGATGGCGTATTGCACAAAGGTTCTATGAGTATGTTATTTTTAGGAACAGACTCAAAAACAAATAAAACTCTGACAATCAAAATTTTATCACCTAAATTTATATCACACAAAGAGATGGTAAACCAATTTCTTGAAGAAGCTAAAATTATTGGAATGACCAATCATCCAAACATAGTAAAATTGTATGGGCAGGGCAAATGGGCTCATGGCTTGTACATAGCCATGGAATTCGTACAAGGCATATCGTTAAAGCAATTTATAGTAGGTCAATCGATATCGCTAACTAAAAGTTTAGATATTATTCTTCAAGTCTCTTACGCGCTATTGCATTTACATACGCATAAAGTTATACATAGAGACTTAAAGCCAGAAAACATACTAATCACAGAACTTGGTAAAATAAAAGTTATAGACTTTGGCATTTCTCAACTCATCGATGAGGCGTCGCTTTTACATAAAGAATCAGGCGGAATCATAGGCACGCCAAGTTATATGAGTCCTGAGCAAAAACTAAACCCGCTAACTGTCACTTTTAATACTGACATATATTCACTTGCAGTTGTTGCTTATGAATTAATCTTAGGTAGGCTCAGCTTTGGAAATATACAACTTGAATTACTGCCAAACAATTTACGTCCTATACTTGAAAAGGCTTTAAGTGTAGATAAAAATAAAAGAACTAACGATATAGTAGATTTTATATCTGAGATATCAAACTATATAAAATCTGATGGAATTGGGCAAGATTGCAAACGCGATGAATTAAAAGAAGTTTTAGAAGATCTCTCAGGACAATACAACGCACTGTTACCAAAAGAACTGCCTACATGGCCAGAAGTCGAAATAGGTCTTGGAAAATTTAAAGGCGTCTACATATTCGGAACTTATTACGATTTTTTTAAATTTCCAGATGGATCTATGGCTATTATTTTAATAGAGTCTGTAAAACAAGGCGTCTTAGCCATAACGGATATAGCTACATTTCGTGGAATCATTAGATCAACCATTACTCCATTCACACGTTCTGCAAACAATCAAACATTTAATTGCACACAATTTGCATCTCAATTAAACGAAATTTTTTACAATGAACCACACTCCCAAAATGAAATGATCACAATATTGCACTTGTATCCATTGATAAATCTATTTGCATTCGTATCGTCTGGTTTTGAATCATTATGGCACCTTCCGTATAACAATAATACGCCTCACATGATAACAAATGACTCTTCAATGATAGGTAAAGAATTAAATCAGACATTTTTTCCCACAAAAGTTAATTGGAACATTGGTGATTTAATAATATTGCACAGTTTTTCTACACAATTATCTCCAAAAAATGAACAAGTAGAAATTAATAAAAAAACCTCAGATCATTTAACACAATACAAACACCTCTCCCCTGTCACTCTCGCCGAATCTACCCTCCTATCCATAAAAGAAATATCGAAAAATCCACACAACCAAACGCAAAAATTAGTCTTTGCAATTTCAAGAATCGTTTAACACATTTCCAAACATCTCTTGCATAAGATTTGATGCTTTTATAAGATCCTCCCCTGTATCTATGCCAAGTGATTCATGTTCAGTATGATAAACATAAATAGGGAGTCCATATTCAAGAAATGCTAATTGCTCTAATGATTCAGTTTCAGCAAGTTGCGAAAATTGAATTTTGTCAATCAGCAAAAGCGCTTTAGTAGTATATGCGTAAAGACCGACATGTCTATACATTTTTATAGGCGTATTTTTTCTATTATAAGGTATAGGACTTCTAGAAAAATAAAGAGCCCTATCTTTATTATCCGTCACAACTTTTACAATATTTTTGTTTTCAATATCTAAGTTATTTATCAATTTTTTTAATGTCCATATTGAATCGTCGCTATCAATTTTTTGTAAAAGATCTTCTATCATCTCAGATTGTATAAATGGCTCATCTGCTTGCCAGTTAACCCAAACGTCAGCCTCTACATTAGATCTCTTTATAAAATCGATAACCCTCTCTACCCCACTTTTACATGCGTAGCTTGTCATTTGATATTTACCACCAAATTCTATTACATTTTGCGCAATCTCTTCACTATCAGTAGCAACATAAATTTCAGAAAATCTTTTGCACTTACATGCAGCAGCCCATACGTGATTTAAAAGCGTTTTACCATGCAATTGTGCTAGAACTTTTCTAGGTAATCTTGTAGATTCCAACCGAGCAGGGATTACACATACAATTTTTTTATTGAAATTACCATATGTCATTTACACAATCTTACCGTTAATTTTCAATAAAACCAAGCACTTTGCTTGGTTTGTTAAACAATGCGCCTGATCGTTCAGCTGGCGAAAGTCCATTTTTTATATTCGATCTACTTGCCTTTCGCTGCTCTACAGAAATAATCGTATTTATTGAATTATATGGATCCAAACCTCGTTTCACATAAAAAACAACCCTACCTCTCTCCTCATCATTTAACACGTAAAGGTAAATTTTCTTATAAACTGGACCTAATTGGTTATAAACAATCATTTCATCTTTTGTAAGAGCTTTAGGTGTAATATCTTCTACTACACCATTAATCTCAGCAATCTCTGGGCAAGGCTCTGTCCAATTTGCTAAGATAGCAACAGATAAAGCCATGCAAAATATAGTAATATATATATGTTTTACCATATCTACTAATCTACTTTTTCTTCATTTTTATTTTTTTCTGAAATATCTGAAACAGCTTCGTTTGCATCTTTGCCATTTTTAATTTCTTCGTCAACTTTATTTTTATCTTTATTGCTAAGTTTGTCGTAAATTTTTTTATTCTTATGACCCAACGAACTATGAGAATCTTTCTTCCCCTCTGACATGCTTTTCATCGCCATTTTATCTTTATTACAACAATCGCATTTTGCATCTGCACAATAAATAGAACTAATTCCTAATAATCCTATAACTGTAAGCAACTGTAACTTTTTCATCTAAACCTCCTAATAAATATTTATTCAACCTATAACTAAACTTCTACAAGATATATACATTTTTTTATACATAAAAATAGAATTCTTGCACATTATTGATTCTTAACTTACCATAAAAATTATGGAGGGATTTATAAATATGGAATCTACACCAAATAATATAGTGCCACATCTCGTAGAACAAAATTTTTTTCTCATTCATCAAGAAGATGAATTGTTATCATCAAAAAATAAAGAGCTATCGATTCAATTGGAAATTTTTCAAACAAAACTCGAAGAAGCCTTAGCTGCAGAAGATTATGAGCAAGCGGCATTATTACATAATCAAATTAAAAATTTAATTAATAACTATATATAAAATTAAATTTTTTGTTAGGATTCATGATTGTAGTACGTTTGTTTTTGTTGTTTTGCTCGTTTCTTCTGCAGAATTAAGAATACGACGTATTCCATCAACCATCATTCCTGTTCCAATATTTCGAAATGGAGTCACCCATAGAATAGCGCCACACATTGTTTCAACTAATCCAATAACAATACCATCTGGAATTTCTTGATTGCTTTCAATTTTATCATCTTTTTTAGATGATTTACATTTTATTAATCTATATTCTAATGGTAATGGTTGATTATAAATTGTATGAAATAAATTAACATTTTGTTGTCTATACAACATAAAGTCATCAGTAAGTAAAGAAAAGCACCACTCAATTTCACTTTGTAAAGACAAACTTAACGATATGTCATATTCTCTAATAATTATCATTACCATATCTTTCAATTTATTAACGGAAGGCATCTGTAACATGGAATATCTATGTCCAATAATTGCAATAATATCTTTTAAAAATCTTTTAGATTCTTTAATTGACAATGATTTTTGTACATCAAACACATGAATAAGTTCTTGTATATTTTTATCTTCAACTAATTGAATAATTTCTGACGGGTTAAGTTCATTAGCATTAACATAAAATTCATGTGCAACACATACAAATATTAAAATAATAAATAATTTTTTCATAGAAGAAATCCAAGGACAATTGCTAAAAACAGCGACATAGTGGTGATAGCAAGCCATTTTTTAAAATGGCTTCCACTTTTCCATGCTTTTTCTAAATTTTCAATTCCACACAACATCCCATATGCAAAAATAGGTATTAAAATAACAAGTTTTAATAATTGAAATAAAATATTTTTAAATTCATATAATAAATTATGCATAATATATGCTATTATTTTTAAAAAAAATTGTCAATAAATTTTCTCATGAGATTTTAAAAAAGTCAATTGCATTTTGTGTTGTAGATTCACAAACAAATTGTAAATTTATATTTTTTTCATTTGCTATAGCTATCGCTACCTCAGCAACTAATGCAGGTTCATTTATTTGGTTGCGAAAAGGTACAGGTGATAAGTAAGGAGAGTCCGTCTCTATTAACAATTTATTTAATGGAATTTCTTTCACTATAGCACGTAATTCTGACGATTTATTAAATGTAACAATACCGCTAATTGATATATACCAACCTAAATTTATAATTTTTTCCATGTCGCACATCGATCCAGTAAAGCAATGCACAAGAATCGGAAGTGATGAAAATTCACGTGTAATTGTAAATAAATCTTCAAAAGCTCCATCTCCTCGACAATGAACAATGACTGGTAAATTAGCACGCATTGCAAGATCTAAATATTTTTTTAAATATTTTTTTTGAACTTCTACATCAGAATGTTTGTAATAGTAATCCAAGCCAGTCTCGCCAATAGCTACAAACTCTTTATTTAAAGAGTATTTTTCAACAGTTATAAAAAAAGATTCACCACTAATATCTACATCATGTGGATGTGTAGCTGCAACATTAAAAATAGAGTCGTTATATTTTTTCTTTAATTCAAAACCCCTCTCAAGAGTAAATTCATCTGTGTTGACATTTATAATTTTTGTAACGCCAACTTTATGTGCTCTATTCAAAATTTCATCAACATCTTGATATAATTGATCACAAGTCAAATGTGCATGAGAATCTACCTTGACAAAGTTATCTGCATTCATATATCAATTATATGAATATGAGCACATCTACCACAACTATTTTTTTTTCAGCATATTTACTATCAGATTTTTTCGGTAAATTGATATTTATTGGATTATTTATTCTATCATTAATAACGTGGTTTGTGTTAATTCAAAAATTATTTCAATTTCTTCGTATTAATAAAACTGCAATTGAGTTACAAAATGCCATAAACGTTCAGAAAGGCTCAATTCTTAACATAAATATAGATTCACAAAGAAACGGCATCAAAACAAACCCTTTTGCGAAGATTTATTCTTCTCTTAAGGAGAAAACAATAGAGGTACTCGATAAAAATCACTTCTTTAACAAACGATCAACACTCTCCAACGACACCTCTGTTTTTCTCTCTAACAGCGATATCGAATTAATTTCTTACCACATAGATAATATAATTACTATAGAGAGAAAAAAATTAGAAAAAAACTTATTCATCCTTCCAATGATGGTATCGCTAGCTCCATTTGTCGGTCTATTAGGAACTGTGTGGGGAATTTTAATAAGTTTAAGCGAACTTCAAAAGGGGGCGGCAGCCAACTCTAACTCATTGGTGTTGAATGGAATATCTACTGCGCTTGTTACAACGGTAATCGGACTTGTAATTGCAATCCCAGCTCTTATAGCTCATAATTATTTAAAAAATTTATTACAGAATTTTATTTCCGACATGTGTAATTTTAGCAACCTCCTTGTTTCGACTATAGAATTACAATATCGTAAAGTAGAAGTTACAATATGAGGAGACCATTTAATCAATCGCCAACAAACAATAGTGATGATGGCAATTTAGCAAACTTAACACCGCTTCTAGATGTGCTATTTGTAATACTCATTATGTTCATACTTATAGCTCCTATTGTTAATTTAGATCGTGTAGACTTAGCGCAAAGTTCATCTGTGTCTACTAATGCAACGTCCAATAGACAAATAAAAATATATATTCGTAATGATAACACTATTCTAATCGGACAACAGAGCGTTTCAATTAAACAACTAATTATTGCACTTAAAGAACTAAATAAAACACATCCAGAAGAAATTCCAGAACTATATCCTGATAAAAATTCTCATTTTGGTGTATATCAACAGATTAAAAATAGCGTAGAAGACGCTGGGTTCCAGCAGATGGACATAATATTAAAGAAATGAAAGATATAGTTAATTCTATTTCTATAACTTGTTTGATTCACATTTTATTTCTTATCTTTTTTTCAATCGATCACACTCAATCATTAGAAAAAAAAAGTGAGAAAATTATAATTACTACAAAACGAATAGAAGATATAAAATCAATTAAACAGCAAACTAATACCAAACAAAAATCAACAATTAAAAATGTGAAAATATCAAAGACAAAACGAATAAAACAAAAACCACTTCCATCAAAACAAATATTAAAAAAAATAGATAAAAATCTAGCTCAAATAAAATCAAACAATAAAACAGAGAGAAATACTAAACCTAATACACCTACTGTGGCAAATGATGAATTAAGTACACCTACATTTTATGATCAAATATGCGACATTTTTATAAATAATCTAACACTACCAGACAAAGGAAAAGTCAAATTAACAATTTCACTGCAAAGTAACGGGAAAATTAACAAAATAGTTCTCATTAATACAGAAAGTTTAAAAAATTGGCAATATTTAAATGATACCATTCCAACTCTCACTCTGCCGCAAACTGATAATGACAAAAATATCGATCTTACAATTAATTTTTACGATTAAATTTTATACACAAAAAAACTTTTTTAAAAAAAAGAAATTGTTTACAATACTCACCTTACGCAAAATGAGGAAATAGGAGGTATGAGAGATTTTGAAAAAACAATATTATTTAAAAATCGTAATAATATTAAACTAATATTACTACGATTTTTAAATAATATTGTAATTCAAAAGATCCGTACATCCATTTTCTGCTTTTGCGTAAGGTGAGTAATAGATTAAATTTAAAATTACAAGTGGACGAAAAATTACAATTTTAAACCCAAAACCATTAGAAATTGGCGATACAATAGGTCTTTTTACTCCATCGTGGCCAGCTCATGTAATACTAAGAAAAAAATATTTGCACGCTTTAACACAACTCAAAAGCATCGGATTCAAATAT
Source organism: Chlamydiota bacterium (assembly GCA_023269435.1). Taxonomy (GTDB): domain Bacteria; phylum Chlamydiota; class Chlamydiia; order Chlamydiales; family 2-12-FULL-49-11; genus JAHFTJ01. Next base: position 15,285 of record JAHFTJ010000014.1, read on the forward strand.
TACGAAGGAGATCTAACAAAAAATCTAAAATCTCAAGGATATAGATCGGCAAATCCAGAAGATAGGGCGAAAGAGTTCATGGATTTAATCAAAAATCCTGACGTAAAATGTGTGATGTCAACAATAGGTGGATGGAACTCTTCTAGCATGATTCAATATTTAGACTTTGATGAGATACGTAAATCTAGAAAAATAATATGTGGTTATAGTGATATAACCTCTTTACAATTAGCAATATTAAAATATAGCGGATTGTCGACTATTTACGGACCATCTTTAATTCCAACATTTGGTGAATATCCGACAATACAAAATTATTCACTAGAATCTTTTTTAAATGTAGCAACTAATAGACGTTTAGCAGAACACACTCTTCATCCGCCATCAAAATATAGCAGACAATTTATAAATGCAATTCCAGATGATTGGCAAAAAAAGGAATCCGAAAGGGAATACCAACAAAATGAAGGGTGGAGAGTTTTATCTGAAGGGTTTGCATCTGGAGAAATGATAGTTGCAAACTTGGAGACATTATTAGCTTTAGCTGGAACTACTACATTTCCAGATTTAAAAGATAAAATTTTAATTCTTGAAGACGAAGGTTCTAAATTTGGATTGCAAGAGAGAGGTTTTACCCAATTGCTACAAATAGGCGCTTTCGATAACATCTGTGGATTAATTGTGTCAAAACCATTTTCTCTAAATAGTGAAGAAGCACCATTCTCATATGACGACTTAATAATTGAAATTGTCGGCAAAAGATCTTATCCAATAATTTCAAATTTTGATTGTGGACATACAATTCCAAGCATCTCTCTTCCAATTGGAGCAAAAGCCATGGTAGAGGCTTTTGACACCAAAATCACATTTATTATTAATAAGATAACTATATAATTGAAAATTTAATTTACTAAAATGCAATAACTTAAAATAAATTTAATTGTAATTTTTTATTTCATTCAATATAGTAATTAAAATTATATGAATGAAAAAAAATACGATAGTGTTCAAATAGAAAAAGAAAATTGGGATAAATATTTTGAAAAAAGTCTAAACAAAGATGGCGAAGAACATAAAAACAAATTGTGGTGGAACATAGTAGATAGGGACGCATCAAATCTAGTATTAAAATATTTTCATAACAAAAAATCGATCAGCGTATTAGAAGCTGGATGCGGATCTGGTGGAACAACTTTTTATCTATCTAATCTCATAAAAATAAATCCATTATATCTTGTAGATATTTCATCAAATGCCCTTGCATTTGCACGTTCATTAGAAAATCAAACTTTGGCTAGCAACATTCATTATATCAATAGCGATATATTTAAAATGAAAATACAACGTAAATTTGATCTAGTATGGAATGTTGGACTAATAGAACACTACACTCCAAAAGAAATAGAACAAATAATATATAAAATGCACAAAACAACAGCGGTTGGCGGCGTAATGATTGTAGGCATTCCAAATCGAAGGTCGATTGTTGTTTTAAAAGCTGCATTGCTCGGATCCAAATTCGGAAAAAATTTTTTGTTTTGGATTCCAGGATACAGAAATGATACAGAAATTCTTTATAGTAATAAAGAGGTACAACAAATTATAGAAAAAATTACTAAAAAAAATGTTAAAATAGATTATATAGGAAGTTGTATTTGTGTTGGCTCTCCTAATTTTTTAGTAAAATTTTTTGATAAATATTTTAAATTAAAATATTTTGCATTCTTAACATTTTTTTCTGTAACTAAATAAAAAGGATTATATTGAACACAACAATTAAACAATATTTTGCAAACAAAGCAAGCAAATATGACGATGTAGATCTTCAACCTTATTGGTTATTTTCAGATGAGCTATTGTGGTATATATTACAAAACAAAATTTTTTCAAAAAACAACAATACAAAATTTAATTTTTTAGATGTAGGGGCTGGCACTGGTAGGTGGTCAATAAAAACACTTGAGGCATATCCAAACTCTTACGCTTCTCTTGTCGACATATCTCATGAAATGATAGATATTGCACGTCTAAAGCTGGAAAAAAAAATTTTTACAAATAGATTTAATATTGAAATAGATGATGCAAGACAACTCAATCACATTAAAGACAAAGAGTTTGATATTATTTTTTGTTTACACAATGTGATTGGATTTTTTGATGAAACAATAATTGCAATCTCTAATTTTTATAAAAAATTAAAAGAAAATGGAAAATGCGCAGTAATGTTTCCAAGTTATTACCATAGCATATATTTTTCAAATACAACAAATCGTATAGAACAATTAGACGAAATTGAAAAAAATCATAAAGTGCAATACAACGACACAATGCCGCCGCTTAAAGTTTTTGAGATTAGTGATATTGAATATTTACAAAAAGAGAGTGGATTTAAAAATGTAAGTTGTTACGGATTTCCAATTACCCTTTATCCAGGAATGGAAGAGACATTTGTACATGGTTCAACGGCAAATATTGTTAACTTGCTTGAATCTAATCATCAAAGCAAATTATTAGAAATTGAAAAAAAGTTGTGTTTACAAAGCAAACTCTCATCACGAGGAAACAATATTATTGCTATATTTGAAAAATAAATTAATCTAGGTTTAAATAATGTATAAAATATGTAATTCTACAATAAAAACTATAAATAAAAAAAAATTTGACAGAGAGTCATTTTTAACTTCTCAACCATGGAGGAATCCTGAAGAATTTTTAAATGTAGTCCTTGAATCTAAATGGTATTTTGCTATTTCACTATTCTTATCAGAAATTCAAATTAACACACGTGATTTTTATAAAAAATATAAATTTGCATCGATACCAATGCCAATCACATCTTCTTCTATTTCAAGTCCATTTGGTTTAGGAAGCGATAGTGAACCTGTACAGATTGAGTTATTTAATAAAACAACTTATTTATCAGATTCAATGCAATTTCATCTTGAATATTTGATACGCCAAAAGTTTAAAGGCGTATATTATATTATGCCAACCTTTCGTGGTGAAAATCCAGATGAACGTCACTTAAATCAATTTTTTCATTCAGAACTTGAAATTGATGGTACACTAGACGATGTAATGAATATAATTGATAAATATATAAAATATTGTATTAAGAATATTTTTATTAAATATGGTGAATTAATTGAAGAGCTAGGCGGCGGGGTTGATCATATAGAAAAATTTTTAGACAAGAACTACACTATTCCACGTATCTCTTTTGAAGAAGCATTGACCATCCTCGAATGTTCGCCAAAATTCTATAAATTTGTAAATAAAAAAATTGTTAACATTTCTGCTGAAGGAGAGAGAGCTTTATTAAAAAAATTTAATGGTCCAGTGTGGATTATGTATTATCCAATTCAGACAGTCCCTTTTTATCAAGCGTGGAACAGTGATAATGTTCATGCAATGTGCGCAGATCTACTTATGGGAATTGGTGAAATAGTTGGATGCGGACAAAGACATTCTACTTATTTAGAAACATTAGTTGCATTAGACCATCATAAAGTAAATCGAAATGAGTATGAATGGTATCTAAAAATGAAAAAAGAATATCCACTTCAAACGTCTGGATTTGGAATGGGAATTGAACGCCTTCTTCTATGGTTGTTAAATCACAATGACATAAGAGATGTTACACTATTTAATAGACTTAAAGGATATGAGAGCGCTCCTTAACCTGAAATTAAATTAATAAAATATTTAAAATATCTTTGGCAAAAATTAAACATTTATGTTAATATTTATTTACATTTTATAAAAAAAGTTTTCTATGATATCCGTTGGAAGTGTGTTTAAAGAATTCGAAAATTTTTTTCAATTTGACCGAAATTATAATTTTTATGAATCTTCTCCTTTGCTTTCAAATGACCCAACGTTATTGCTTACAAATTCTACAATATCATTTTTTAAAAACAGTATGGTATTGAATAATAAAATTAATAAAGTAGCTCTCGCTCAACTCTGCTTTAGAACTGCGCAAAAAGTTAATAGTTACCCTTATTCTTTTACCATGCTAGGAGTCTCTGCAGATATTGAACATTTAACGCCATCGTATGATGACATTGTCTCATTTTTAATGAGATGCGGTATTCCAAAAAGTAAATTACACGTAATTTTAAATAAAAATGACGACCTTCTCATAAAAGCTACGAGAACAAAATTTAAATCTAATCAAATTCACTATTTAGATAATAACAATAATAAATATTATGTACGCTGGAAATTTGGCAACAAAGAATTATCCGGAAATGGTTTAACTATAGCAGCTAATTTAAATGAAAATGAAAGTGATATTTTAAATGAATCTTTTGTTCCACTCGGGAATATAATTCTTGTAAGTAATACAAATGGGCAAAATTATATTGATATTGGATTTGGGGCTGAATGTATTTTATCTTATTTTTTTAATGGAGACATATTTTTAACTCCTTTTTATAATAAACAAATCGAAGCTTTAAAAGAAATCGAATGGTTACACAATAACGAAAAATTCACATTGAAAATATTGCACGGTCTTTTTGTCCTTTTTTCCGAAAAAATTTTACCAGGTAATAAAAGGGAAGAATATATCGCAACAAAGATTCAAAATCAATTGTTTTCTTTATTATGTAAATTAAACAAAAATACCACCGACATAGATCTTTTAATTAAAAAAATAGAACAATTTTACTCTAGCGATGAGAGAAAGCTACTAATTGATTATTGTTTATTATTAAAAATAAATTTTGAAAAATACCAAAAATCTATTAACGTTAATTTTGTAAAAGCAAAAAAATTAGTTTCGTCTCTTTTTAAAAAAAAAATAGAATCAATAAATATAAAACAAATAATTCAAGCAACGTTCGGGTTGCCTAGTGAAACAATCGAGGTTATGATGCAAAATATTAATAAAAACGATACTAATAAAATAACACCAGTAGTAATATATAATAATTTATCTACAATAAATTCTTACAACAATCAGCGATTCCCGCTGAAATTCATCAATATCTATAGGAGTTGAATTCATACTCAAAAATGAGTATCTCGATACATTTAGCGTGTCATATCTGAGCATTTATATATAAATTAAAATTTTA
>JAHFTJ010000057.1 GCA_023269435.1 Chlamydiota bacterium
ATTTCAAGTTTATCCAAATTTATTAAATGAACTATACTGTATATTTATATAAATTTTTATAACCAAACTTTGAGTGGGAAATAAGAGCTATTAGTCGCACTGGTTTTTTTTGAAGACTGCATATTTATCAACTACTATTGTACTCAGGTAAATTTAGCTTACTATAAATATCAGTCCATGAAATGACATAGATTTTATTTTATAAAATAGATTAATAAAATATATTCTAAAAGCAATATAGATTAATAAACTATATTTAAAAAATATTTATGCAGATATTTAAATTTCTCAGTCATCACTCTCATCAGAATAAATAAATTCCAAAAAATGTGCATACCGTTTGTAGACAGCGCAGCAAACACAATCAAACAAATTATGGTCAATGTGGATTGGGCCATAATCATTTTACTTTTAATAATTAATGCACGAGAATTACAAACTGCAATTCAACTATATTGAAACTCTATTTGTTGGACTTAAATTACGCTACATAAAACTCTTTGGAAAAAGCACTATTTATACACATGTACGAGTACATGTTAGGTATACAGTTCTTATAATCAATCATATATATTTTACACTTATACAGAGAATAAGTGTATTCAAGTACTTATTATCAAGGCTTAAATGTTACCTTGAACTAACCATCGCCATTTAAAACAATAGATCTAGAACTTAGAAGGCGAAGCCTGTTTTCGATTAGTTTTGGGTGCAAGAGCGAAGACTTTGATCCGTATATAACAATTTATTACTTTTTTTCTGATGGGAGTGCCAATTTGATAATAATTGTTAAGCTGTATTCAAAGATGATCATGGATCCGTTTTTTAATCTTCTCAACTTTATATGATTGTTTCACCTTTGAATGATTATAGTACTTGTACACCACTGCATTTTCAAGTTATTATTATAGCCAATCAATCCAATCATAATTGTAGAAGCATTCAGCGTGAGAGTAAAGCACCGTGTGAGTGCATAGATAAAAATAAAACTTGAAATTCGTTATACATACCTACTGTACAAGTGTACGCACGATAAAAATTCAAATTTTTATCGTTATTTACACATTAAAAATTGTTAGTTATCGTTAGTTAAATCGTTATTTCTATTGTCATGAGTAGAGATGATCATTTATGTTGATCGAATTATCAACAATTGTTGATAGAGAAAATGACCAAAAATGTTTATTATTTAAAAAAAAATAAAATAAATGTTGAAAAATGTTGATATTAAATTTAATCTTTTTACATATATTAGCGACAAAAATGTTGTTGTTATAGGTGAAAATGTTGAAAAATGTTGATTTTTTAATTTTTATCTAAAAATGTTGAAATGTTAACAAACGTTGATATTAAAATTTAATCTTTTTACATATATTAGCGCCAAAATGTTGTTGCTATAGGAGAAAATGTTGAAAAATGTTGATTTTTTAATTTTTATCTAAAATGTTGAAATGTTGAAAAATGTTGATATTAAAATTTAATTTTTTACATAAATTAACATTTCCTTTAATCAGCAAGTGTAAAAACCCCATTATTTGAAAAATGTTGAAAAACATAAACTACCATCTCTAGTCATGAGCATACAATCAAAAACAATGGGAAATTATTCAAGTCAATAATTTTTCTGTTTTTGTTTAAACTGTTCATTGAAATGAAAAGTAGTGATTCCAGTCGTTGAGCTGTTAGCCGAATACGAATATAAATTTCAAAAGATATTTTCTTAACAGATAATAATAATAAAACTGGTTAGATTTCTTCAATTTCCTCGTTTATATGAGGTATATCGTTTTAATGTACAGTGTGCCAATTTTCAATGTAAATATCTATGAAGTTCTTTTAATTTCAACTTCACGCCTGATGATGGCCTATGGTTTAGGCCGAAATATCGCATTAATTCATTCAAAACTTTAATCATTCAACTCCCACTGACTAACTCATTAAGTAGATTAAACAGTAAAATTTGCTTCTTACTCTAATTTATGACAACCGCTTTACCAACAACATACACAGCTTTAAAAGCATCTATATAAAGTGTAGTATTCAAAGGCGGCACTTTGGAGAAATGGAAGAGGGTGAGCTCCGATGACATTGGAGGGACGTCCCAAAACTTGTGTGAATTTCTAGAGTACAAGTTAGAAAATTTAGATTTACAAATACTTCGAGGTCCGATAATAAAAATTTTCAATTGTGCATTTTCTCTGAGTTACTCCATAATAAAGAACCACGCGCCGCCTTGAAGCGTGCTAGTCAGTTAACAGTAAGTATTTATTGATTCAGATTACTATTAAGGATGATTTTAAACAAATTAAAATTTGGATAGTCAAATTAAAATTTGTCTATCGAATGTTAACATCGTGTCTATTGGTAAAGCATTACTCATTAAGAACGATGCAAACACTATAATTAAAAACTACCGTGTTTACAAACAGGGAATTATTTTTATATATACACGAATAACACAATAAAACACTAAACACAATTTCTATTTCTAGTTTAAACACGTTTTTAAGAAAATGTTTAGTAAATCCTATTACGGAGTACTGATTTTTAAAATATGGTGCATTTCACCGCGAGACCAATTCAGCAAGTAAATTTTCAGTGAAGTTAATTGTTGTGCAAAACATAAATGCTAAAGATAGCGCAAATTTTGGTCTTTTGAAATATTTGAAAATTTTAAGAGTTTGTGATAGTTTTAAAAAAGTTTGAGATTTTTTGCGTACAAAATTAGTCGCTGAATTTAGATTCGCGAAAAATTTAACCCGCTGTCTTGCAACTCGCTGAAATCGGACTCAAGGAAAAATGTACTGCTCATCATTAAATTGGTTATAAAGAAAATTTTGTAAAAATAATTCTAATCAGTACATGTAAAGTCAGTAATCAAATACTCGTATCACTTTTCTGCATATAATCGTGATCCATATTTGTAATAATCTTTATCGAGGGCAGATATAGAGACTCTGCATTAACTGACTTAAAGTTGGTTTAAAATTGTTATTACATTTAGGACACTTCGCTTCATTAATATGACCAGAAAATTCAAAAACATTTGATTCCTTATTGCAAATTGGACATATAAAAGGAACTCGATGAAGATCTAATGGAATATTGCTAACAATTTTGCCATTCCTTGCTAACAAATCCCTTTTGTAGTTAGCAAGCGCTTCTTTTTCCTTTGTAGTTAAATTGTTTTTCCAATCGACATCAAAATACTCCACTCCATTTAATACATCAGAGTCTTTTATAGAGAAAAATCCCGAATTGCCCCAATCTGTACCCCATGAATTCATGAACGTTAAACAATTGGCATCGCATCGAATCAGAACCACCGCATGTCCTGATGTTTTCTCGTTTAAAATTTTGGCACCGATAGCTGATTTTGTAAGAATTCCTTGAGGATTTCCGTTTTTGCTAAAAAAGTTTTTAAAATTTTTCCACTGAGTAGCGGTTAATCTGAAACGAGCTACAAGAGGCCGCTTTTGGGTTAATGCCAATCTAGCGTCTCTCTCGGTGACCAAGTTGTCCTTGTAGCCCTTGTTAAAATATAATCGATATGACGGGCATTGTTCTAACAATACTCGTTTCGTATTTGCGCTCTTTACACCATATTTTTTGATTAGTTTTTCTCTAATATCCATAAAATCGGGGTAACCTCCTTCTCTTCCCACAATTCTATGCATTGCCAAATGAAACACAGTAGCCACTGCATTAGCGTAACAGGTCTCCTCATCTTGATCAGGAGGCTGACAGTTCTGGTTTGTTTGATTTATATACCAATCAAGGTGAACAGTTCCAATAATGTCTAATAAGACATCAGTACTATCAAATATTTTTAATACCAATTTTGAAAATTCATCTATAACCTCAGGGTGATTCGCTTGAATAAAAAGTTTTGCTTCGCCAGATTCAGGAAGCTGCCAGCCTTGTCGTAGGAGAAGACACATTCCACTTGATGTAGTAGGAACTTTAGAACTCATCTCAAACATTGTTTTTTCATGCTTAGTCCAATTAGTACCCTCTAATGAATCATAAAGCTTCCTTGGTGTTAAAATATTTTCTGAGGTAAGAAAGCAGCAAAAAATTGTGACTTTGTAATCATCTTTAAGAATTTTGCTAAGTGGTTCCGGATCGCCATCTCTCGAATCCCCATCCGAAATTATTAATAGTGCTTTTTGATTAAAGTTTTCCTGTGGATATAGAGAAATAGCATCCTCTAGGGCCTTGCGCATTGGCGTGTCACCATAAATGAACGGTTCAAGCCATTTTAAAAGGGAGTCAATTTTGTGGCGAGAACATTCAATTTCACGAACATTATGATCAGCATTATCATAAGTTTGAAATAGAACTTTTATCTGGGTTGAAAGTTGTTCCATTGTCCATAATTTTGGAGGCGTGGCTTTATCAACCAACTTTTTGCCAAAAACATTCAATGCATCCATTTCATACTTTTCCACTGCATTACTCTCTCTTTCCTCATATTGTACAAAATAATTAACGAACTGTCCTATCAAAGTTGATTTTGATGTGAGCATAGACGTGCCTCTTTCTGCTGAATCATTTAAGACTTTATACTTGCATTGGTAAGGAAGTATTTTAACTACCTTTTCTGACAATTCTCTGTCTTCACAAAATATTTCAAACAATGTGCCAGCTTTAACCCTATCCGTTTGTCTTCTAATATAACACTCTGCATATGGCGCGCCATGTATATTCAAAAGCCATAATAAAGGTTCATGCCCCTCAATATGAAAATTATCACAAATCAATCCGCCACCTGATCGTATAAAGTTATTGCAATTTTGCCTTATATTGTTTGCAGAACTCCCAGTTAATATCTCATTTTGAAGCAACTCAAGTTTTTGTTTAAGAAATTTAAATTCATTTGTTGTTTTACTTTTTCTATTTTTAAAATATTCCATGAGAGAGAGCAAATCACAATTCTCTCTCTTATTTTTTGAATCAGGTTCATAGTTTTGTAACAGAAGTCCAAATACAATTGCAAAAATTTTTAGATCACTTTTAAAAGCGGATTCGTCTTTTGATATGTTTATTAACGTTCTGATAATGCAATGTGCCCTGCTTATTGTCTCATTTTCTGGAGTAGTTATTGATTTTTGAAGAACCTCCTTCATAGATCCAGAAACATCTGCCAGAACACCAACAATCATTTCTGATTAAAAGTTTGTTGCAATTTTTATTTAAAAAATTGGAAAAAGGTTTAAATTTTAATCACTAAATCACATTAACAAATACACATACTTAAATACGACATATATACTGATATTGTACTCGTAAATTCATAGATCCTATCAACAATGTCTAATTTTTACAATCACGAGTAATTTAATAAGTATTTATAAGACTAGGGTAACAACAAACTGTAAGTTACAAAACTAACTAATCCTAAGTAAGTTAAAAGGCATGGGCGGCCGGTGTATTGGCACACGGGGGACATGTGCCCTTTTACATTTTTTATTTTTCTCAAGAAAATCTATAGCGTGCCAAAATTTTCTGTTGTGACCCCCAATTGTTTTTAAAAAAATGGCCGCATATCTTAAAAAGAGAAAATATTTCTAATAGAAAACTAACAATTCCAATTTCAGAGAAAATCTGCTTCATTTATTTCTCACTTCAATATGCGATATTTCGGCCTATACCATAGGCCATCGTCAGGCTGAAAAACGAATAAAGTCAGTATGAAAATTAAAATTGCAGAAAAATTATTTTCTGCCCTCGGTGGGATTTGAACCCACGAACTCTGGAAATCGCGACCAGCGTCTTAACCACTCGACCACAAGGGCCTGTGATAATATTCAAATCCAATCGAGGCTTTTATAT
>JAHFTJ010000015.1 GCA_023269435.1 Chlamydiota bacterium
ACCAGAGCCCGTAGAGGACTTTCACCTCCTAGTTTAACGACATACCGGTCGCACGCATCGCTCAACTTATTCAAGTTGAGCTGCTTCGACGTCGCTACGCTACTTCAAATATGTGGTGCCGGCTTTGTCAAATTCCCAACTTTTGAATTCATTTGTGTATAAATAGATAAAAATCTTATGCAGATATCATGGAATATATTTTGACTTTAAATATGAGAGATATGGTTTTGACGAAAAAGTTGTATTTGTAGCTTTTTCGATGAGTTCTATTGGCAAATATTGACGTCCAAATTTGTGAACTTTTTCTTTAAGAAAAATGTTTATGAATGAAAAATCACCTTTCGATATTCTAATATTGTAATTCATATGAGTTTTAATAAGATTTTCATATAAAGATCCGGCAAATAAATTTCCTAAAGTGTATGATGGAAAGTAACCTATACAACCAAGTGACCAGTGTATATCCTGTAGACATCCTTCTTTGTTATTTTTTGGAATAATATCGAGATAATCACTCATTTTTGCTCTCCATATATCTGGTATATTTTTCACTTGGATAGATCCATCTATTAATCCCTTTTCTATTTCATAACGTAATATTATATGTAGATTATATGTAACTTCATCAGCGAAGATTCTTATTGTAGATGATTTAACAAAATTTACTGCTCTGTAAAATTGTTCTGTTGTGACATGCTCTAAACTACTCTTAAATATATCTTGAAATTTTGGGAAATAATATTCCCAAAATTCTCTCGAATGTCCAATGCAAGTCTCCCATATCCTAGATTGGCTTTCATGTATACCGTACGAGGCTGCCTGAGAAAGTGGAGTTCCAAAGTGTTGTTCAGGTAAGTTGTGTTCGTATAATCCATGACCACATTCATGAAGGGTAGATAAAAAACTTTTAATTGCGTTGTCTTCGTGATAATGCGTTGTTATCCTAATATCTTTAGGAGATATTCCTACACAAAATGGATGTGCAGCTTGCGATAAATTATAATTTTTTACAGACAATCCAATGTTTGATATAAGTTGAGTTGATAATTGAATTTGTTTATCAATCGGGAAAACCCCCTTAAGCACTGAATCATTTTCGTTTTGTTGTTTTATTTTTATTTTTTTTATCAGAGGAATTAAGTTTGTTTTTAAATCTAAAAATATTTCATTTAATTGTAGAGTTGTAACTTCTGGTTCATATAAATCTATAAGAGCGTCATATGGATGGCTATTGTAACCTAATAGGTCTGCCTTTTTTCTATTCAAATCTACGATTTTTTGTAAATGCGGCTGAAAAATTTTAAAATTATCTATTTTTTTCGCTTCTTTCCATGCCTGAAGACTGTGAGTTGTTGTTTCTGAAAATTTTTTTACAAAAGAAGTTGTAAGTTTATTTTCATGCACATAGTCTCTACGAATTTCTCTAATTGATTTTTTCTCTTCTTCTGATAAATTATTAGCTTTTAAAGTGCCATTATCTATGTCGATAAGCTGATTAAGTTGACTTGCATATTTTTTTGTAGTTGTTGTTTTGTGAATTATTTCACTAAGAAGTTTGTTTTGTTCTGATTTAATTTTAATGCCGTTTTCAGGCATATTAGTCTCTTGATCCCATTCTAAAAGTTGTAAGCAAGAATTAAACAATGCTTTTGATTTTAAAGTTTTACAAATTTTGTCGTAAATTTTATTTAAATTGTTCATATAATAATTTTATACTCTATATACCTTATATGTCAAAAATAACTGCACTAATAGAGGCAAAACTATTATCCCAACGATTGGGGAGATAATGTAATTTTCTGAAAGTATAATGGATGTTTTTAACACAGCATTAAAGATTATAAAAGAAAAAATTCCGATTGAGTAAATTTTAAAAGGTGAAAATTTTTTTGTAAAAATAAATAGATTTGGTAGTATGATAAATATAAAAATTGTAGAGAACCAAGGACTTATGATTTTATAAAATAATTCCACAATTGTCTCGTCGTTATTAAACTGATTAAGTAATGTTTTTGGTAATTGACAAGATTCGCTATAATCTATTAATTTAAAATTGTTGTTACAATTTTTTATAAAATGATCAACGTAATTTCCAACTAGCGTCTCTTTGATTATTTCTACATTTTTACAATGAATTATTTCTGATTTAGATTTTATCCAGTAAAAATCTGATATTTTTTGGCCATCTTTCTTGTAAATTGCTTTTGTTCCGTCTGAAAAATAATTCACTACAAATTGTCTTTCTTGATTAACATTGCTAATGTATTTAGGTGTTACATAAAAATAATTAACGTATGTAATTGAGCTACACAATAAACAAAATAATAAAAATGGTAATGTTAAAAATATTTTAGACGCCCCTAAAGTACGTAATGCAAATATTTCATTAGACTCTTTTAGCGATATAATGGTATGAGTTCCAGCTAACAATGCTGACAATGGTAAGATACAATCCATTTTTAAAGAGAAAATTTCTATAACAGATTTAAATATGTAAACTTTACTACCATTTGCAATATGCAACATCGTGTCAAATAAAAAAACGTTACAATTAATTAAAGTATACACAAAGATAAACATTAGCAATAAACGATAAAAAATGTATTTAACCATACACATTCATTATGTTTTAAGTTGCGAAAGAAGTCTACAGATAGATATACACAAAAAAACTCAAAAGTTGGCTTTTGACTTCGCTGCAAACTTAATGGAGATATAGTTTGATAAAAGATGTGGCAAGAAAAATATCAATGCACTTATTTGCCATTGTATTCGTAATTTATGAGCGAGGCAAATTGATGCAAATTGAATTACTATAAGAAAAATAAGTAAAATTTGTTTTTTTCCATTTAATTTATTTCTTTCAAACAAACCAAAGCTCACACCTAGCATAGTGAATGTAATTGGTAGCACCCCTTTAGAAATTCTGTTAAAAATTTCAATAATAGACTGCATATCGTTAGATTTTAATAATCCCTGCAATGGGTTTATATCTGATTGTCTAGGAAGCAACGTGCAATCTTCTAATAACGATGAAAAATATGAATTTTGTGTTGACACTGTTTTTTGGCTATCAATTATTAAATTATCAAATGCTTGATCTTCATTTAGTGTGTAAGTTATTAATGATAAACCTTCTCCTGATAGGTGATCATCATTGTAATTAAGACTTTCAACTGCAATAACTCCCAATCTATTTAAGCTTGGATTGTTGTATACAATTAATACATCTTTTGCAAATGAATTAGATTTATCTGAAAACATCTCTGTGTAACTATTTTTAAATATTGTATCATTTTTTCGGAGCATTAAAATTGGGTTCAATTCTTTTTTAGATTTATAAAACAGATCGCTCATTATTAATTTTGTATATGGTGTTAACTCCGATGTTATAAAAAAAATAATAATCGATAAAATTACACTTGAATAATAAAGCGGAGTTAAAATTGTTTTAATGCTAAGTGTAGATGTTCTAAGCATTGTAATTTTTAACGAAGTTGCCATATTTCGTATTGTTACAAATGATGATAAGAAAGATACAATAGATATCATTATCGGAAGTATGTGGCATAGATAACATGCAATTAATAACGATGTCATTTTAGCATTCGCTCCCAGCGCTATAAAACGAGCAAAAGTTTGATGTTTAAGTGCAACTCCCAAAGCTATCGAGCCGATAAGTGATAAAAAAAAGTGTTTGAGGAAAATTTTTAGTATGTAGCGCCAAAGTATCGGCATTTTTACACATCCTACTTTTCAAGCAAATAATATTCTGATATTATATTCGCATGTTAGATAAAGCTAAACAATATTTATGTGAGAATTTAAATAAAAAATGTACTTATCTTCTTGGTTTATCAGGTGGCAGTGACTCGTTAGCTTTATTTTATCTCCTTGTTGATGAGGGATGGAATTTTCACGCATGTTATGTTAATCATGGTTTGAGAGAAGAATCTCACAACGAGGGTGATGAACTTGCTAACATTTGTCAAAATAGTGGCGTTCCGTTTCATCTTGTTGTATTAGAAGATATTGATTATAAGGCTGGCAATTTAGAGGGTCGTTTCAGAGAGTTGAGGTATTTACATTTACGAAACATTTATGAAAATACTAAATGTAACGCGCTGCTACTTGGACATCATAGAGACGATCAAGTAGAAACAATTTTAAAGAGGGTATTGGAAGGGAGTTCGCTAATAAACCTAAGCGGAATGCAATTATGCATGGAAAAAAATGGAATGAAAATTGTTAGGCCTCTTTTGTTTCACAAAAAAAGCGAAATGATTGATTTTTTACTAGTTAAAGATAAAAAATTTTTTTCTGATTACACTAATTACGATTGTAAATATTTAAGAGCCAGAATGAGAGAAGAGATTATACCGTGGTTGGAGAAGAGTTTTAATAAAAATATAAGAGATAATTTGGTAATATTTGGGTCTCGTATGGATGAGATTTATAAATATCTGCACTTTAGAATATCACATTATTTGGAAAAACTTAAATTTAATGAGTTTGGTGCTCATATAGAAGTTCCTAAAGATTTACATGATTTAGAAATAGAATATTTTTTACGTTTCATTTTAAAAAATTTAGATATTTCATTGTCCAGAAAAGAGATAGAAAAAATTCATTCTATAATTAAGTTGAGAAAAAACGGGAAGAGACATATAAATGGGTTTTTCGAAATAATATTTTTGAAGGATACGCTTTTTTTCTTTGATATCGAAAAATGCGCCAACAATGAAAATAAAAAACGTAACATTTATCAGCTTTGCAATTAAATTTTTTTTTATTGCATTTCATTGCTGATAGATGTAAGAAGAAGATTACAAAGTTACATAAATATATAAGATTTTAATTATGAAAAGAGACGACGACATGAAGCCTGATAATAAGAAAGGATTTCCAATTATTCTAATAATTTCTATTGTTGGGTTAATTTTATTTTTAGTATTTCAAAATATATCTCCTATTAAATTAGCTGATGTAGCTTTTAGCCATCAGCTTGAGCATCTTGTGAATTTAGATTTAATTAATCCAAACAACAGTAAGAAAATTTCAGCAAACGATAATCTAGTAACTTTTAACGGATCATTTAGAGATGACGTAACAGAAACAGGAAAAGACAAATATAGATATCTTACTTTACTAAATCAACGCAACGACCTTAGTCTACAAGAAGATAAATTGATAAAGCAACTAGATAAATTAGGACAACAGGTTGTTGATTCGTCTGCATATTTTTTACGAATTTCTAGTATTAAAATTCCTGACAGTGGGTTTGTTGTTATACCTAAAAGCTTTAACCTTCAAGATCGTTCTAATGATATTGTAATTGAAAAATTAAATGTAGATAACTCTGTAATTACATTTTTCATAGTAAAAGAGTTGCTAGCACAATCAAAAGAACACAAAAATAGTGAGTTGATAGCGAATTTATCGAATTCATTAACGATTTTAATTCAAGAGTTTCGTTCACAAAAATTAGGAATATGGGACGAGGGGTTAAAGAAAAAATTACGTGAAACTGAATTTACAATTAGTGGTGAATTGTACAATAAAAGTTCTCTCTATGAAAAAATTTCATTGTTAGAGCAAGCTTCTGATAGTCTAGAAAATATAATAGCAGAGTTATTATCTGATAATAATGGTGTTAAACTCTATAAATTAAGATCTGTAAGAAATTATTTAGAAAATTTAGAATTGTATAATACATCAACAGATGAATATACTAAAAATCTTGCTCAATTAGACAAGGCTAGAGCTAAGGTGTCTAATGCTATATGGTTTTTCAATAATCAAGAATTATCTAACAAATCGTTAGAGGAAAAAAACCAAGAAGAGTTTCATCAATGGTTTATTCAAACTAGTAAAGAATGGGAAAATTTCTCAAAAAATAAAAGTCTATCTTTCAAAGCTCCAGATCAACCAAGAAACAATGTGTTAGAAAAAACTTTTAAAAGCGAAGAGCCTGCACCAAATTATTTTAGTTATATATTTACGTTTTTTCCGATTTTATTGATTGGTGCATTGTTGTATTTTTTCTTTTCAAAACAAATGAAGGGCGTTGGATCTTCAGCTATGAATTTTGGTAAATCACCTGCTAAACTTTTAAATAAGTTTTCTCATAAGCGTATTACATTTGATGATGTTGCAGGTATCGATGAAGCTAAAGAAGAGCTTGAAGAAGTTGTAGATTTTTTAAGAGATCCAACTAGATATACAAAACTTGGAGCTAAAATTCCAAAAGGTATTCTCCTTATAGGTGCTCCAGGTACAGGCAAAACTTTGATAGCTAAGGCTGTTGCCGGTGAAGCTCAGGTTCCATTTTTTTCAATATCAGGATCTGATTTTGTAGAAATGTTTGTAGGTGTTGGAGCATCTCGAGTGAGAGATATGTTTGAACAAGCTAAAAAAAATGCGCCATCAATTATTTTTATCGATGAGATAGATGCTGTTGGTAGACATCGCGGTTCAGGGTTAGGTGGGGGTCATGATGAGAGGGAGCAAACGTTAAATCAATTGCTTGTTGAAATAGACGGCATGGAAAGTCAAGAAGGAATTATTATTATTGCAGCTACAAATCGCCCCGATGTTCTTGATTCTGCTCTTTTAAGACCAGGACGTTTTGACAGAAGTGTTATGGTTGATCTCCCTGATTCTCGTGGAAGATTAGCAATATTAAAAGTTCATATACAAAATGTAAAAATTACAGATGAAGTTGATTTAAAAGAGATAGCAAATAGAACGCCTGGAGCCTCTGGGGCTGATTTGCAAAACATTATCAATGAGGCTGCTCTTTTTGCAGCCAAAAAAAGACGAAATGCAGTTACGCAAGCAGACTTAAGATATGCTCAAGATAAAGTGCGATTTGGAAAGGAACGTAAAAGCTTGGTGATGAATGAAGAAGATAAACGCACAACAGCATGGCATGAAGCTGGACACGCGCTTATAGGACTTTTTTTAAATACACCAGATAAGGTTTCTAAAGTAACTTGCATTCCGAGAGGGAGAAGCTTAGGTGCTACGCATTTTGAGATGAAAAATAATCGTGTAAATTATAAGAAAAAAGAATTGATTGATCAAATGGCAGTATCAATGGGCGGTAGAGTAGCAGAGGAGATAACAAATAATGATCCATCTAGCGGCGCTAAAATGGATATTATGCAAGCCACAAGCATTGCAAGATCAATGGTGTGCGAATGGGGTATGTCAGAAAAAATTGGAATGATTAGCTTCGCAGAAGATGGCAATGGAAATTTAATGAATGGATTTCATGAAAAAGAATATTCAGACGAGACTGCAATGAAAATAGACATAGAAGTTAAAAAATTTTTAGATGAAGCATATGAAAGAGCCAAAAAGATTTTGAATGAAAAATACGACTTATTAACTATTATGGCAAATTCAATTTTAGAATTTGAGACGTTAGAGAGAAAAGATTTAGACAAAATCATGAATGGAACATGGGACCAAGCAGAGAAAAGATCTAAATTAGAAGATTTAAATTCAAAGTCTCAAAAGACACCGCCTCCAATACCATTTGACATAAAGAAAGAATTTACAGGAAAACAAGGTGGTGATCCAGAGTTTCAATCTTGTTAACTCACCTTTTTCCGCAAAATGCCAAATTTATATTTTGTATGAGAGTTGTATCTGGCATTTAATGCCAGATACATATTGTGATAATTATTTTTTTATGCTAGGTATAACGGTTGGTTTTAGTTTTATTTGACCGCGATTATTCACTTCGATAATTTCTACTTCTATTCTATCGCCTTTTCTAATGTCATGTTTTTCAAGATAGTCTTCAATGCAATCTATCCTCTCGTTGCTGAGTTCAGAAATATGGCATAACCCATCTTTTTGTCCGCCAGGCATGCTTACAAATATTCCAAATGGTAAGACATTTGTAATGTATCCATCATAAATTTGACCAGTTTCTATATCTGTTGTTAAATCACGTATAATTTTTTTAGCAGCTTCGATGTCTTTTGCGTTTTTTGATGTTATGTTGATTATACCATCATCATTTATATCCATTTCAACGCCTGTCTCATCTATTATTTTACGAATTTGCTTGCCACCAGGACCTATTACTATAGCTATTTTACTAGTTTTAATTTTCATCGTCTCTATTCTCGGAGCATATTTCGATAATGTTTGCCGCGATTTAGGGCTTACTTCTAACATGTTGCGTAGAATATGTATACGTCCTTCTTTTGCCTGAGCAAGAGCTGATCGTATAATATTTGGAGTGATACCTTCTACTTTAATGTCCATCTGAAATGCCGTTATACCATCACTGTCGCCTGTGATTTTGAAGTCCATGTCTCCTAAAGAATCTTCAATCCCCATGATGTCTGATAAAATTAAAAAACTTTCTTTTTCTAAAATAAGCCCCATAGCTATACCAGCTACTGGTCTTTTTATCGGTATTCCTGCATCCATCATAGCTAAACAACAACCGCAAACAGATGCCATAGATGAAGAGCCATTAGACTCAGTAACATTAGATTCTAAGCGTATTGTATAAGGAAAATTGTCGCTTTCTGTTGGTATAACAGCTGACAGTGCTCGTTCAGCCAATTTTCCGTGACCTACCTCTCTTCTCCCTGGAGATCCACTGCGGCCAACTTCACCAACTGAAAATGGAGGAAACGTATATTGAAGATAGAATTTGCGCAATCCATCGCCATCTAAATCTTCATAGCGTTGCCCCATTGACTCACCGCCAATAGTGCATACGCTAATTGTTTGAGTCTCTCCACGAGTAAACAATGCGCTACCATGCGTGCGAGGTAATATAGATGTTTCAATTGATATTGACCTAATGTCTGTTGGCATTCTGCCGTCAACTCGTTTTTTTGAAGTCATTAAATTTTTTCTTAATATATCAGATTGAATTTTCTTTAAAGCTTTGCTTATTTCTACTTTTGAGTATTTTACAGATCCATCTATTAACAATAAGTGTTTAGTTATTTCATGATCTATATCGCTAATGGTTTTTTCGCGACATTTTCTATCTTTAATTTGAAATGCAAATTTCAGTTTATCTTCAATAGATTCTCTTATTAAAGATAATAATTCTTGTGATGGAGTGATAATATCTGGTATAATTTTATCTTTACCTACAAGATTTTGCCAATCTTCTAATTTTAGACATATTTCACGAACATATTTATGACCTTCTTCTATCGCCTCAACAACCTGCTCTTCAGTCAAGAATTTGCAATATCCTTCAATCATTAATACAGCATCTTTTGTACCGGCCAAAACAAGGTCTAACACAGATTTTTTTTGTTGGTCTAAAGTTGGATTGATTATGAAATTACCATCTATCATTCCAATATTAACGGCTGCTAGCGGTTTAATGAATGGTATATCTGATATAACAAGCGCTGCTGATGCTGCACAAATTGATAATGCCTCTGGCGGATGGTCACTGTTGTATGAAAGGACATAATTTAAAATTTGCACTTCATGAAAAAAACCATCAGGAAATAATGGACGAATAGGTCTATCTATTAATCTAGATGTTAAAATTTCCTTTTCTGTTGGTTTGCCTTCTCTCTTAATAAATCCACCAAGAGTTTTACCTGCAGCAGAAAACTTTTCTTGATAATCTATTTTTAGAGGTAAAAAATCAACATCAGGTACTACATTATTAGACATACAAGCTGTTGATAATATTACAGTATCGTTACAAGTAAGCATGACAGAGCCGTTTGCTTGCTTTGCGATTTTCCCAGTTTCAAATAAAATTTCATTTCCAGCTACAGAAATTACTAGTCGATTCTTATTCATATTGTTTGATGCGCTCCAATGTTGTGGACATGTAAATACGGTTTTATTTTCGTAGACCGAGTTTACTTACTAGTTGTTGATAACGAGATGTATCCGTTGAATTTAAATAATTTAGTAGTTTACGTCTATGGCCTACATGCTTTAGTAACGAAAGACGCGTGCCTTGATCTTTTGGATTTCTCTTTAAATGTTCCTGAAGATCGGCTATTCTCTCTGATAAAAGTGCAATTTGGACATCGGCTGAACCTGTGTCTTTTTCGTGTAATTGAAATTTTTTTGTTACTTCTTCTTTGGTGCTTTTATCTAATGACATGCTATCTCTCCTTTCGCCTATATCTTAAAAAGTTATCATAATTTTATCACACACTATATAATAACGCAATCGTGAAGAAATTTAATAAATTTGATAGTGAATGTATGGCGCTTGCCATAGACGAAGCAAGAAAAGCTTTTAATTGCGGAGAGGTGCCAGTGGGTGCTTTGCTGACTATAAATGATAAAATAATATCTAGTGCATATAATAAAATTGAACAAAACAAAGATGCAACATCTCATGCAGAAATAATTTGCATCAGAGAAAGTGCAAAAATTCTAGGCGATTGGCGGCTATCCTCGTCAACTTTATACGTTACATTGGAGCCATGTTGCATGTGTGTTGGTGCAGCAATATTATCGAGAGTAAAAAAAATAATCTGGGGATGTCCAGACAATAGGCATGGAGCTTGTGGGTCGTGGATAAATATTTTTAAAAATGAACACCAAATTCACAAAGTTGAAGTTCTCTCCGGTTTAATGGAAGAAGAATCTAAAGAATTAATGCGTTCATTTTTTAAAATGAGGAGGATGGATAAAAAACACAAAAAAATTATACAATAATTTTAACCACGTCTTCCATTGCGCTTCTGTTGCTGTTGACTTTTTGGTCTACCACCGAATTGCCTATTAACGCTATTTCTAGGGCTAGCTGCGCGCTGTTTTGGTCGTGATTGACTTTTTGCGCGTGGTTCTAGACCTTCAATTTCTGATACATCTATTTGTTGACCTGTAAATTTTTCAATTTTTTTAACCAAAGGTGTATCGCGTCCAGCTGCAAAAGATAATGCTATTCCTTTAGCTCCAGCACGATCAGTACGTCCAATTCTATGAACATAATCTTCTACTGTATTTGGTAGATCAAAATTTATCACATGGGTTATTAATTGAACGTCTATGCCACGGGCTGCAACGTCTGTTGCGACTAGCACTCTAATTTTACCGTTTCTTAATTGGCTTATTGTCCGTGTTCTTTGTCTTTGATTCATATCGCCATGCAATGCCGCTACTGAATGATTTTTATCGTGTAATTCATTGGCAAGTTGATCTGCATGTCGTTTTGTCGCTGTAAATACAATTGCACAATCTATACAATCATCGCCGTTATTACTTAATATATGATCTAAAAGTCGATTTTTGTGATTCAAATCATCAACATAGTGTAATTTTTGTGTAATATTTTCATTTTTTGAAATGGATTTAGCATTTACATTGATATCTATTGGTTTATTCAAAAGTTTTTCTGATAATTTTATTACACTGCCTTGCATTGTTGCTGAAAACAATAGAGTTTGTCGTGACGATGGAATTGCAGCTACAATTTGTTCTACAGGTTCAACAAATCCCATATCCAACATACGATCGGCTTCATCAAGTATTAATATCTCTAGACGTGAAAAATCAATTTTACGTTTTTCTATATATTCAATTAAACGACCAGGAGTCGCAATTAGAATGTCATAAGGACGAGAAATATCGCGCATTTGTCCTTGATACGAAACGCCACCACTAATACAGACTGTTTTTATTTGATTCAAATATTTACTATATTTTAATGCTTGTGTAGTAATTTGCATTGCAAGTTCTCGCGTAGGAACTAGTATTAATACGCGTGGACCCTTGCCTTGTTTAGGATTTTTAGTAACCAAATGATTAAGCGTTGGTAACAAAAAAGCCGCTGTTTTTCCAGTTCCTGTTTGAGCAGAAGCTCTAATATCAAACCCTTCCATGATTTTTGGTATAGCTTCTAATTGAATGCTAGTCGGTTCTAAATAACCAGCCTCAGTAACAGCTTTAAGGATTTGGGGATGTAAAGATAAATTATAAAAAGTCATTATTAACCACATTTTTTAGTTTTTAAGCAATTAACCTTATCATGTTTGTTAAGTTTAAAGATATCTTATATTTCAGAATTTAACCTTAGATTGAAAAAAACCAACTTACACATACATGGTGATTGATTAATTTTATTATGAGTATATTATATATTCTCCACAATATGAAACAAAAAAGCGTATTGCTTTTACCTTAAGATAATTACAAAAGATATAAAATTATTTTTAATATTTCGAGTATTCTTTAATTATTTGAAGATGAGAAGTATATATACTTCAAAAACAGATTATAACTCACCTTACGCAAAATGAGGAAATAGGAGGTATGAGAGATTTTGAAAAAACAATTTATTTAAAAATCGTAGTAATATTAAACCAATATTACGAGGCTTTTTGAATAATATTGTGATTCAAAAGATCCGTACATCCATTTTCTGCTTTTGCGTAAGGTGAGATTATAATATAATTTAAAATTACTATCGATGGGAGAAGCTATTAAACAATTAACAAATTAGCTGTTACATATTAACATCTTCTTATTTCTTTATTGGTGGGGGGACGTCAAATTAATGTTGGTTTTGTTAAATTGCTGCATCTCCCGCTTCCTGGACCAGATAAAATACTTTTTCCACCAGATTGTGGTGTTATATGTATTTGAGTTGTAATACGCTCGTTAACATTGGATATATGCGAAATCACACCAATCAATTTTCCGTCTCCTTGTAATGTTGCAAGAGTATCAAGCGCAGTATCTAATGTTTCATCATCCAAAGTTCCAAAACCTTCGTCTAAAAATAAAGAGTCTACACGAACATTTTTGCTAGACATTTTTGAAAGTCCTAAAGCGAGAGACAGACTAATTATAAAGCTTTCGCCGCCAGATAGATTTTTAGTAGAGCGAATTTCACCGCCTTGATAATTGTCAATGACATTGAGTTCTAGTGGCTGCTTGTTATCGCGGATTAACAAATAACGATCTGTCATTTTCTCAAGTTGTTTATTTGCATGTGATATCATCAACTCAAACGTAAGACCTTGCGCAAAATTTCTGTATTTTTTCCCATCTGATGAGCCTATAAGATCATGTAGCTTTTCTAATTTTCTGCATACATTCTTTTGAACATCAATTAAGTTTTGTCTCTCTTTTACTTTTTCCTTAGCTGCACAATTATCTGTCAATTTTTGCTTTAACCCACCGATTTCTTCTACGATATTTTTTAATTTATCATCATATTCTTTTTGCATAGACTTTAGTTCGTCTTTTGAAAATTCCGTAAGTCTTTTTTCATTTTCCTCGTTTAAACGATTTTCAACGCCTGTTTTTACAGCTACTATAGCTGTATATTTATCATCAAGTATCTTTGCATCATAACTTAATTTGTTTCGTTCATCGTAGTTGAGGCGACTTGAAATAAATAATAGTTCATCACAAAATCCAGCCGTATTAATATCTGCAATAAACTCATTCTCTACAGCTTGAAGTTGTGGCGTTCTTTTATGTATACGATCTTTTAATGATACAATATGTGTTTTTATTGAGTCTAACGATTGTCTAATCTCGTTTTGTTTTTTTCTAACTATATTTTCGTTATTTTCACAATCGAAAATAAATTTTTCTAATGAGATTTCTTCGCTATCTGGATTTTTTGAACCAAATAAGTTGTATCTGTTGTTATTAATGTCGTCATAATTTTTTTTAAGAATTTCAATTGTCATTTCTTTATCAATCAAAGAGTTATTATATAAGTCAATAATAGCGTCGAGCTTTTCTATTTCACCGCTCAAAATTACACTATGTTTTTCGAGGTCATCTTTTTTAAAATTATGTTCATTCCATTTTTTGATTCTATCATTAAGATGTGATAATATAGATTCAATTTCATTGTCTTGAATATCTTGAACTCCAAACGGTTTTAACTTAGATAAGATAGTATTTTTTAATTTATCAAAACGTTTCAAAACATCTTCAAATTCATTTGTCATATCTTTTTTTGTTTTTTCGTAATTTTCTCTTTCGTAAATTTCTTTACTAATCACTTTGTCTGTCTCTATCAACTTAACAGAAGTGTTTTTAACAACAACCTCTAACTCTTTAATAACGTTCTCTAATAATTCAGCGTTTTGAATCAATTTAGTGAGTCTATTAATCTTCTCTTCAGCTTTATTTATTTCTGGTATATTACCATTAGCAAATGGATGTTCTGTAGAACCGCATAATGGACATTGCTTTCTATCCTCTAGTTTATTTCTTTCAGATTCGAGAGAAGAAATTTTATGTAAAAATGCCAACTCACGCAGTAGAGAATCTTTTTCTGAACGATATTCACACAATAAATTATCTTCGAGAAGATTTTTTAACTCATCATATTTTTTGGCAACTTGATTGTTAGCAGACTGATGTTCTCGCTTACATGTCTCAAATTTCTCAGAAGTAAATGCAAAAAGTTTTTTGGTATTTTTTAGTTGCGTTTCAATTGCTGTAATAGATTTTCTTTTTTTTACGATATCATTAAAGAACTCTTTTAAATTATTAATTTGTTCTTCTATACAAGAAAGTTCTGCGACTAACAATGCGTCATGAGTATTTGTCGATATATATTCTTTAATTGACACCAAAGACTTTTGAATTGTTGTAAATTTCGCTTTTACTTTGTTTTGTTTATATTTACCATCTATAATTTGATCTTTTATTTTTATACAATCGCTTTCACATTCGTTTATTAATTTTTTTTTGTCTAATATTTGTAAATCTAATAAACGCACTTTTTGAAGTAATGGCGCGATAGCCTTTCGATCTTCTTTTGCTTTCGTAGTTATTTTTTCACTATTTTTTAACAATTTTTCATTTTCGTTTGTTAAATTTTCAACATTTAATAATATTTCTTCATCGATTTTAAGTGATTCAAAATCTATTTTTTGATCATTTCTAATGGAAGTTAACGTTGCAAATGTACCTTCAATATTTGCTGCTTTTAAAGCAAGGTTCAACTTTTCACGTTTCGGTTTAAAAGCATCGATTATTTTATCTATCTCCTCAACTTCTTTTAGTTTAACTTCAATTTCCAATTTTAAATAATCAATTCCAACAACCCACTGAATTAATTCATTGGTCTTCTGACGGTTGATCTCAAGTTCTCTTTTGGAAAATTCCTTTTTTTCAATGTCGCCTACTATTTTAACTTCTAAATCTACACTTATAATTGTAATGCCTGATATTTCAGCTTGCAGTAAGTTAAGAGTTTCACGTTCTTTTTTGGTTCTTTCATGAACTCGTTTTGATATTTTACTATAAATTTCAGTGCCTGTAATCTGTTCAAGAATTGGAGCCCTTTCGTCTGGAGTGGCTTGAAGAAATACAGCAAAACTTCCTTGCGCTAAAAGACTTGAGCGCGTGAAACGTTCGAAATTCATTCCAGTTTTTTCTTCAATAATATCTGCAATATCACGTTTTTTTGATTCAAGTATTTTTCCGCTAACAACATCTGATATTTCATGTTTTGTATCTGCAAGATTACCGTCTGCTTTTTTTCTCGCTCTATGTTGAGACCAATGACATTTAAATTCCCCAGCCTGAGACTTAAAAGTAACTTCTGCATAACACTCACCAGTTTGTCGTGACATAATCTCATTCTCATTTTTTGTAATCTTTCCAAGACGTGGCGTAGAGCCATAAAGTGCTAAACAAATTGCATCCAAAATTGTTGATTTGCCGGCGCCTGTTGGGCCGGTTATTGCGAAAATTCCATTTGAAACATATTCATTTGATGAGAAATTTATTAACCATTCGCCATAGAGTGAATTAAGATTTTTAAACCTAAGTTCAATAATTTTCATGATTTACCTTTTTATTCTGCGTTACTATCTTCTTCGTGGAGAGATCGTAATATCTCATTATATGACTGAGTTATCTCAAAATGATCTTCCAATGGCACGTCAAAAATCTCCAAACAACGTTTAAAGACGTCATTTTCATTTATATCATCTAATGTTTCGCCATCATGTTCAGTATTTATTATGCGATCAATAACAATTTTATTTTTTATACGCAAAATTTCCATCGATGTGTCATTTAAGTGTTCGTAAAGCAATTCGTGAAGATTTCCGACAATTCTAGAGTCTGTATATTCAATTTCAAGCCATGCATTGCTTTGTTTATCTTTCAGTTCGTCAATTCTGTTTTTGATATTCTCAAGTGTCCCTGTAATTCTCTCTAATAATTGAAAACATGGAACTGTAATTTCATATATCGTTGA
Source organism: Chlamydiota bacterium (assembly GCA_023269435.1). GTDB lineage: Bacteria > Chlamydiota > Chlamydiia > Chlamydiales > 2-12-FULL-49-11 > JAHFTJ01. The sequence continues at coordinate 16,208 of JAHFTJ010000015.1, forward strand.
GTTTTTTTTATTGAAATTGATTAACACAACTTTTTTTTCTTGATTAGCTTCGCCATATCCCATTTGAATTGGTGAGCCAGAATATCGAATATTGGTTGCTCCTCCGACACATTGCGGTACATGTAAATGACCAAGAGCAAGATAATCGATTGATGAAGGGAAAGAATCTTTACCAATATAAGCTAATGATCCAATATAAAGATCTCTAACTCCATCGTTATCTATTGTTTTACCTCCAGCAGTGAAAAGATGTCCCATAGCTATAATTGGGATGTCGCCTAATATTTTTTGTTTATTTTCTGCTATTCTACAAACATCAGCATAATGATTTTTAATCCCTTCTACTAATTTTAAGCTCTTATCATCTTCGCTCTCTCCAACTTCAACAGTTCTAATATCTTTATCTCTAAGATATGGTATAGCGCAAATGATAGCTTCTGGTCTATTCTGATCGTCATTTAATACAATGACCTCATCTTCTAAAGATTCGGTAATTTCACCTATTACGTGAACGTCCAAAATTTTCAAAAGCTCTTTAGGAGCATTTAGAAATGATGGTGAATCATGATTTCCAGCAATAATAATAATATGACGACAATGCGATTTTGCTATTTTGCGCAGAAAGTTATAATACAAATTTTGCGATCTATTGCTTGGTGTTCCTGTATCAAAAATATCACCAGAAATAAGGAGAACATCAACTTCTTCGATTTTAATTAAATTTGTAATCCAATCGAGAAGCGCCTCGAATTCATCATAACGTTTTCTTCCATAGAGTGTACGTCCAATGTGCCAATCTGAAGTGTGAAGAATTTTCATCTTTTATAAATTGTTAATATTTTATTTACTAAAATCACATATTATCTAGTGCTATCATCTCAAAGTCAACCTAAAACTACATATTTTTATTAAAATCTTTTACTTAAAATTAATATATACTATATATTTTCACCTGTTTTAATAAACAATCTTGCAGCTTTACCAAACATCTCTTTTAGAATACGAGATGCTGGTAATTGTTTGATCTTTTCAGCTACATCTATATATCTTTTACTAGAAGCTCACCTTACGCAAAATGAGGAAATAGGAGGTATTAGAGATTTTGAAAAAACAATTTATTTAAAAATCGTAGTAATATTAAACTAATATTACGAGGCTTTTTGAATAATATTGCGATTCAAAAGATCCATACATCCATTTTCTGCTTTTGCGTAAGATGAGCTAGAAGCATACAATCTCAGTAGCTCAGCCAAACTGTGAAAGCTCGTGTCATTCAATTTGCTTGTTTCCACTATTTCATTTAAAAGCTTTTCAGATTCTTGTTGGATGCTAGAGTTACGTTTTAATGTCGAATTATGTCGACGGACAATTTCAGCAGATGATAAATTTTGTGGAGCCTCAAAACAAATTTATACCTCAAAAAATTAATTTACCATAAAAATAGCATAAATAATAATTTATCATAACTAATTTAATCAAAATCTGAAAAACCTTTTTAAAAAATAACATTATCAAAATAAGTAAGTTAAGATATCGTAAAAAAAAATTTAACATATAACCTATTGAATTTAAATAATATGTAATGTTATAATCATTATTAATTAATAATAGAGAGATTTGTTTATGATTAATGTATCAAAAGTTGAATTGCAGAGGCAGGTTTTAGAGCAACCTGTTGAGGTATTTGCAGAATACACAGTAGAGCTGAATTTTCCTGATGATCATAGACAGCATGTCAATATTCAGTACGTTGCTGATGTTGAAAATCTACTAAAAACAATAGCAGAGAATGTTAATTCTAATCATATAGCAATTGAGATGCATTTCGACCGGAATACCAGTGATAGAGAAGTAAATATGAGAATAGAAAATTTTCAAAAATTTTCAGCTACACAAGTCCTACAAATCAATATTTCTATATATGAAAGTTGCAGAATAGTCATTCAACCTAAACCTATAAAAAGTGAAAACATTGGTGATGGTAAAATACGGCATTCTTATACTAATGGCGTAATCGAAGAATTTACTCTTAATTATAAAGGTAGACGAATTTTTCCTGACTGTAAAAAAGAAGAAGGGGAATTTCATATAAGATCAGGGAAGCTTATTTCTGGATACCAAATTGAAATAAATGGAAAAATTGAATTTATTAGTCCAAAATCTTTTGGTTACTATAAAGAAGAGCTAGAAAAAAATGAATTTGACATTTGCGATATCGAAGGGAAGCTTGTTGTTATTAAGAAAACATATGATAAAGATCATCGACATCGGATTAAATATGAAATAACTGGTATATCAGTCGAAGAGATCCTCTTAAAATCTAGTCAAAGACGATCCTACGGTAATGGGAGAAGTATCAAAGATGTTCTATTGCATAAGAATTTTAATGAGAATCTAAGAAGTTTTATTGAACATATTCTTGTTGCAGATAAATCTGGTGTTCCCAAATTGTTTGGACTTTCAAACTTCGCTGTTTTAGATGTTATAGAGATTGGCTCTAAAATTATAGATCTTAACCCTTTAAAAATTATTGATCCAATTTCAGGGAGAAATTTCATCGCTCAGGCAGCCAATTGGGGAAGTGCAAAGCTTTTAAATAAACTTATAGAATTATTTCCTCAAGAATTTCTATCTATTGGTCAAACTGTTATTGCGGAACTTCTAACGCAAGGACACCCTAAACTTTTAGTTTATGATGTTGCTACGCAATTTATAAAATTAGGCGGAGCACCTGATACATATCATAGTTTATGGATTCAAGTTGCTCGATCAGCTAAACCTAACGAGATGTTTAAAGAACAGTTTTATTCATTATCTACTGATCAACAACGAACATTGTATGACTCAGCTTTTGTTTATAACAACCCTTTTATATGCGAACCTTCCGATCATCCAATAACTGCTGACCAGTATTCAATAAATTTAATGTGGATAAATAAAAATAGGATGCCTGCGGATCAAGAGTTTTTATTTGGCAATGGATCATCATCTGAAGAACGAGAGTTGGATTTTCATAACAGATTTATCAAGCCAGTTTCTAAATGGGCTATAACAAACCCTGGAAGCTATATCAATATTTGGGTAGATAGTGAAATGGCAACTACACAAGCAATTGAACAATCTCGAATTGCTCTTGAAAATTCTTTAAAAGGAACATCTTGTGGTGTCATTCAATTTAGAGATGTACGTTCTATTGATGTTGTTTGTGCAAATCCAAAAGCCTTCTGTGAAGAAATCCCTATCTATTTTCGAGTTGATTTATTGAGAGCAATAGCTGCTGATTATACTTTGAGAAAGAGAGAGACTAAATTCTTTGTTTATGGCGATATTGATATGAAACCTTTATCTGCGAAGGAAATTTTTGACAAAAGAACTGTTAATTTTTTAAATGACTTTGGATTTGTAATGGCAAAAGGTGGATACCTTGGCTTTGATAACGAATTTCAGATTCTTAATGGAGATAACCAACAGTTTATGAATTCACACCGAAAAGTAATTATAGATCTTAGTGTTGAGATGACGCTCAAAATGCCAAAAGCGATTCAAGAACAACAAATCTATGATACTTATCCTGCTATGATTACTCATTTTTTAGATGCTGATGGGCGTTATGGAAAATTTCATTCTGATAAATATGACATGGACTTAAATAAGTTAAGTATATCAGATAAGTTAAGTATATTTAGATATGATAGATTTGAAACTTGCGCTCATCGTAACCTTCCATTAGGAGAAAAAAAGATTGAGCTAAAAAATGTTATGCCAATGAAAAATGTACGCCTTCCTCCTTCTCATTTCTAAATTTTCTGAGTAAAATAAGCTTTATCCCTAACTCCGACAATAATTACGTAATATTTTAGCGATAAACTCATGGTTCGCCTAAGGTTATCGCTCTTGTTATGTTATAAATCCCTAACTCCGCCTGTAGTTACGTAATATGATAACCAATCTTGGTCAATAATTTTTTTGTTTTATCTGTGATTTCAGCTTGATGCCACTCTCCGTTGATTTTAATTTTTTTTATATGCGAT
>JAHFTJ010000016.1 GCA_023269435.1 Chlamydiota bacterium
TTAGATTCCAGCAATAAGAAAGTAGTTAATTTTTACTTTAGAATTTTTGGGACTAGAACTATAGGGGTAAAATTGAGAATTATTTTCTTTGAAAATCACTCATTCGTTTCACCCCAGGCCGCACCCTTCTTTTTTAAAAATACTAAGAATTTGGTGCAGCAACATCATTTTTGCATGCTTCTCTTTTTTTTGGTCTTCTTGCAAAAGACTTTCGTTAAGAGCTAAATCTAATTGAATGCTTTTAAATTCCAAATCTAAAATTTGCAGCGTCTCAGGAATCATTACGAGTAATTTTCCTCCTCTTTTTACGCTGTCAAGTGTATTTTTTATCTTTTCAAGGAGAGCAACAGTAAGTTCCTCTCGTTGACAATGAATCGTTACTACATCTCTATTAAAACATTTTTTCTGCACACCCATTAAATTACTTATAACAGTAGAATATTGCGAATAGTGAGCAAAAATTATCGGAAGTTTTCCTTTACTTACCTGCAAATGACTCCATAACGAAGCTATAATAGCAGTTTTACCACCACCCATTATTTTCTGAATGACGCAATTGTCATTTTCTAATAAATGCGCTATATCTTTAGCTTGACTTTCAGTAGGAATCATGCCGCTTAAGCGTGTAAAAACTAAAAAAGGAGGATTAAGATGCTCTAAATTTTCATATAAAAAATTTTTTTTCAACTCTTTTGCTAATTCTTGTATGTAGTGATTGAAATTCAATTCGTCTTCTTTCTCTTTTAACGTAGAAATATGATTGATGGCGCGTTTTAATTGTTCATTGTGAATAGATAAAATCTCAAATTTTCCAATTAGTTGAAATAATTCATAAATTTCTTGATCTGAAAGCGATTTATTTAAACGTTTAAAATATTCAATATGTCCGGTAAGAAAACAAAATTCAATATCTTCGATGTTATTTTTTTTCTCCATCTTACCATTTATAGCAAGAGCAAGCCTTAATGCCTCTTTTTCATCTACAGGCTGTTTATTTGCAAGATGCAATATATGATAACGCAATTTATCTATATCTTCGGAAATTGGCTCACTTAATTTGAGTAATTTTTGTTCGACATAACCTAAAGTTATTCCATCCTTGAGACGAAAGCTTTCAACTTTATTTAATTGATCTATTCCGAGTTGAATGTCATTTTCAAAAAACTCAATTTCATTTTTTATAACAGATGAATAACGGCTTTGTTCATATCCTAAAAAATCTTTTATTATATCACTGTGATGTAGAGAGACTTTACTTTCATTTTCATTTTTTTTGTCGATACAAAAACATTCATCTATAACGTTTTGAAAGTTGTGATCAAAAATTACATTTGATTCTAATTCTAATTTAACTTTTTCCCCTATAATTGGAAGAGTATCCACAGGGAGATCATTGTTAAAATACAATTCACGATTTTCTTGCCCAATTTGCTGTTGTTCTATTTCAAATAGATCTATATTTATTAATTTTTCAATTTCGACAAACAAATCATATTTAACCATGTAAACATTGTCTTTGCAGTGTATATCTTTTAGAGGAGGAAAACCCGTAATTTTCTTATTTGCAATGTTGCAAGCGAGAAAACGTAAGAATTGAAATAATTTATATTTATTACATGTTATCTTGTCATATAATATGCAGTCTAAATAAAAGACAATTTTTCTCGCCTCTATGCTAGAAACTTCAGAAAACTTTTGCACTATTTGCCAAAAGAGTTTTTCATGGTTTCTTAGATAATTATCTATTATATATGTAATGTTAAATAAAATATCAAAATTTATATTTATATATTCTTCTTTGTAATCCGGAATATCGAATTTTGATATAGTACTTTTAGATAACTGATAGTCGTTTATTCTACAATTGTTTTTTGGAAATGGACTAAGTGATCGTTCTATTGCATGACCCTTAATAATATTTTTTCTAATGTTAAGTAACTCAGTTGGTCTATCAATATTTTCTAAAATAATTAACTCTTCATGCGACTTCAATTTTATGTTGGATGGAATATTGGTTATTAATTGAAGATATTTTACGTATATATCACATATATCTTCACTTTTTAACTTAAAAATATTTAAATTTTGTCCTCTATGTTTAATGAGAAGAATAGTAGCTTGTAAAACAACTCCTATAGCAACCGGAGTATTTATAGCTGTACCATATTTGATAATTTCATCTAAGATTTCTAAATCTAAAGGGGATAACTTAGAGTTTTCTAAGACTTGACGCAACAGATCCACAGATTTTTCGTATTTTCCATCATGGATGGTCAAGTATGATAAAAATAATAATCCAGAATTATTATTGGTTTCAATATCCCCTTCATTAATATTAAATTCTAAATAATATCTTTTTTCATTTTTACGAGTAGACTTATTGTCTTTATCGAGAAAATTATTTAAATTGCCTTCGCTATAAAATTTTTTAAAGTTTTTTATAAATAGAACTGGGACTAATAATTTTTTTTCGCCTCTCTTTTCGTTTACTAAATAAAGTGCATTTTTAAGATTATTTAATGGTTTTATTGGAGCTTCACCACATAATATAAATTCTTGGTTATCTTCCCAAACAAGCTCTCCTTTATTGTTTAGAAAAAAACACAATTTTTTTTCATTAATAATGGAAAAATATTTTGGAAATTTTAAGTTACAAATTTTACCGTCTTTAAATTCGCTTATTATATATTCTGGAGCCTCAAAATTACACAATGAAATTTTTGTGTTATCTGTTTCTTTGTAGGTTTGCATCGAAACTTTACTATTTGTAAAAACGCCATCCTTATCTAAATGATAAGATTTTTTAAAATTTCCTTTTTTTGTTAAAATTAACTCTTCTGAATTATACCAGCAAAGAGACTCTTCAATCAAATACCCAGGAAGTCTGTTAAATAATTTCTTTAATTCATTTTTTTCTAAATACGAATACCACTTCCCGTTTATTGAACATTGTAATGTGCATGTCGAATCATTATGTAAAATACATTTTATTTCTCCAAACACCTCACTCATTGCTGTATAAGTGTAATCTTTATACAACCAATTAATATTTTTGTTATCAAACACATCTATTTTAATGGTTTCAGTCAGCGGTGGGTTGTCGCATTTTATTTCTCCGCTTTCATTAAAAAGAGAACCCCTAAGAAAATCAATTTTAAAAAATTTCTTCTCATTTAATTCATAAGTAAAAATTGGAAAATCTACAGATTTAAATTTTAGTTCCTGATTGCAATGACAACCATTTTTCAAAATAACAGAGCAGACATTATCATAATTTAATCTAGACTGGTTTTTTTCTAAGTGTGCAATCAATCTATGGACGAAAATTTCAACTTCTTTTCGAAGAGTAGGAAAATCGTCAATAGATATATTTTTATAAAATGAAATATTAAACCAACTAATCAGTATATTTTCTTTTTCATTATTCGTAAGATCCGATATTTTTTTATGAGAATAATTATTAACAATATGTAAATTGAGCAAGACTTTATCTTTAATCTCAAGTTTACAATTTTCTGAATATAACCATCTTTGTAATAATCCATTAATTTCTTCCCCCTTTTCTTCAAGCGATTGAAAATAGGAATTACTATTGAATGATTTAATATTTTGATGTATAAATTTTCTACTATATTGCATGAGTCTTACAAAAAAAGAAGATGCCATCACATTAAAACTTACAGGGCTGCAAAATTGTTTTAATCCTAAATCTATTAAATTTAATAAATTATTAATTAATTGCGGATTATCTATAAAATGTTTGACAATATCTATGCTAGATTCCATCCCGCTCTCAGTTTGAATGATTACACTTTTAAAAAATTGCATAAAAAAAATTGTTTGAGAATCGATATTGTCTAGTAAATCAATGTGTTCTTTAAAAAAAGAGAGAATTTGAAGCGGCTGAAGACTTCTTTCTGTAGCTTCTCTATATAATTCTCGCCACATCAAATTCTGAGGCGTGTTGTCTTTGCAATAATTACTAATTGCTTCTATTTCTTTATTCTTATCATTATCCACCTGTAAATTTCTTCTATTATATCCAGAGGAAATATATTCTTTAGTAGCCTCTGATAAACTAGAAGGTAAAGCAATTTTGGAATTTTTTTTATCATTATAATCATAATTATAATCATTTAACTTTATTTCTTGATTGCATAAGCATACGACAATTTCATAAGGATAACGACTAAAATCATCTGTTACGTTTGCACTACAAAAAGATGCAGCTATATAAGAAGCTCTACGTAAACAATTAATTGATTCAAAAAATTTTATTGGATTATTAATTAAATTTAATAATTTGTTGTCGTGTTCATTAATGCTATACTTTTTTACAATTATAATATCAATATCATTTTCATGCTTGTTATATAATGTGTAATAAAAATTCAATTCAGAATTATTCTTTATATTATAATTATTAAATACACATGTAATCATTCCAGGTGTAAAAATTTCTCCATCATTGCATTTGCTATTGTGATTGACAAAATATTTATTAATTTCGTTCATTTGCTCAACATCTTTAAAGTCTGTAAGTTGAAAAAATGGCTCTTCATTATTTTGATCATTTATTAAACATAATAAATTTTTAATTTTATATTTAGATAAAATGTCTCCTGTCCCATCAACACGAGTAGCCAGCGCATGAATTGATGCCTGCAAAGTCAGTGCAGTAATAATTTCTTTAACAGTTGAGCCTTTTTTAAAAGGATTAACGTTAGTTTGATATAAATAAAAAAAGTCTAACAATTTAGTTATAATGAGTTGTAATTCATCTTGTCTGATTGCATTCCAAAAATTTTTATTATTAATTGGTAAATTTTCAGCCAATTGTTCAACAATAAAGCATTGCGTTGACTTAGGGGCATTTTCAATAACAATTAATTTTAATTGATGAATCAACGTAATTGGAGAGAAAGGTTCTAAATTTAATTTAATAGGTTGTTGTGGTCTTTCTGCAAGGCATCTAACAATTTTATTAGTTGGCAACATAGCTAATTGTGATCGACAGTCTTCTCTTATTTCTTCAGACGCAATTGTATTAATATTCAGCTGAGCTCTATTATTAAAACGATCTTTTTTTAAACTTTCTTCTGTCTTATCTAGCTCTCTTAAATAATTTTCAATTTTTGTGTGCGCAGACTTTATATCTACTTTATCAATAAAACCATTAAATTCTTTAGACATTAATCTTGAAAAGATTTCGCACGATTCTTTTAATATTACTCTTTTAACCTCACCCTCTTCTGTTGGTTGATTTAAGTTGTTGTGTTCTTTGTCCCAAAAAGCGGTTAACGCATTTAATCTTATGTAAAATTTACATATTTTATACTCTTTTAATGGCAGCACCTCTCTTAACAAAACCATCAAAACTTTCCATACACATGTACCGCTGAGTTGAGATCTAATATAACGATCTCGATTAACTAGTTTATTATCTAAATATTTACGTAAATCCTTCAAAATACCCTTATAAATTACATCAGATTCAAACTTTGTTTGCTCTACTGTTTTTATTTCTGTTAATGCTTTTAATAATAAAGGCTCTTCTATACCTGTACAAAAAACTTCCTGCGGGACCTCTGTAAATTTTAATATAGGATTATATTTTGTTTTATAATCGTCAATTATATGATTGTGATTTTTTATACCGTCACCAGTGTTGTAAACACAAAATTCCAATTTACCATTTGTAAGTCTATTAAAACTATACAACATTGCATGGCCACTAGACCTTTCACTCCATCCCCCTAGTAAAAATATTGTATCGCCAACATTTAAATATATAATTTTATCTATTATATTTTTTAAATATTGATCTTTACCCTTTATCATCTGATTGTAATTATTTGCTAAATTTTCAATACAACCAATTGCTTTTTTTATATTTGCAACATCTAATACTTTTAATAATTCAACAAGAAGTTCGATTGTTTTACCAAAATTAGCACCCTCAAGAGAAGTGTCGTTAATACTATTATCACAAAATATATGAGCTATTAGATTGATATTTAGTTTTTCTTTTAAAGAATTTAAATTTAAAGATTCTAGTTTTATGGGTTGTTCAAAAATTATTGTACTGTTATTATAATTTTGTTGTATATTCAAATTATTATTTACTTGCATAATATTAAAACTATTATTTTCTATAATTGTACCACACAAAACTATTGAATCATAATTATTTTGTTTTCAGATGGTCACAGCAGAAATGTAGGTTACTTATCCGCAACATTTGGTGACCCACCAAAACTTATTTTAAAATCTGAGGTATGATCTGCCGCTAGACATTAACAAAATATTTCTATAAACTATAATTATGTATTTACGCAAATTATACGAAGAGGGTTTTGTTGTTGGCCCAAATGAAGATGTAGAGACTTTCTTAAATCGTGTATCATATATAAAAGAAGCGTTAAAAAATCCAAAAAAATTAATAGAACAAATAGAGCAATTACAAGGTGAAGTGGAAGTCTTGAATCATAGTTTAATATTATTTAAAAGTTCAAAAAAATTACCTTTTTGGTTTGGGGGTATGACATGGATATGCGAATTAGACAATGGTGTAAAAATTCCGATACTACAAATGCCAAAAAAAAAGAGATTTTTTTGGGTAGATATCGATGAAGTAATATCCCATGAACAGGTGCATGCTAAAAGAGCAGCTTTCAATGAAAATAAATTTGAAGAAATATTAGCATACAGAACGTCTAAAGCTCGTTGGCGCCGCTTTTTTGGCCCTCTTTTTTCATCAAATCGTCAATCTTTTTATTTTTTGTCTCTTGCGTCAATCGGATGTCTCAGTCCAATTTTTCCAAACGAGTGGGGAGAGTTATTGCTCCTCCCATTTGCAATATTTTTATTAACGATACTAACAAATTTGTTTAAAAATCAATTGCTGTTTCACAGCGCATTAAAAAATTTAAAAAAAGAATTTGTTTTTCCTGAAAAAATTATTGAACTACTTACTGATAAAGAGATAATAAAATATGCTTTAAAAAAAAGCAGCACAATCAATAGAAGCAGTTTACGGTGGAAGCAGATTCATTTAGTTGACACTTAAAATTTAATTATACATAAATGAATTCAAAAGTTGGGGATTTGACAAAGCCGGCACCACATATTTGAAGTAGCGTAGCGACGTCGAAACAGCTCAACTTGAATAAGTTGAGCGATGCAGACGACTTAAAAGATGAGGATGCCAGCGAAGTCAAAAGCCAACTTTTTGAGTTTTTTTGTGTATATATGTGATAAATATGAATAAAGCGATATTTCAAAAGATACTTGCAATTGCGCTAATACTTGTAATTCCAATATTTATATTAATTAATTTTACGTTGTTGCGATCGAAGCGAAATCTATCAACAAAATTTTCATTAGAGTTCATCAATAAAAATGAGTATCTAACAGAAAAATCTTTTGTATTTATTTTATACAATTCATCTAACGATACGACATTTACAACTCAAAATTTATTTTCAATATTTAACCAAAAATATGATAATTATAGAGTAATACTAATAAGCGACCAAATGAGACAAATAGAAGAGTGTAAAAAAAATGCCGCTAAAAAAAACAAATCACATCTCCTTACAATTTTACAAACAACAGATAATGAACCAGCTTTTGAGCTATTCAAAAAAGCCGTAACATCTTGTCAAGATAATGAGATAATAATCCATATAAATGCCAATGATTGGCTCGCACATGATAACGTATTGGCAATTTTAAACAATATTTACTTTTCTTCAGAAAATGTATGGCTTGCATATAGTCAATATACAGAATTTCCATCTTACAAAAAAGGAATCAATAATAACTCAAAAAAAAATTCGTGGCTCTTATCTTATTTCAAAACTTACTATGTTGGACTATTCAAACAAACTTACAAAGAACTTTCTTTTGATAATGCATTTAACCAAAATAACTTAGATTTATATATGATGCCAATGGCGAAAATATCTAAAAACCATATCCATTACATAGAAGAACCTCTTTATGTACACAACGATAAAAAATAAACTTTTTATTTACTTCGTCTTCTCACAATTGGCTTGTCTTTTTGCTTAAGCTTAAATCGTATAGGACTCCCAGAGAAACTAAATTTATCACGCAATTGATTTAGCAAATACTTTCGATAATCTTCAATTAAAAGCTCTGATTTATTAACAAACAACACAAACACAGGAGGTTTTGTGCTAACTTGTGTAAGATAATATATACGCAAACGCTTCCCTTGTATCATTGGTGGATGATTTAATTGTATAGCACGTTCTAAAAATGAATTTAATTCGCCAGTTGTAACACGTCTATTTAAACTATCTTGAACTTCAAAAATTGTTCGAAATAATTTACTCAACCCGTTTCCTGTTAATGCAGAACCGACAATTATCGGAATATGTGATATAAAACTGTTAATTTGCTTTATACTATTTATAACTTTTTCTTTAAGAACGCCGCTTACTTGATCCCATTTATTAACAAGTATAATACACCCCTTTCCGGCATCCTCAACCATTTGAATTATTCTTTTCTCGTAAGCCGTAAACCCATCATTGACATCGATTACAAGTATGCAAATATCACATCTTTCTATAATTTTCTCAGTTCTTATAAATGCAAATTTGTCTATCGCTTCACTTTCTGATTTTTTCTTTCTAATTCCGGCAGTATCTATAAAAACACAATTATCAAGCTCTAAATCTATAGCATCTCTAGTTGTGCCAGGTATATCACTAACAATAGATCGTTCTTCATCTGCAATGTGATTGAGTAAAGTCGATTTACCAACATTCGGTCTTCCAATAATCGCCACTTTTGGTAAAATTTTTTCACATTGTGCGCATTCAATTTTAATGTCGTTAGCAATCACCTCAAGTAAATCCCCTAATCCACACCCATGGATCGCAGAGACTCCAAAAATTTTTTCATGTCCAAGAGGGTGAAAATTATCAATAGACAATTTCAAATTGTTATTATCAATCTTATTAACTACAAGATATATAGGTTTTTTTTTACTATGCAATACTCTAGAGACCTCTTCATCTTGAAGAGTGATGTCACACGTCCCATCTACCATGAAAAGTATCATGTCAGCTTCAGCTATGGCCTTCATCGTCTGTAAACGAATTTTTTCACTAAAATCGATTGTTCCAGAGTAGTCAATCCCCCCGGTATCGATTAACATCACATGTTTCCCGAAAATATCACATCGTTCATATAACCTATCTCTAGTAACGCCTTCAACATCCTCGACAATGGCCCTTCGTCTACCAGTGATACGATTAAACAAGGCTGATTTGCCTACATTTGGTCTACCAACAATGGCTATCTTAAACATGTAAAATACATTACATGAAATCTAAATAAACAACCATAAGAAAATAGAGCCAAAATAAGCATCAGACCGCAGTAAATATTAATAAATAAATTATTTGACATCTTTATATATTTGATTGAGCAAATGAACAAGCTCTTCTCTATTGATTGTCTTTAAATCATTTTCATCATCATAACCTATTATATTTTCAATAAGACCTCGTTTCTTCTCTATAAGAAAATGTATGTGTTCTTCAACTGTATCTTTAGTGACTAACTTAAAAACACTTACACCACGATTCTGCCCTATTCGATGAACTCGATCTGTAGCCTGATTTTCTTTGGCTGGATTCCACCATCGATCATAGTGGATAACAACTGAAGCGGCCGTAAGATCGATACCTACTCCAGCAGCTTGTAATGAGCCAACGAACACCTCACATTTTGGATCAGTTTGAAATTTATGCATTTGTTGTTTTCTATCCCTCGTTGACCCTCTAATTGTTGCATACAAAATATTTTCCCGTTTAAGATACAATTCTATTATATCAAGCATATGCAAATATTGAGAAAAAACGACCAGTTTTTGCCCACTAGCTCTACTCTCTTCAAGGAGATCTACAAATAATTCCCATTTCCCACTTTCATGTGTCTCAAATCCACTTATATTGCCAGAAATTAATGCAGGATGATCGCACACTTGCTTCAAATAATTTAATAAAGCAAAAACATGCATGTAAAACTCTCTCCCCTCTTCGGTTACGAGATTTTTTGTCTTATTCACCATTTGACAATAGAGCTCTTTCTGCTCTTCAGACATGCCAACATATGCAATTTCTTCTATTTTATCTGGTAAATCATCTAAAACATCTTGTTTTTTCCTCCTAAGGATAAATGGATTTATAATGTATGAGAGCGTTTTTTTCTTCTCTCCATCGCCATGTTTTTCTATCGGATATATAAATTCATCTTTAAATTCATTCATTGGGGGGAGAAAATTCGGCAAAATAATATCAAATAAAGACTTTAATTCCAAAAGATGATTTTCCATTGGAGTCCCTGTCAAGGCTAATTTCATTTCAGCGTCTATCATTTTTAATGATTTATGAATTTGAGACTTACTGTTTTTAGCCATTTGCATCTCATCGAATATTGCAATTTCAAATTTTTCTTTAGAAAATAGCTCTTTATCACTCCTTACAATTCCATAAGTTGTTAAAATTATGTCATATTTCAATTTGATGTTTTTCGAAATTCTAAGCGGACCGTGATAAAAAAGAACTTTCGCTTTTTTTAAGAAAACCTCCAATAAATCTTGCCAATGATATATCACTGAAGTTGGACAGACTATAATAAACTTAGGTTTAACTCCATTTTTTTTAACATTCATGGCAGCTACAATCAAAGCCATAGCTTGATGCGTCTTCCCAAGACCCATTTCATCACATAAAAACCCTGACAATCCATAAGTATACAAAAACCACAACCACCTAACTCCAACCTCTTGATACGGCCGCAATTTACTTTTAAGTCCATTCAAATCCGGCAATTCTACGCTATGCTCACATTGCAACTTAGATAAAATATCGATCTCGCTTCCGTCTTCAATGGTATCGATTTGTGGTAAATGAACATCCTCTAAAACAGACAGTCGGAGCCAATCCAATGTAGATAAATATATATATTTACCATCTTCGTAGAAAGCATCTTTATCGACCCTAGTAAGATAGTGAAACCGTTTCTCTTTAAGATCGAGCAACCCGGCATTAGATAACATAAATTGTGAAAATGATACTATCGCATCGTAAACATCTTTAATTCTCACCTCACCGTTAGAGCTAACATAGGCCAATTCCATCATCCACCCTTTTCCATACCTCTTTACCGATTTCAAATTAAGATATAATTTGTCAGGCTTAACGAGTCTATTGTCTAAATGAATTATATATGGATGTATTCTAACCATCTCCTGATTAACAAAATACAAAAGTTGATTTGAAGTTATTACAACTTCATGCGTATATTTTTTTGGGATTTTCATCCTATCTGGAATTTCTGCAAACCCTTCATTTTGAAGATATATAAAATCATCAAATACAATTGGGCCTTTGCTGTTCGCCCAACTCTTAAATTTATAATATGGCTCTATGCGAATAGATCTATTTCTATCCAAATTAATTATTAAGCCACTTTTTTCAAGACCACTATCTGAAATAAAAAACCCCTTAATTTGTTCAAGATCTTCCTTGTTTTCGTGTATAAAATTAGAAATATCAGAACTTAAAACCTTCTGAGGAACCAACGATCGTCTTTGTGACAGTGTAGATTTTTTGGAAAAAAAACCTTCTCCTTTCATGTAAATCCACTTATCAAAGTCTATTATATCAATACCTCTTTCAAGAAATGTTTTGTCACCCTCAATTTCAAGGGTATTTCCATTCATCTTATATGTTAATTTAGACTCTATATTTGTAATATGAATCTTAAAATCTTCATACTTATTCAACCAAAGTTTATTTCTATCGATAAATTCAGATACCATTGCTTTAGGGATAATTTTTTCATTGCTATCAAACAGCAAGTCAGATAGTTGATAAAATCCATCACCATCTAAATAAGCCCATTTTCCATAAAAACAAGAATTTTTCTCCTTAATATCTCCACGATTAAACAAATAAGCCTCAATGCACAAATCCCCATTATCATTGAAAGCCAAAGAATAAGAGACCCTCTTAGGTCTATTATGTATAGTGACATTCTCAATATACTTCACTATCAATTTAGAATATTTTTGTAAAAATAGTGGAATCTGCTCTTTATTTATCTTATCTTTACAGAGCATTTCATCGTTACGTCTTGGAAAAAATCCAATTTCTGGACAAAATATCCAATCTTCCCATTCTACAATTTTTGCATCTTTTTTTTTCATATCCAATGATTCTGAATAAATCAAAAACTCTTTTTTATATTCGTCATAGACTATTTTATCTATAATTATATCTTTAAATGGAAAAACTTTTAAATCAGCATCATACTTAGACAAAGGTTCAATTAATTTCGGCCAATCTTTTTTGTCAATAGATATTTCAACTTCAAACTCATTAACACTTAATGAGATAATTGTTGGCAATGAATTTTCATTCCCCTTAAAAGTAATAAAACACTCTTCACCACGCTCTTCTAAAATTAAACCCCATTTTGCCAAATCAGACCAAAAAGAGAGTTCATAGCGTAAATCGTCGCTAGGTTTTCCGTTGCGCCACAACTCCAACTCATTTAAGTCGAGATTAGAAAATTTTAACGACGTCTCTTCCGTCTCCTCCTTCCTATTATCAATTAGCTCTTTTGCTTTTTCTCTCCCACTATCATTTTTTAACTTAAGTAAAAATACAATTTGATCATCGATTTTGCAAAAATATTCGTCGCCATTTCGTTTAACCGCTGTTGAACTATAGTCAATTCTATCTGCTATCAATCTAAATAGTTTGTTCCATATAGAGAGCTCAAATCGCATATGTAAAGTCTCTTGACCGCCTCTAAATATAATTTCCATTCCAGCCGCCAAATGAGAACACATAGTTGTACTTTCAGCCATTTCACATGTGCAAAATTTATCGATTAAATTACCGCTATCATCGACCTGAAGAAGAATCCAATAATTCTTATCATCAACAACTTCAATTTGATAAGTAAAATGAGAAAATGTAATATTGCGAACAAAACCACCATCAATAAGCTCTTGAACTTTTTTTACACAGCCGTCGGAAAAAATCCCTAAATCAATCAAAATAACTCCAAAATATTCGATGGTCCACTTATAAAAAACTAAATTTACTGTATTCTTTAATTATCACTAACAATGAAAGATGACAACATAATTTTATAAACAAAAAATTTTCTCACTATTGTCCTTTATTATATATTAAATGCAAATCGTGAAAATTAAAAATATAATTTAATATATCAACATATTCTTCATCTTCATCTTCATCTTCATCTTCATCAATATAATTTTTCAATAATTCAACAAAATTAGTAGAAATTGGATAAAAATGAACTTCATCACCTATTGAAAAATCGCCAAGACCACACAAATCTTTTAAAGATTCGCATCCATTAAGAGAAAAATAAATTATGTTTTCATCGTCTTCAAAGGCATTTATTTCTAATTTAAATGAATTTCTGCAATCTATAAGAGACTTAATGGTATAATTTTCCATTTTAATTTCACTTTCAAAAGATAATGGATATTTAGAAATTACTTGATTAGTACATTTAATATTTCTTAATTCAATAATAGAATTTTTTACACCTCTATATATAGAAAATCCATCATCAAATATTACATTTACACCATCAAAACCAACCACACGTCTAATAGTTTTATCTACTTTGACATCAAATAAATAGTCTCCATTACCAAGCAAATTCAAATCCATATCCAAAAATATACATTCACCTTCTTCATTACAAGCCATATAAATTGATTTTGAAACGCCATCTTGCAAATTTTGAGTATTTATAACTACAACTTCTCCACTTTTAAAGTGGATAACACTACCAGTCTCTCCTTCTCCGTTTTCTCCATCTTCAAAGTTAAAATCTGCAATAAAATTATGAAATTGCACAATCTCCTTCTCTTCGATCGCTCCAAGAGAAACCATTCTAATCAATTCACCGCTTTTTTCAACATGCATTAAATCGCTATGCAAAACAACGTTTTCACCAATTTCAAACGTTATCTCTTCATATTTATCGACCAATTGCCAACAAGAATTATCGTCTAACAAAAAAGAAGAATCATACACCCTTTTAATCTTTTTCTCAATTGGAATAAAGTAATATCCATTATTCAAATAAGTATTACTATCAACATCTATCAAATTAAATTTCTCGTTGCCCAACTCAATTAATTCAATCTCATCACCAACATTAATACAACCAAAGTCAATCTCTTTATCTAAACTAACTGTAAAACAATGATCATCAGACAAAATAAGCTGAATATAATTATCATCATTAAAAACCTTTACACCAACAATAGAAATAACTTCATTAGCAAACACTCCGCAACTACACATTAATATAAGATTTAAACGACAAAAAAACCACATAAACACCCCCAAGATTAAAAATCTTTTAATGATAGACCATTCAATAAAATTTTGCAACCAAATATCCGCCCATTAGCGTTAGCGAGTATAGTAATCGCGATCGCCCCCTCTTGAGAACCACATCATAATTAACTCATCTTACGCTTTTTCGTTTAACATCTCTGCGTAAAATGAGTGATTTATTTAAAATTTTTTATCCCTCCATTCTCATATATGCATATCTTCCACGCTCTGATCTAAATTGTTCTCCGCAAAAATCTAACCTAACAATTTGTCCATCAAGAGTGTACTCAAATTTGTTTAATTCATTACTAGCATCTTTCATTGCTCCTAACCACAACATTTTTATTTCATTAGAAATTTCTCCGTGGCGGTAAAATCTAACGTATAACAGTTTTTGTTTTTCTTCAACATCTACAACAACCGCCCTTAATTCAGGTGTAACTACACCTAAAAGAGCTTGCTGCGCTGCTAATTGTACGTTTCCAACCGAAAATTTCTCATAAGTTAGCTTTTTTTTACAATTCAATTGCAATTTTGGTTCTTTTCTTAGATAGGCGAATACTCCATTCTTTAATGGGATTTCTTTCGGGCAATCTAATCTTACAATATGGTCATCAACCCAATAATTAGAATCCGCAGTTGCTTCTGTAGTTGCACATTGCCAAAGATCGATCATTTTTTCGCTAGCTTTACCATCGCAATAAAAATAAATAAAAAATATACGTCTATTTGTATCCACATTTATAACAACCGCTCTTAATTCTGGCGTTACTACATCAAACAGAGCGCGTTGCGTGGAAAGTAATGAATATTCTAATGATTCATATTCCATAATTAATCCCATGGTTTATGTGGAACGATATGTACACCATCATTTGCATAATGAATTTTCCCCCACGTAGTAGCTATTTTCTCTCTGGTACTATGATTTACTCGTAGTGTCAGGCCTGATGCGTATTCGCAATTACCATCGACAAAAAAATATTTTTCATTTATATAAAAATGTCAATATTCGTATACATAATTTCATCTCAAAAGGATTGGTTGCAGTTAAAATTTAACCAGGAACATATAAATATGCGTAAACTATCTATCAATGTATTTTTAATGCTAAGCTTTATTTATTTTTCACAAAATATTTTGTTAGCAGCGGAGCCGTTTGCCCCTGGAAAGAATAAAATTGCTTGGCATAATTTTTTCCCATATCCCGGTGGCTGGCCAAAAACTACATTTAAGTTTACTACATATTATAATTCTTTAATTGAAAGTACCTTTGTAGCTGGCGTTCTATTAGGTCATATGTTAAATACAACCAATCCTGATTTATATTTTGATAAAGATTATCTTTATGGCTCTATTCTTGTTAGATTACTCCAAGAGGATGGTGGTGATATTTATGGGCAAACAAATAGTTTTATTTTACCAAACAACATCACTGTTACAAATGATCTTATAAAATACAATAAGCTTAATATATCTACTAACTTAAGTGTGTTTGGCCCAGGTCAAGGCGGTCCATATCAAATAAATAGTTACGCAACTCCTGCATACAATCCAAACAATGAAAATTACATATCAGTACTCAATTATAACTCCATAAAAAAAGGATTAGGTTATTCTTTTGTTAATACAAACACTAAAGCACCTTCAATTTTTAATCAAAATACCAATTATCCTTCCCCTATACTTTTCAACAATGTCTATTTTGCGCCAATTGTTGCTGCGTGTTTCACCCATCTTGATTTTCTTGTTATTAGCAATACAACTAAGTTATGGCCAGATTGTTTAACGAATATGTCAAATGAATCAACAATATATAATGGTCATCCACTCCCTTTTCTAGATATTTTTTTAAATTCATATTATAATTCAGGCCTATCTGACCCAACAGTTAAAGCAATAATACAAGCTATTGCAAAACCAACCACCACCACCAATAGTGCAATTGCTAGTTATAGTGACAATTTTACAGATTATGCTAAAGCTATGAATCTTACCGATATTGATGAAGCTCGCGGTTCATATTCACGGCAATATAGATTTTATTTAGATCAAATTTATAATAATAAATCTAAAATAGACACATGGATAACTTTAACTAATGATGATATTAAATTTTCATATGGCGATCTTATGATAACTTTTAGCGCATGCATGACACAATTAGGATATGAGCAAAGTTCGAAATATATTCTCATTACAAAACTACAAGCAGATCAAGCATTTAAAGAATCACTTCCTAATGGTACCACAACTTTATCTATCATAAACATGAGTTCTGAAATTGATAGGAAAGCCATGTATACAGTAATTGATAGTGCTCTAACAAATCTTGAAAATACTTTCAATTTTAAATTTACTGACATATCTGATTCTGATTTATCAGCAGAATGCTCCATTACCAATGTTATTCCAGTTCCGCAATCTAATAGCGCAACAATAACATGGAATGTAGAAAAATTAAATGCAGACGCAGTTCCTACAGGCGTTAAATGTTATGTTTTTCTGAATAGTAGTACCAACCCAATCACAGCAACCAATAATAACGGACAATTCTCTGTAGAATTTGATGGGTTAACAGATAGCACAGCTTATGATTTTACTATATGCGCTGTTGATGGTACTATAAACATAATAACTGCAACAACTGGGGATTATGTTGATAATTCAAATGTTCTTGCTGAATTTATAGATTCTTTTACAACTACACCTAATAGCAGAACTAAGACATTAACGATTAATAATATACAAGTTGATGCTTCTGACGCTGAAGCAACTATTTCATGGAATGTAATATATGGCGGTGACATCAATTCTGTTACAACATGGATACAAAATGGCATTAGTGACGCAAAAGGATATTGGTGGCAATCATCTTGGCCTGCACCTACAATAATTCCCTATTCAATCAAAACACCGATTAATAATAATGCAGCTACTTACTCAACAACTCTTACAGGATTAAATAAAGATACAAGATATTTTTATATGATAACAACTACACCTGCAGCTGATCCTAAAGACGCTTTCAGTACTGCTGGAGCAACTTTTACTACAACCGGAACTCCACAACCAAAAGAAAAAACAATTACCATTACACAGGGTGTTATTACAAGTAACGAGACATCAGCAACAATTAACTGGAGTGTCTCAGATACAGATACCACTAATTCGCCAAATCTAGAAAGTAGCATTAAATTTAATAACGGAGCTACAACTATAGTTGCTGCTGCATCAGGGATATATACATACATAACTGATAGCTTAAAAGATAGCACAACCTATCAATTTACAATATCTGCCACAGATAAAGTAAATACTGCTACAAGTATTAATGGTACTGTTACAACAACAACTCCGTCTGTTACCACGCTAGACATTCAAAATCTAAAAGTAGTGCAAAATTCTACGCAACACAGCGCTACTATTTCTTGGACTGTGAGTGGTATTGGTATAAATGTTGAAAATATTTCAAATACTATAGTAGTTACCAATAGTCCAACAGTTTCAGATATTACTTTAACGGGTGGAATTTATTCAGTTAATTTAACAAATTTAACTCAGGGTGCGACTTATAGTTACACTATAAATGCCACTGATACAATTACAACAACAACAAAAACAAGCTCATTCGTAGCAGCTACAGAATCTCCCACAACTATAATAACTCCTTATTTATATACAACTTCTGTTACTTCTAACACAGCAACAATTGCATGGGCCGTTGATTACAATGGTACTGGAAGCTTAACTAGCTCTATTTCATTTAACAATGGACCGCCAATTACAATTACGCCTATATCAGGCGAATACACCTACACAGCTTCTGGATTAAATTCTGCCACATCTTACCCATTTATAATATCTGCCACAGATGGAACAATTACGAATAGCATCGATAATAACATTACCACATACGGTGGGAATACAAATACCAATATTTTAAATATTATTAATATACAACAAATGTTAGATAATAATGGAACAAGCGATACTATTTCATGGGAACTAAATACTAATTTTAATGTCAACAATATCGTTAACACTATAAAATATGGAGCAGATTTTAATTCTCTAACAACTTTAACTCCAACTTTAACTAATAATATATATTCAATTAATTTAACCAATTTAACTCCAAACACAATATATTATTACATAATAAGCGCAACCGATAATACCGATAGTATCGTAGTTAACTATATTGATTTATTTTCTACTCCACCAACATTAGTTAATAATATTATTATTACTTTAGATCAAGGGTACCCTAAAACAACACTCTCTTCCACTGAAAGTGGATTTGGGTCAGCTAATTTTTCATGGAGAGTGACAGAGAGCAATCCGACTGGTAGGTTAATTGTAAATTTTAATTTCAACAATAAACCAATTAAATTGGTAAATGATAATAATGGACATTATCAAGCCACAATTTCTGATTTAAACTATTTAATTAATTATCCATATATAATTTATGCAACTGACAAAAACGTTAACAATGCGATTTCTGGTAGTGTAAGAATACCGAATCCAACAAGCGGTGCCATTACTTCAACAAATTATAGCTGGACTTCACAACCAGGACCAACGCAAAATCAAGGTTGGGGTGTATTTACTTTCGCTGCAGCAACTGGCGGTACTTTACCGCACACTTATTCTGTTGTAGTTACAAGAGCGGATGACGATGAATCTTCTGTAGATTCAATTAAGCAAAATTTACTAACATATCAGATTATAAATATGGAAACTGGCGTTGACTATATTGTAACTGTTACTGCTTTTGATGCCCACGGAGCATCATCGAGTGAAAAAACGTTTAAAATAAATAACAATTGGAATTAAAAAATAGTTAAAAAATTTTTATTAGCGGACCAAATTATTTGGAATAACTCACAACAATTGTCTGCAATGCAAAATTGGGGTCCATTTACAGGACAAACATTTAATCTACCATCATCAAAATACACAAAAACAGGATTTTCAGGCGGTGGAGTATTTGGCTTGAGACATATTTTTATAAACAATATTACTTTAGCTGGAGAATTAGATTCGGGTTACGATGCAGTAATTTCCTCATTTCCCGAGAAATTTGTACCTAGGAACCTTTCAACTAATTAAATAAAAACAAGTTGCGGTTTATAACAAGACGACAGCCAGAATGAACGCCAGTTTCGTGTAAGAAATGTTATGCAGCAGTTTGTAGTAGCTGTGTGATTTGATCAACCTCATGTTTTGGAAAATAGACCTCTTTCGAAATTCGAGTATTGAAAATTTCTATGTTTTTGCACGTCACTTTTTCATAAAATCTGAACTTGTGAAAAACGGTCAACTCTCACTTCGATGACCGCTACGCTATCGC
>JAHFTJ010000017.1 GCA_023269435.1 Chlamydiota bacterium
ATAAAATTTTAATTTATATATAAATGCTCAGATATGACACGCTAAATGTATCGAGATACTCATTTTTGAGTATGAATTCAACTCCTATAGATATTGATGAATTTCAGCGGGAATCGCTGTTAAATTAGATACTTTTTATTCTAGCAACGTAGAAGATTACGTTCCGAATCTTAAAACGAATATAAAATATGTTGTTGATGAAGATACTGTTATTATTTCATGCAAACAATTTGAATCGCATACTCCAGGTAAAAAGCCATATGGTTTAACGCAACGTATAACAACGATAGATAACTATGATAACTATAAGAAAAAGATCGACAATGATGACTTACACTCTTATAGTTGGTATGAAGCTGCTGTAGCTGGTTGGACGGAAGAAACATTTTTGAGGTGTGAAAAAAATATTGATGATGCAATTGACGATTTTTCAAAAGGAGATTTTAGAAAATATATTAGAGCACTTAAAACAAATCAAAATTATAAAATTATACGAAATAAAAATAATGAAAAAGAGACTAAAATAAAACAAATAGAGGAAAAAGTACAAAAATATGTTGCTAAAAAAATAAAAATGTTTTCTTCTTTAACTAAAGGTGAGCTTCTCGAAGAAGAGCCAAAAAATCGTATAGGTAAATGTCAAATTAATGATTTTTGGTTGATGTGAATGCAATTTTATTGCCAGGTTGGGTCGAATTTATAAATTTTATTATCTATTATTATTGTTCTGTAAACCCATGGATCACTGTTCTCGCGTAGTAGTCTGTCGCATCCTTTAATGTAGCCGTTAATGAAACCGTATCGTCGTATTGATAACAACATATAACGTGAGCTTGTCGGGCGGAAGTTACTTCTTGAACCATGAAGAGGGCTGATATAATTTTGGTGAAATAAGATTATTTTTTCTGCAGCTTTGGCAACAGATGTGGATCGTTGAGGTGGCATAGAGTATTGATGTTTGTTGTTTGTTAGATCTGCATCTTTCCCCCAAGGCTCAAAATATCCAACCTCGCTATAGAGAAAAAATGGTGTGAGTAAAAGAAATAGATATTTAAAAGCCATAGTTCAACATCAATACTGGGAATAGTTTGTTGTCTCGCATGTGTCCATATGCTTTTTTTTCAAATAATTTTTCATTGTATAATTTTGTGGCTTCGCCAGCTCCTATTATACCGCCAAAATACCATCCACTTTCAAAACCTAACGTGATAAGAGCAGCTGGGACATTACCGTTTTTGAAAAAATAAATCGTTGTGGCTATAAATAAGCCGTTAAGAGTAAACGCGGTGAATGCAGATTCTTTTTGTCCTAAATAAAGGTATCCACTACCTGGTATTAATGCATTTAAAGTTTTTGCTATTTTTGGATTTTTCTTATATTTGTTATATTCTTTTATTATTGTCTTACAACTCTCTTTGCAGTTGTCAAAATCGTCAAATTGCGTTGGTTCATCTTCTTCACTTGATATTAGTTGTATATTATGATCTATTGTTTTTTCATTTACTATGCGCTGCATTTCGATTAAATCACCTCTGTATATGGCCGATGATATTATTAGTTTATTGGCATCATTTGGGAAAAATTTTTGCATTGTTCTAACTACCCAATCAGCTCTCTCTTGTTGATCACACTTAGTGTATGCTTCAAATAATATTACCAACATGTCGTGGAATGCTTCGAAATTTTTTGTAGTGTTAGCTAAGATAGAATTTTCAAAACTGTCGATAACATTGTAGTATTTTTTTCCAAAATAATAGCAGTTTATTATGTGGTATTGTATTTGCGCTTTACGTTGAAAGTTGCTTGGATCGATTAATATGTCTGCTCTTTTAAAAGCTGTGATGGCTTGATATAGATCAAGTTGCTTGGAAAAAGCTAACCCTATTTGGTACTCTTTTCCCCATTGCGTGTCAACCTCTTCATTTGATAACGGAATAAAAATAGGATTTAAATTTTGTATATATTTATCTCGTACTGAGTAGTCAAGTTGTGGATTAATTGTTGTTTTTTCTCCATAACATGAAAGACATATCATCATCAACAACAATACAATTCTATTGCGCATCTTCATAACTTTCATCATCTGGTGAACGAATAATTTCAAGCCCTTTATTAAATTCATTTGCATCTCCTTGTTCTGAAGATCCAAATAATTCTATTTGAGTCTTTGTTACCTCTCCATAAACTTTAGGAGTTTTTATTATATGAGGTTTAACAAATATTATGACATTACTATTCGATAATAATTTGTTATTTTTGCTAAATGCAGCCCCAATTAATGGTAGCCCACCTAAGCATGGAACCCCAGCAACATCTTTTTTGACACTTTTTCGCATAGTTCCACATAAGATAAGAAAATGTTGATCTGGCATATGTACAGTTGTTGTTAAACTTGTTTTTGACGTTGATAACCCACTCAACCCTTGAATATTAATTGTTGAGCTGTTGCTCTCGTTTGCTTGACTTATTTGTTCAGATATCTCTTCATCTATATTTAAGGTTATTAGGTCATTTTCACTAATGATAGGGGTAATGTTTAATGTTGTCCCTATATTTCTGTATTCTAAATTAGCATTACTTTGTTGAGTAAGTCCAGATGTTGTAACTATTGAGCCAGCAAATGGGAGGTTGGAACCAGAAAATATCTGTGCAAGTTTGTTGTCTTGAGCTATTAGTTTTTGCGAAAGTACAATGGTAGAATTGCTGTCTATTTTCAACGCATTTATTAACGATCCTAACGCAGTGTACGATTTACCTTTATGCCATATAACATCTCCGATCACACCTAAAGCACCGCCACCTCCTGGAGCGAAAAATGAACCAGTTGGAGGTTTTGTCCCCGATGTATTTTGTAATGCTGAAAGCAGTCCTGGTCCAGTTGGATCCTTTGTTGATTGATCATCAGGAGAATAACTACCACCACCCCACGCTAATTTATTAAAAATTGTCCCTTGCGATCCCCATCTTAGTCCAAAATCTAATTCATCATTCATTGATGTCTCTATTATCAATATTTCTATGAATACTTGTTTTAATGGTCGGTCTAAACTTTCCATTAACTCTTTTAGTCTTGTTAGAATTTTTGGTTGACCTGTGGTGAGAAGATAATTTGTTGATTTTATATACTGTGTTGATTGTATAGCATTTATAATATCTAAATTTTTTGTATTATTTCCTTGTTGTTTAGATAAGACTGTACTTATGGATGTTAGGGCATCTACAATATTGTTCCCAGATTGATGTTGTAGTTTGTATACTAAAAAGCCGGTCTCATCAATTGTTTCAATGTCTCTATCTTTTTGCCCCATTGAATTGGAGCCACCTGTTGATGAGCTTTGTGTGTCGAATTTCTTTAATAAATCTATTGTTTGGTCTACATCTTTTAATTTACCAGTTACAATCAATGTATTTGTTCTGTTTACATATGTTAAATGATCTATAACTTCTGAAAGATCAGCATCGATAACACCAGAGACAACTAAATGATTTTCAAAATTTTTAATTAGGCTTATCAGTTCATTTCCTTGTACATGCTCAGGGGTATACAACTTGTACACTTCTGCTTTACGATCTACAATTGGTTTTTGTTGCAATTCAGGGATGTCTAACTGTTTTAGTAGAAATTCTATTTTATCTAATTGCGTAGATGGTCCTGTAAAAATTAGCGAGTTTGACCCTGAGGCATATCGTCCAGTTGAAACAACTTGTAGTAATTTATTATCCTTTTCGCTTGTAGATGTGTCTTTAGCTATTTGTTTTATATGAGTGAGCAATTCAGTAGGTGATTGATATTTTACTTTGTAAACAAGTGTAATTGAACCAGTTTTTGTAATTTTTGCTTTGATATGTTCTGGCGTATCTATAGTAGATATAATTTCTTTTAGTTTTGCAATCTCTTGTTGTGTTCCCATAAATTGAACGCTATTTATGGCTGGTATCATATGCATTGTCTCTATTATTTTAATTATTTGTGGCGTCGACTCATCGTTTGTTTTATCTTGTGCATATTTTGAAATGTTTATTAAAGATTCTTGCAATTCTTTGATTGTCATGTATTTAGCCTGATAGATGAAGACATCTATGCCGGCGGTAGATTGTGCTACGTGGTCGTTTGTATCTATTAATTCTTTTACTTTATCTATGTTTTCGGTTGTTCCGTTTAATATAATTGTATTTGACATTGGCAATGATTGAGCTGTTTCTAATGTGTTTATAAGACCTGGAGATACATCTGCAGATCTTATTAATCGCTTGCCGCTGTCGTGCAATATTTTGACAATAATATCAGAATTTTTATATTTTGGTGTTACAAAAACAGTTTGAGTTGATATTGATTCTTTTTTAATTATGTTAGGTTCAGTGTCAACTGCTGTTATTATCTCTTGTACTTTAGCGATGTCATCACTAGAACCGTATAAAATAATAGTGTTTGAATTTG
Organism: Chlamydiota bacterium; assembly: GCA_023269435.1. Taxonomy (GTDB): domain Bacteria; phylum Chlamydiota; class Chlamydiia; order Chlamydiales; family 2-12-FULL-49-11; genus JAHFTJ01. Next base: position 4,439 of record JAHFTJ010000017.1, read on the forward strand.
GCAATACTTGAGCATTTTTTAAAGCATCTATTAATGAAGGAGAAGACCCTTGTGTTTTATTGAGCTTCTCTCCACTGTCATGTAGCATTTTGACAATAACATCGGCGCTCTTATTCTTTGGTGTTACAAAAACAGTTTGAGTTGGCAATACCTCTTTTTTAGCTACATATGATTCAGTATCGACTGCTGTTATTATCTCTTGTACTTTAGCGATGTCATCACTAGAACCGTATAAAATAATAGTGTTTGAATTTGGCAATACTTGAGCATTTTTTAAAGCATCTATTAATGAAGGAGAAGACCCTTGCGTTTTATTGAGCTTCTCTCCACTGTCATGTAGCATTTTGACAATAACATTGGCACTTTTGTTCTTTGGAGTTACAAAAACAGTTTGAGTTGGCAATACCTCTTTTTTAGCTACATATGATTCAGTATCGACTGCTGTTATTATCTCTTGCACTTTAGCGATGTCGTCATTAGAACCATGCAAAATAATAGTGTTTGAATCTGGCAATACTTGAGCATTTTTTAAAACATCTATTAATGAAGGAGAAGACCCTTGCGTTTTATTGAGCTTCTCTCCACTGTCATGTAGCATTTTGACAATAACATTGGCACTTTTGTTCTTTGGAGTTACAAAAACAGTTTGAGTTGGCAATACTTCTTTTTTAACTATATGTGATTCGGTGTCGACTGCTGTTATTATTTCTTGAGCTTTAGCAATATCTTCTTTAGAACCGTATATTGTGATAGTATTTGAGTTTGGCAATACTTGAGCATTTTTTAGGGCGTCTATTAATGAGGTTGATGATCCAGATATCTTAGAGAGTTTCTCGCTGCTATCGTGCAGTATTTTGACAATAGAATCTGCATTTTTGTATTTTGGCGTTATGAATGTTGCACTTGGTTGTTCTACATTAGATTTTATATCTATGCTTGTCAAAAAAGATTCTATAATTTTTAATTCTTTGGAATTTCCAACAAACAACAGAGAATTCGTTGTTTTAATGTATTTTACATTTTTTATAATGTTATTTATGTCTGGAGAAGCAAATCCTTGCTGTTGAGTAAGTTGTGCTATTTTTTCTAAATTCTGCTTTATCTCTGATTCATTTTGATATTTTAATTTGTAGTTTAAAAAGTTGTCAGAAGATATTTTTTTTGTATCTTTATGCAATATTGGTGCATTATCTAAATCTTTTAATATTGTTTGTGTCCGTTCTATTAAAAAAGGTGTAGAGACAATATAAATTGTACTAGTTTGATTTTCTGTAATTATTTCTAAAACTGTATTTGACGCTATGGGCTCCATGATTTTCTTTATTAGAATCGCTAGATCTTCAACGGGAATGTTTTTTGCGAGAAAAGAGTCTACGTCATAAGGGGTTTCTGGAGCATCCAAACTTAAAAGCAGTTCTTCTATAGTGTTTATACTGCTCATACTATCTGTAATGATTAGTCGTCTTGTATCTTGAGAGACCTCAATGAGAGCCTCTTTTGACAGCATTGGAGTAATAAGTGCCGCAATATTTGATGGGTTTCCTCTATAAATTTGAAATACTTTGGTTATTAAAACTGGCGTTTCGCCATTCTTCAATGGACGTTCTTTAGATACAACAGTTGGTATTTGTTTTACGCTATCATTTTTATGTATAATAAGATTTTGATCTTCTTCTATTATAGTTAATCCGTTGATTCGTAAAATTTGTATAAGTGCCGACATTATGTTTTGTATGTCGGTTTGATCTTTAGAGATTATTGTGACGTTGAAGTTCAAATCTTGTTCGTTATAAATTACATTCACATTAGCTATTTTACTGATAAAATTTAAAAATTCTTTAATTGATACATTGTCAAAATTAAGTGTGTACCCTTTGTTAGGCACATTTTGAGTTTTGTTCTCCTTCGCTGATAGCGTCTCACGAGGAGATGTAATTGCACAGCAAAAAAGTGTAAAAAGTGAAAAGTATTTAAACGTTAATTTATGTTTTATCATTGTATCCGATGAAACCCCTCTTTTTATGAGAATAGAGTAAGTATAAAATATTTACAACTATATTGATTATCAATGTCACCGTTATTTTTGTAAAAATTCAACAAATTCTTTTATTAGACTGTGTGCAAATGATTTGAAAATCGGATCTGTAAATGCATCTGGTAAATATGGTGTGTCTGTTCTGTCGATAACGATATCAATAATATTGTTCATTAAGTCTTCTCTTTCTCTCCATGTCATGCTATCTACTTCTAATCCAAATTTTATAGATACACGAATAATGTAAAATAGATCACTCCATTGAAAACCATCATCAAATCTTTTACATATTAAATCTGCTGCAGATTCACAATTCGCTTTATTTTTAAAATCTTTTGGAATAGGGAAATCTAAAACATCTAAAACATCTTTCGTTAAAAACAAGTCAGCAATTGCCGATACCATAGACTTCATTAAAGGATCTGTTATGTCGTCTGGCATAAATGGGGTGTCAGTGTCATCGATTACTTTATCTAATATAGCAATTATACCAGTTTTCCTATCTGCTATCGAAAAATTTTTCCAAGAATCAATTATTTTACAAGCGTAGTTTACTACAATTGGGATTTCACTCCATCCAAGTTCTCCTTTAATTCTTTCTGTTATTTGATTTGCATAGAAGTCTACTTCTTCTTTACTAACCGGAGAAGCGTTTAATGTTGAAAAACTCATTATACTTATTGCAAGTGTAACTGCAAGCTTACTATATTTTTTCATAAAAAATTCCTAGTTCAAATATGTTAAGTATATATACACAAAAAAACTCAAAAGTTGACTTTTGACTTCGCTGGCATCCTCATCTTTTTAAGTCGTCTGCATCGCTCAACTTATTCAAGTTGAGCTGCTTCGACGTCGCTACGCTACTTCAAATATGCGGCGCCGGCTTTGCCAAATTTCCAACTTTTGAATTCATTTGTGTATACATATCAAAACCTATACTAAATAATATTTTATAACAACATTTTTGTAGTTTTGCAATTTTGAAAAAAAATTTAGTAGATTGACTAAGGATGCGCTCTGCAGTACAATAATTGATCTATGAATAGTGATATACATTATAAATATGGTTTTGTTACAGATATTGAGTCTAATAGTTTTCCAAAGGGATTGACTGAGGACGTTGTTAGAGCAATATCTGTAAAAAAAGGAGAGCCTAAATTTTTGCTTGAATTCCGTTTAAGGGCATTTCGTAAATGGAAAACTATGCAAGAACCTGCATGGGCAAATATAACTTATTCTAAAATTGATTTTCAAAATATTAGTTACTATAGTGAGCCAAAAAATAATTCAAATTTGAAAAGCTTAGACGATGTAGATCCAAAATTGTTGGATACTTTTAATAGGCTTGGTATTCCGCTAAATGAACAAAAGATATTAGCTGGAGTAGCTATAGATGTTGTGTTTGATTCTGTCTCTCTTGGGACTACTTTTAATAAAAAATTGAAAGATTCCGGTGTAATTTTATCCTCAATTGGAGAGGCGGCTAAAAACTATCCAGAACTTTTGGAGAAATATTTAGGGAGCATCGTTCCAATTGGCGATAATTTTTATTCTACTCTAAATTCAGCCGTTTTCTCTGATGGTTCATTTGTCTATGTGCCAAAAAATGTGAGAGCACCAGTTGAATTGTCTACATATTTTAGAATGAATGACAAAAATAGCGGCCAATTCGAAAGAACATTGATAATTGCAGAGGAAAATTCATATGTTAGTTATTTGGAAGGGTGCACAGCACCTGCCTTTGACACTAAACAACTACATGCTGCTGTAGTTGAATTGGTAGTCGAAAGAGGGGGTGAAATTAAATATTCTACTGTGCAGAATTGGTATGCTGGCGATCGAGAGACTGGAAGTGGCGGGGTCTATAATTTTGTAACGAAGAGGGGGCTTTGCAAAGGGTGTAGGTCTAAAATTAGTTGGACACAGGTGGAAGTTGGATCGGCTATTACGTGGAAATATCCTAGTTGTATTTTAGAAGGTGACGAGTCTGTTGGTGAATTTTATTCTGTATCTTTAACAAATGGAAAGATGCAGGCAGATACAGGAACTAAAATGATACATAAAGGACGGAGGACAAAGTCGACTATTTTATCAAAAGGAATTTCTTCAGATGAGTCTTGCAACACTTATCGCGGGTTAGTTGTTATGTGTGACAGTGCAAAAGAATCACGTAATTACACGCAGTGTGATTCTATGCTCGTTGGAAATAGGTGTAATGCAAATACATATCCGTGCATAGAGACAAAGTGTTCAAGCGCTCACATTGAACACGAAGCATCTACTTCAAAGATGAGTGAAGAACAACTATTTTATCTGCAATCGAGGGGAATATCACGAGAAAATTGCATTAATCTTATAGTGAATGGATTTTGTAAAGATGTTATTAAAAAATTGCCTTTAGAGTTTGCTGTAGAGGCGCAAAAATTGTTGATGTTAAAATTAGAAAAATCGGTAGGATGATGTTAAAAATTGAAGAGTTACAAGTTAGCGTAAATGGTATTAATATTATAAATGGTGTTACGCTAAAGGCAAATGCTGGTGAAGTGCATGTTATTATGGGGCCGAATGGTTCAGGTAAATCGACATTAGCAAAAGTATTGGCCGGGCATCCGCTTTATAAAGTAGAAAGCGGCGCAGCAAGCTTGTTAGGTATCGACTTGTTTTCAATGAACGTTGAAGAGAGAGCTAGAAAAGGGCTTTTTGTGAGTTTTCAGTATCCGATAGAAATTTGTGGTATTTCAAATTTAGAATTTTTACGATCTGCATATAATTCTATTAATGATCAAAAAGTTGGTGAATCGGCGTTTAGAAAAATTGTGATCCCAATTATACATCACATGGGGATGAGAGAGAGTTTTTTAGATCGTGATTTGAATGATGGATTCTCTGGTGGCGAAAAAAAACGCAATGAAATTGTGCAGATGATGGTTCTTAATCCAATATGTTGTATTTTAGATGAGAGCGACTCTGGGCTTGATGTCGATGCTCTTAAATTGGTCGCTAACGGAATCAACCGATTTATGGACAATGATAAAATAATTATTTTAATCACACACTATCAACGTCTTTTAAATTATATAGAACCAACTTTTGTCCATATAATGATCGATGGTAAAATTATAAAAAGTGGTGGACCAGATTTGGCTCGCGAAATAGAGGAAGGTGGTTACCAAAGATGCAGTTAAAACAAATTGATATAAATAGTTATTTGCGAAAAGATGCTTATGTAGTAGCATTTTTAGATGGTAGCTATTGCCACGAATTAAGCTCTAAAGAGCTTCAATTAAAAGATCAATACGATGGTAGTCTATTTGTTTCTCTCTCTAGAGATGATGAAAATGAATCATTAATTCAATTGTTATATATATATTCATCTCATGGTGGTGAGTTTTCTTCAAATGTAACTTTGCATATTGAAAAGTTAGCAAATGTAAATGTTATTTTTGAGCAAATATTTTTTAACGACAACAATTCTGTGAATAGTTTTTTAGATATTATTGTAAATAGTGGAGGAAGGTGTAACGTTACAGACGTATGTTGTAATATCGGAAATAATGATGTATCAAACAAAATTTCAGTTGCAGTTGAAGGTGATGGCTCATTTAATTATACTGGTTTCTCTACAGGTGCAAAATTATTTAGAAATGAGATAACAGTAGATTTGTTGAATAATAATGCATCTACAAATTTAAAAGGAGGGTGGCTTTTAGATACAAATAAATCTATTGTTACAAGTGTTTGTGTATCTCATTTTGCACCAAATACACGATCAAATCAACATTATAAAGGGGTACTTTGCGATAAAAGCAAATCTTTTTTTGAAAGCACAGTTTGTATTAATTCAGTTGCGCAAGGAGCTCAATCTCGTCAGATAAATAATAATCTTGTTGTAGACGATGGGGTAGCATCTATTTCTAAACCAAATCTGAAAATTTTTGCAGATGATGTTAAGGCGTCTCACGGCGTGACTATCTCTAACATAGATGAAGATGAGCTTTTTTATATGGCTAGTAGAGGGATTGATTTAAAAACAGCTAAACAATACATTATTAAAGGATTTTTATCTGAGATTAGATATGACAACGAAGTTTAATGTGAAAAAAATTAGGGAAGACTTTCCAATGCTCAACTCAGAGATGTGTGGCTCTAAATTAATATATTTGGATTCGGCTTCATCTGCACAAAAACCAAATTGTGTTATCGATGCAATATCAGATTATTATCGATTTGAATACGCAAATGTACATAGGGCGGTCTATGAACATTCAGTAAAAGCAACAGAAAAATATTGCAAGGTCAGAGAGCAAATCAGATTGTTCATTGGAGCTCATAGTGAAAATGAAATAATTTTTACTAGAGGAACTACAGAGGGATTAAACATTGTAGCGAGTTGTTATGGAAAAGTATTTGTAGGGAGAGGCGATGAAGTTTTAATAACAGAAATGGAGCATCATTCTAATATTGTTCCATGGAAATTGTTGTGTGATGAAGTTGGAGCTCAATTGGTAGTCGCTCCGATTAACGATAAAGGTGAGCTCATTTTAGATAAGTTTGCACAAAAATTATCTAATAGGACTAAGATTGTTTCAATTTGCCATATGTCTAATGTGTTTGGTACAATTAATCCAATAAAAGAGATTGTGGAAATGGTACACGAAAAAGGCGGAATTGTAGTTGTAGATGGTGCTCAGAGTATACCTCACATTCCAACCGATCTCTCTGAATTAGATGCAGATTTTTATGTCTTTTCAGGACATAAATGTTATGGGCCTACAGGCATTGGAGTTCTTTACGGCAAAGAGAGTTTGTTAAAAAAAATGAAGCCATATCATGGAGGTAGTGATATGATTAAAGATGTCTCGTTTTCACATATTACATTTCAAGAGCCACCACTTAAGTTTGAAGCTGGGACACCGCCAATAGCAGAAATTATCGGATTAGGAGCGGCTATAAAATATTTAACTTTTTTAGATAGAAACGGTGTGATCGATCATGAGGAGAAACTTCTCGAATATGCTACAAATCAATTACAGCAAGTTAACAATTTAAAAATATACGGAGTCTCTGAGAAAAAGGGTGGCATTATAAGTTTTCTAATTGAGAAAATACATCCATTAGATTTAGGGACATTGATAGCGCTTAGAGGTGTTGCTATGCGAACAGGAATGTTATGTGCACAGCCAGCTCTTAATCATTTTGGTATACAAAGTGTTTGTCGTATTTCGTTTGGTTTGTACAATACTTTAGAAGAGATTGATCTGTTTTTAGAATCATTGAAAAGGATAATTTCTGCTTTTGCGTAAGGTGAGTTAGAAATCAAAAAAGCCATGTATCTTTTTCAAGATACATGGCTTTATCAAAGACAGTTAATAGTTTCTACTATTAGAATCCGATTAAAGCTTTTATTGTTAACCCATTCATTGAATAGTTTCCTCTAGGAATTCTATCTTGTTTGTTTGCGCTCATTTTGTTGTGTTCTAACCATATTTGATGTTCCCAAGCTGCTTGTAACATAAAGTTCCAGTTAGTTTCAAACCATGTTTCCCAACGTAAACCGATAGCCAATTCCAACATTGGATCAACACCCCAGTATACACTTCGTGAATATAGAGAAGTTGTTGGTTGATCATCTGTTGTAGAACTGTTAGCAGTATTGAATGTTGATGTTTTTGCATCATTTTCAGATCTAGCTAAAGCCAAGGCTATTCCAGAATTCAAGAAAATACTCCATTGATTTTGACTGTCTGCAGGTGGAAAAATGTAAGATGGGCATACACCAGCGTATGGTCCAAAACCCCACCATTCTTGATCTAAATCTTCAACTTCAGTATTAGATGGTAGACTTTGAACTAGAGTTACGCATTCTGTGTTAGATTTTTGATCATCCCATGCTCCTAATACACCTAAGAAAGGTCTAATAGTAAGGTAATGTCCAGCATAAAATGTTCTAGCTAATGTTGCATCAATTCTATTGTAGAAGTTATTCCATCTGCTTTTTGCTGAATCTAATGTTGAGCCAGTTCTTAAGCTTACACCTTGTCCTGATAGGAAATCAGCGCTTTTAAAATCATTATTTTTATTGTAGAACCATGTATATTCAGCTACTAAATCCCATCCGTCATGAGGTAAATAGACTCCTAAATCTACTTTGAAACCTGAACGTAATTTCCATCTTGGATAAAATACAGTTCCCATAACTGGAGTTGTAGTTGCTGGTGAATAAAAGTTTGATTCAGCATATGCCAAACCGTATTGTCTTGCAGTCCACAAAGTGTAGTCTGCTGATATCATTACGCTAGGGCCATCTTCGCCAGATTGGTTTTTAGCAGGAGGCACTGCGCTTTTTGCAGGACCTTCTTTATCTTGATCATTGTCATATGTTGCAGCAAAAGCAGAGCTTGCGCTGAAAGTGGCAATTCCCAATATTGTTAGTAATTTTTTAAGGTTAGTTTCCATTCCTCTTTGTTCTCCCTTTTTAGGTGTGTTTTAAAATATGTTTACTTTACTTGTTTTAATATTTGTATTGTATAGCTACAAAAAAATAGTGTCAATATCTTTACTAAGTTTTTTAATCATAAAAGTACGTTACCATTTATTGCAAATAAAAAAATAGGCGCACAAGTGCACCTGCGGCCAATATTCACAAATTTCGGAAAAAGTTTATTAAATTTCATTGCGTAAAAGATGTGTTCATTAGAATTTTATTAATAGTTCTTACCCACTCTATTGCGCTAACTCCCATCTCTTTCACTATTACATTCCATGCTGCCCACATTACCGCCAATCCTAGCAATGATTTCAGAGACATTCCTAAAAATGCTATTTGAACTTGTGGCGCCAGTCTATTTGCTATTCCTAAAAATGCTTCTGCCATCAAAACAGCTAAAATGGCAGGGGCAGCTAGTTGTAGAGATAAATTAAACACATATTCAGGAGTCGTTAATATTGTTTGCCAAAAATAGTTGCTAAAATCAAAAAAAGCCAGATTTATGTAAGCGTTTACAGGAAATACCTCAAACGATGTGAGTATTGTATCAAAAAAAAGGATATGTCCATTTAACGTGTAAAAAGCGAGTATAAGGTAGTAATTAAATATTGTACCGATTGGAGAAGACTGCGCTTGTAACAATATATTTTGTGCAACAAGACTCGATGATCCTCGCATATAATCTATGTAAACGCCGGCTGATTGTGCAATATAAAACGGCAAAGCGGATAAATATCCCAATATAAAACCTATGAAAAGTTCTTTTATTGCAAATATAAGAAACGCCGCCTCTGTTATTTTTTGCTCTCCAGAATAGTAAATAATATTCGGTAGAAAGACTACAGCCAACGAAAGAATAAGCGCCATTCTTGCTGTATTTGGAATGATTTTTGCCCCTAAAAAAGGGGCGATAGCAACTATCGGTCCAAATCTGAAAAAAGATAATAACAGTATACGCCAAAGTGTTGGATAATCCATCCCTTTGATGCTGTCTATAAGAGTTAAATAGTCAAAATACATTTAATTGGAGGTTATGTCCCCCATTTATAGAAATTATTAAAAATGACTTGCGCATATTGAGTAATTTGAGACGCTAAAAAACCACCCATGAACAATAGCGTTAATATAACAGCTACCAGCTTGATAGTGAATGATAGAGTCTGTTCTTGAATTTGTGTGGCTGCTTGAAAAATTGCAACTGTTAGACCAAATATCATACTTATTATAATCGGAGGTCCTGATAATATTAATATAAGGAGCAATGCTTGATAAGCTAATTGATAAACTTGCGAACTAAACATTATTTACCTATAGGTTAGTACAATTCCTTCTACTAGCAACGTCCAGCCATCTATCATGACTAGCAAAAGTAATTTTAATGGTAAAGCAATTGTTAATGGCGACAACATCATCATTCCCATTGCTAGTAACACGTTCGAAACAACTAAATCGATTACAAAAAATGGCAAATAAATGAGGACACCTATTTCAAACGCGGCTTTCACTTGACTTGTTATATAAGCTGGTATTACAACGATAAAGTCGTTAGTTTTTAATTCAGTTCTATATGGTGGTGGAAATTTTTGTCTTGCTAGTTGGTAAAAATAAGTTCTGTGTTGATTTGCAGAATTTTTTATTAAAAATTTACGTAACGGCTCTTTTGATCTATCCATAATCCCAATAATATACTCTGCTGATATTTCTGAAAAAATTGGTTCGCCTTTGCTTGGAGCCTGACTCTCCATATAATTTTTTGCGTCATCGTACATTGCAAGTCCAGTCGGAAACATGACATAAATTGCCATAAGAAATGCAATTCCATTTATAACCTGGTTTGGTGGGGCATTTTGCACCCCTAAAGCTTGCCTTAATAATGACAATACAACTACCATTTTTAAAAAAGATGTTAAAATTATTATTGCAAATGGCATTAGACTAAATGCAACTATTAGCGAAATTTTTTGTATTAATGGAGGCTGCTTAACATGTTGAGTTTCTGTTAGTTGTGTTTGATTATCTTCTTGAGCATAGACTCTATTAGACATTGTTGAACCTATGCTTAACAACATTATGAATAAAATCGAGAAATAACGATTATAGTTTATTTTTATTTTCATGATTTTTTTGTATGTGCTTGCATAGCTCTTTCTAACGCACGGTATTGGTTGTCAAGCGTGGCATTTAAAATACCGCGTTCAGTCTCTATTATGCAACTGCCAATTGCAACGTCATGGTTTTCTTCTATTCGAAGGCTCTCTAAAGATTCGAATGCATTTTTTATTTTATCTTTTGAAGCCTCTAAGGCTGCTATATCGGCTTTGTTTACGTATAGTTTAACTACTCGACATTGAGAGATAGATTTTACAGATTGCATGACAATTTCTACAACGGTCTCTGAATTTAACTCGAGTAACTCCCCTATAATTCTTTTAGTAGCTTTTAAAACTAGAGGTAAAAGTGCCTTTTGCATTTCATGGCGTAGAATTTTCAACGAATCTTCAAGGTGTAAGATGTGTTCATTAAATTTTACAAGACCTTCTTGGAATCCGTCTTCTTCTCCTTGTTTTTTTAATTTTTCTCCCTCTAGACGTGCATTTTCTATTATTTCTTTAGCTTCTTTATTTGCTTCATCTATAAGTTCTTTTGCAGAGAAAAGCAATGAAAACTCTTCTTTGCGTATAATTTTTCCCTTTTCAAGGTGGACATCGCCTTTTTTTACTAATGAGAATAAGACCATATTTCTTTCCATGTATAGTGAACTTGGTTTGCTAAAATAGTGCAAGAACGGTCGTCAATCGTTGCTGTGAATTGATTAAACTTGCAACTCAATTTTTTGTCTAATGAGTGAATTATATACCATAATAAATGATCAGAAGATTTGCTTAATGCTCTAGCTAATCTGGTTATCCCCATTTCAAAAATTACATCAGGTATATGAACGCCATCATTTTCTATACTATGCATTTTTACTTCGTTAAAATAAAGGGTAGGTTGATAAGAATGTATTTTATTTAGAAATGTTATTTCATTGTACGATAGTGATCGTTCTATTTTTAAAATTGTGGTTGCTTTTATTGTTGTTTTTAAGACCCCCAGAAGATCGAACAATCCAAGATGTTTGCAAAGCATTGCGAGGTCATTTGCATTTGTCGTAGCGAGTGGGAGCAATTGATCGTATTGTAAAAAAGATAAGCCAAGTGGTCTATAATCGCAAAATGTCTCATTAAATAATTTAATCAATACAAATTTTTTTAATTTATCATCGAATTGATACATTTCGTAACTTTCATTGAAATGAGAAGTTAAAAATTCTCTACTTTGTTGTGGCAATGCAGATATATAAAAACGTCTATCCAATATAGAAAGCTCTTCCAATTGTGTTGTAAACCAACTTGGATGTACGTTGGAAATCAATTGTTCTAAAGATAAGTCGTCTAATTCACTCTGCTTAAACTGAGAGAGTTTTTCATACGCTATTTTTATCTCTGGTTGAAGAATAGCGAGCAAATGCAATTTTTTTTCTTTAGGAGTAGAACTTAACATCTTCTGTAATCCTAGCAAACTAACTTCTTTCATTTCTAGCTCTCTTCATTTGATTGCGAATTATCAGTTGATGATTTTTTCTTTGAAAATGGTGTTGAAGAAAATAATTGTTTGAAACCCCCATCTGCAAAAACAATTGGATATATTTTCCATATTATCCAACTTATTGTTATTGCTAAAATTAATGCAACTATCAAGAGGGAGAAAAATATAATTCTAAATGTAGAAGTGGAGCCTTCACTCATAATGATAGACCATATTTTTACATATTCTTTAGCTTTTGATTCTATGGGTTCCCCAAATTGATTAATTTCTACATCTGTAAAGCGTGATCTATCAGAGACGACTGTTACATCACTTATATTAAGATCTTGTATACTCCCTGCTATTAATCTCTTAATTTTTATCTCAAGATGCGAGTTAGGATCGTCGATAATGCCTTGGTGTTTGACAAATACAGATGCTGTTACTCGTGGTTTTGCAGCCGTCTCTGATCCAGTCACATCTTGTTGTGGGAAAGATATTTGAACGTTTGCATCTATAACACCGTCAATTAGTAAAATCATATTGGTTATTTGCGAAGTTAATCCAGCTTGATATCTGATTGTCTCTTCTTTGTCAGTCGTCATCATTCCACTTTTAGAAAATAACTCTAACAAATTTACCCCTTGCCTTCTAGGTAACCCATTGCTATTTAAAATAGCCATTGCTTCAATAGTTTTCCCAGAGTCTACGTGTATATTAAATTTAGCATTAGCTGCTTCTGCCCCAACAGTTGGACCGGAAGACATAACTTCTTTGTAAGCTTTTATCCCTTTGCTTTCCAAAAAGACAATAATGATGTTCGCCTCTCTCTCGTCGATGCCAGTTACAATAAAGTTAGATTTTCCGTTGCAGCTAGCCAGCAGAATAGAGAGTAATAAAAAACTAATAATTTTCTTCATATTTTAGCCTATGAGTATACAACAATTGATTCAATTGCACACGTCATAATTTTTTATTTATCATGAATTGAGGATATTATGGAAGTGGAAATTATACACAAAAAAACTCAAAAGTTGGCTTTTGACTTCGCCGGCATCCTCATCTTTTAAGTCGTCTGCATCGCTCAACTTATTCAAGTTGAGCTGCTTCGACGTCGCTACGCTACTTCAAATATGTGGTGCCGGCTTTGTAAAATTCCCAACTTTTGAATTCATTTGTGTATAAATTTAGTGGAAAAAAAGTGAACACATGTGTAATCTAGTCTCGATTTATATTATTATAATGTTACGGTTAAGTTAACTTAATGTAGGTAAATATCTTGCGAAATCATGCAAGTGGCTTGATGTCACAACTTTATGATTATTGGTCGCCACACATCGATGTGGAAGAGATCGATTTTTATCGTACTTTGATTAGGGAAGGTGGGGGGACTGCATTAGAATTAGCTTGTGCTACAGGTAGACTTCTCCTCCCGTTTCTTAAAGAGGGTTTCTCTGTTGAAGGTGTCGATTCATCTAAAGAAATGTTGGATATTTTACGCAATAAAGCAGCTAAAGCCAACCTTGCACCAGTTTTATACCACCAAAAATTAGAAGAGATCGATATTAAAAAAAAATATCAATTTATATATATATCACTTGGTTCTTTTCAATTTATTCACAATACAGACGATGCAAAATTATTACTTGCAAAATGTTACAACATGTTAGAAGAGACCCATAAATGCACGGTTGCTTTTTTCCTCCCATGGAATGAGATGCCACTTGAATCTAATGGATGGAATATTGTTAAAGATGTACGCGATAAAAAAAGAAACGAAAGGTATATTCGTCGCGAAAAAAGTCATCACGATCCTGTGGAACAAATTATAGAGAGTCAGGTTAGGTTTGAATTGTGGTCTGGACAAGATTTGTTAGAAATAGAAGAAAAAAACCTTTTTATCCGATGGTATTCAAAAGGCGAGTGTTATGCAATGTTTAAAGACGCTGGCTTCAAGCAAGTGGAAATGCAACGTTCGTATGTAAAAGGCGGCGTAAACAGACCGTCATTTATGCTTTTCACAGCAACAAAATAAAAAAATAAATTGAATCTAGTTAATAAAAGATATTTTTATTTTGCAAAAGTTTGATTCAAAAATTTATTCAACTTTTGACACCCAACGCCTAACCCTCTCCCTTAATTATAATTATAATTTTAAGATTGTGATTAATTAGAGTTTTTTTGTATTATTAATAATAAGATTAACACCGGCGTTCAATACTTATTGAATTGCCATTATCAAACAAAAAAAGGAGAAAACATATGTTTATGACACATGCGAATTTGGTTACCAATCAAAATTTGTGCAAACAAAATCGAACTTTACTCAATGCAAATCAATCATTAAAAGATGAGAATGACGTTGCTGTAAATAAACTTTATAAAAATCAGCAGAAAATATTAAAGTTAAAACTTACCATATCGGAAACTAATAAAATTAACAAAGAATTAACTACAACAAATGAACAATCAGTTCGTGCAAAAGGCCACGCAATTGTAAATGCAAAAAACCTTTCTGTTGATAATAAAAAGTTTGTTAAAGCAAACAAACAATTAACTGTAGAAAAAAACCAATTAACTGTAGAAAAAAACCAATTAACTGTAGAAAAAGGACAATTAACTGTAGAAAAAGGACAATTAACTGTAGAAAAAAACCAATTAACTGTAACAAACCAACAATTAGAAAGCGAATCGCTTGGAAATGTTTGGAGAGGTTTGATGAATACAGCTTTGGCAATTGGAGATTATGCAAAAAAAGTTTTTCATTTCATAACTTTTGGTTTTTTTAAATCATGATAGTGATAGTATCCTGGGGTCTATCCTAGGGGTATGATCTACGATCAAAATTGACTGATTTTTGCAGTTGGATAGATTGGCAAATAATTCATTGAATTTTAATCTATAAAATTTTATGTTATTCTTTTTTAAAAAAGGGTAACTT
>JAHFTJ010000018.1 GCA_023269435.1 Chlamydiota bacterium
TTATCACAACACCTCTTAATTCTGGAGTGATTGCATCGAGTAAAGCGCTTTGCATAGAAAGAAGAACATATTCAATTGAAAATTTATCCATATTTATAACCTTGGTTCTGTTGGTACAACGTGAATTCCGTTACATAACATAATTTCCACACTGCCATAAAATAAAGAAGAAGCAATACCATACTCATAATAGCTCGATCCAACAGCTAGAAGGTCTTCTATATCATTTTCAAGGTCAAGCCACACATTGGCTTCGTTTGGAATAACCCGCATGTTTTTTCTAACTCGCCACTCTCTATTTTCTCAAGAAGATTTAGAATAGAATCATAAATAATAAGTGTATAAGCAACCATTTAGACAATTAGTAAAATCAATAAAAAGTTGGAAATTATTTTGCGTAATCGCACTCTAAGTCCTTGTAATAAAAAATTTAATAACTAATAAATATAGTATAATCTGATTTTTATTCCAAGTTAATACACAAATGAATTCAAAAGTTGGGAATTTGACAAAGCCGGCGCCGCATATTTGAAGTAGCGTAGCGACGTCGAAGCAGCTCAACTTGAATAAGTTGAGCGATGCAGACGACTTAAAAGATGAGGATGCCAGCAAAGTCAAAAGCCAACTTTTGAGTTTTTTTGTGTATAATATCTTGCTTCTTTTCTAAGATACGCATAGCGTTCAAGAAAATGAATCTTTATAATTATTTTGCTCTAAAATAGTAAAAAAAATAATATATATAAATATGACACATATACAAGGTGGCTTTGAAAATACAAGCTCTGAAAAGATGAAAATTCCTGAACTTCAATCTGATAAAGAAGAAAATATTATAGTATTTAAAGATCTTCGCTTACATTCAGAGATCGTCTTAGATCTTAAACTACGTATTTTAGTTCAAAAAAAGCTTGAGCAGTACTTAAAACTAATAAAAGAAAAACCATCACTATCGATCCAAGAGTTAATAAAAGCAGTAAAACAATTAAAAATATTACTGCAACAACTTATTGATGAAGATAAAAGTCAAGACTACCTTTATGCAGAAGCTCTATCAACAAATTGGCACATATTACTTCTTTTTATTGAAAATAAAGAGCATCTTCAAAATATTCAAATTTACCTAGGGCAAATCGAGTTATTTGTACAACAAGTTAACAGTTATGCAGGTAATAGCGATATGTCGCTTGGTTATTATATCACTCAGCACACAGGAGAAAAATGGCTACCATTTCCATTTATGGATATTTTACTCTCTCTACACAACAACGCACTCCTTAACAAACAAGCTGGGACGCTTCACAATTGGGTAACTTTACTATCAAGTATAGCTAGCAATTAATCCAACATTCTGCAGGTATACACAAAAAGCAAGTAGAAAAAAAACAAGCTTGTGATTATTATATACAATCTATGTTATATAACCGCGTTAAAGGGTGTTACGACATCTTGCCAGAAGCCGATGAATTGTGGAAAATGTCTCATATATGGCGTGATATTGAAGAAAAAGCGCGATCTGTAGCTAAAAAATACGGCTTTAAAGAAGCAATTCTTCCGGTATTTGAACATACTGAGGTATTTACTCGCAGTTCAGGTGAAGGGAGTGATATTGTTTCAAAAGAGATGTACACTTTTGAAGACAAAGGCGGTCGATCTATTAGTTTAAGACCTGAATTAACAGCTCCTCTTGTCAGAGCATATATTGAAAATAACCTTCACGATAAGGCATGTAATCGCTTCTATTATTTTGCGCCATTATGGCGGTACAATCGTGCACAAAAAGGGAGATATCGTCAATTTTATCAATTCGGAATTGAAGCTATTGGTCATAATGATCCATTAATTGATGTAGAATCAATTGCTTTGTTATTAGAATTTTATAACAGCATTGGGTTAACCAATACATCGCTTTTAATAAATTCTATTGGAGACGGCGAAAGTAGAAAAAATTTTATTAAAAAATTTAAAGATTACCTCGCCCCTAATCTAGAAAATCTATCTGAAGAGAGTAGAGAACGATATGAGATAAATCCATTACGTATTTTAGACTCAAAAGATCAAAGAGATCGAGAAATTTGTGCAAATGCCCCAAAAATTATAGATTTTTTAAGCAGCGGGTCATCTTCTCATTTTAATATTGTGTGCGATGAATTAACAAATTTAAACATAAAATACACGATAGACCACACATTAGTGCGTGGGCTAGATTATTACAGAGATACAGTATACGAAATAGTAAAATTAGACGATGTGAGAGCTCAAAATAGTTTGGGTGGTGGTGGACGTTACGATGATTTGATGAAAATGATGGGTGGACCTGACATGCCTGGAGTTGGATTCGCCACAGGAATTGAACGGGTAATACAATCGATGACAGAACAGGAAAATTTTATAAACACAACACCTACAATAGATTTTTATCTAATTCCATTGTCTGAAAAATGTAAAAATATTTGTTTTAAATATATGACAATTATTAGATGTAATGGATTTTCTTCGTTATTGCATTATAATAATTTTAATGTTAAAAAAGGATTACAAACTGCAGTTAAGAATAATGCGTCATATGCAATTATAATAGGAGACGATCAATTGCAATCAAATACACTAAGAATTAAAAATTTAAAGTCGCACGAAGAGAGAGATGAATCAGAAACAATTTTATACAAATTGGAGTTATTATTATGACAACAACAAAAAATGACAAACCACAACTACAAACTTCATATCGTACACACACATGTAATGAATTAAATAAAAATGATGCAGGAAAAACAATAACAGTTTGCGGGTGGGTACATAGAAGAAGGGACCACGGATCTATAATATTTATAGACCTTCGAGATCGTTATGGCATCACTCAATTAATTTTTGATCCAAAAATAAACAAACATTTACACATCCAAGGCGATATGCTGCGTAGTGAATGGACTATCAAAGTCGTAGGAAAGGTACGCCTCAGATCTGATGGAATGATTAATTCTAAGCTTTCAACTGGCGAAATCGAAATAGAAGTAACAGAGCTAGATATTTTATCGTCTGCTAAAACACCCCCATTTTCCATTTGCGATGAATTTATAGATATAAATGAGGATCTTAGACTTACGTATAGATATTTGGATCTACGA
The DNA here is from genome assembly GCA_023269435.1 of Chlamydiota bacterium. Taxonomy (GTDB): domain Bacteria; phylum Chlamydiota; class Chlamydiia; order Chlamydiales; family 2-12-FULL-49-11; genus JAHFTJ01. The sequence goes on from JAHFTJ010000018.1 coordinate 3,126, forward strand.
CGTGGCGAACTTTTAAACAATCAATTAATGCGTGGTAAAGCGACAGCAATTATGCGTAATTTTTTTGATAACAAAGGATTTTTAAATGTTGAAACTCCTATCTTAACAAAGTCCACACCAGAAGGAGCTCGCGACTACATAGTTCCAGCACGGGTTGCAAAAGGGACATTTTATGCTTTACCTCAATCTCCGCAAATTTTTAAACAACTATTAATGATTGGTGGTGTAGACAGATATTATCAGATAGCCCGTTGTTTTAGAGATGAAGACTTACGCGCAGATCGTCAGCCAGAATTTACGCAATTAGACGTCGAAATGAGTTTCATAGAAAAAGAAGATATAATTGCTATAATAGAAGAGCTTCTCGGTAAAATTTTTAAAGAATGTTTAAACATTGATATCCCAAAACATTTTCAACATATGAGTTACGATGAATGTCTCGATAAATATGGAACAGATAAACCAGATTTACGTTATGATTTATCATTCGTTCGTATTGACGATATTATTAAAAGATCTAATTTTTCTATTATAAAAGATCAATTAGGAATTGGTGGCATAGTAAAAGCAATGACAATTCCAAATGGTGGACAGTTTTCACGTAAAGATATAGATGATTTCATTAATTTAGTCTCTAAGTTTGGACTTCAAGGTTTAGCTTGGATGAAAATGACAGATGGTTATTTAACATCTAATATTGTTAAATTTTTTGACGAAAAATTGCAAAATGAACTTATAGAGAAAACAAAAGTAAAAGATGGAGATCTTATTCTCATTGCCGCTTCTACTGAGAGTGTAGTAAATCAATCGTTAGATCACCTACGCCGTCACATTGCTAATAAAATGGAATTAGCAGAGAAAGATAAATTGGCATTTTTATGGGTAACAGATTTTCCGCTTTTTGAGTTAGATTCAGAGAGCGGCATGCCAACAAGCACCCACCATCCATTCACTATGCCTATGAAAAAAGACCTCCACCTACTCGATAGCGAACCATTAAAAGTAAAATCAAATGCATACGATGTAGTTCTAAATGGATTCGAAATAGGCGGAGGCTCTATACGCATACACAACCAAGATGTCCAAAGAAAAATCTTTGAAATTTTAAATTTAACAGGAGATGAAATAGAACAAAAATTCGGTTTCTTTATACGAGCACTTCAGTTTGGAACCCCACCTCATGGAGGGATAGCGCTTGGCATAGATAGACTTATTATGTTACTTACAAACTCAAGTTCAATTAGAGATGTTATATGTTTTCCAAAAACTCAAAAAGCTGCAGATATAATGATGGAATGTCCGTCGTTTGTAGCAAAATCGCAATTAGACGATTTAGGAATAACCATTGTGTACAAAAAATAAATAAATTTGTCTTAATTTTTAACTCACCTTACATAAAAGCAGAAAATGGATGTACGGATCTTTTGAATCACAATATTATTCAAAAAGCCTCGTAATATTATTTTAATATTACTACGATTTTTAAATAAATTGTTTTTTCAAAATCTCTCATACTTCCTATTTCCTCATTTTATGTAATGTGAGTTTTTAATATTTTTTAAAATATATAGAGTAATTTTTTTCTTAATTAGACCGTTATAATCTCCATCGAAATATTTAAGTGGAGTCAATTCTTTATACAATTTTGTAATTTTACTATACCATTCAATGATAACATCGTCTGGTACGCTTGATTTTTTTGTATTTATATCCAACTTAAGTAGAAAATTTTTTGGCAAAAAAACATCCATTGTTTTCTCGACTTTTATTTTATCAAATTTAATTACAGAAAAATGCGCTGCAGAAAACTCAATATTACAATTTAACCTGTAAAGTTCGATGAACTTTTGTAAATTTTCTTCAGATATTTTATCACAAATAATTTCAAAACTCCCGCTCGAGTTTGAGTTTGAGTTTGAGTATACACTTAAATTCAAATTTAACCTCCTAATCAATAAAGATTTTAAATTGATAAAATATTTTTTGTCTACAAGAAACTTGCAATTAAAAATAATAACGGTTAAATTATATTCTTTATCTATAAGAAAACATAAGGAAACAATCATGAAAAAATTTTTATATTTAGTCCCAATCGTATTTGGATTGACAATACTTCCTTTATTCGCTATCGAAACCACTAAACATGAAGAGACAAAACCATCTATCGATTTAGAAAAAGACATATCAAAAATATCTAATGCATTTGGGCATATAATAGGACAAAACTTAACATCTCTTGGGTTAGATTTCAAAATGAGTGATGTCATCCAAGGCATACAAGATTCCACTGCTGGCAAAGAATCACCAATGAATGAGTCAGAATGCATACAAGCTATATCTATGATGCAAGAGGCTTCCACAAAAAAACAAGGTGATATGAATTTGCAAAAAGCTGAAGAATTTCTCTCTAAAAATAAAAAAGAAAAAGGCGTCATAGAAATAGAAGAAGGAAAACTTCAATATATACGTTTGCAAGAAGGATTTGGTGAAGAGGTAAAGGCGGATTTTTCTCCAGTAATTCGTTATATAGGGACGCTTTTAGATGGAAAGACATTTGGTGAATCTTCTAAAGATGAGGTAATAGTTTTAAATGAAACTATTCCAGGTTTTAATAAATCTATAGTTGGAATGAAAGAGGGAGAAAAACGAAAAGTGTTCATCCATCCAGATTTTGGATATGGCACAATGAACTTTCTTCCACCTAATTCTCTATTGACATTCGAAATAGAAGTGATAAAAGCGAACGCTCCTAAAGTTGAAGAAAGCGCGGCATCTGTAAGTAAGAATGCAAACCAAGTTGATGAAATTGCATCTACAGAAGATACACCACAAAAACCCACTAATAAATAAATTTCACAAAAAACGCCTATAAAACTATAGGCGTTTTTTATAACGAATGAACATTATTTTATTCCAACCACAAATTCCACAAAATACTGGAAACATAGTTAGAACATGTTTGGCATTAAACGCAGTCCTTACTCTTGTGCGCCCATTGGGATTTTCAATAAATAGCAAAAAGCTAAAGCGAGCAGGTCTTGATTATTGGGATGAAGTTAAAATTGACATTATAGATGATTTAGAATCATTTATAGATAGCCAAAACAAAACACCTTACTTTCTTTCTAGCAAAGTTACAACACCTTACACATGTGCTAAATTCACACATGATCCACTTCTAATTTTTGGATCAGAAACTGAAGGTCTTCCAGAACACATAATGAAAAAATATGCAAACCACTTCTATACAATTCCAATGGCTAACAATGCTAGATGTTTAAATCTTTCAAACTGTGTAGCTGTAGTTGGTTTTGCATCGCTTGCACAAAACAGTAATACTTGACATCACTCACACTGAATATTCATCGATCATACCTTGAATCGCTTTTTCATTTTGCATCCCTGTGAATCGATGTACAAGCTTACCTTTTTTAAAAAACAAAACAGTTGGTATAGAAGCAATCATATATTTTGAAGCTATACTTATATTTTTTTCATTATCTATGTCTATTTTACAAATTTCATAATTATCGCCACCTTTTGCGGCCAAATCACTTAACACAATCGCTATCTGTCTACAAGGAGCACACCAATCAGCAAAAAAATCAACAAGCGTTAATTTATCTTGTTGAATTTTTTCATTAAAATTTTTCTCATCGACAATTTGTTGAACAGTCATTTTCTTGCCTCTATCTATTATATTTTAAACTCACGTTACGCAAAATATTGATTATAATTTGCAACAAACATACTCAATTGTCAACTTTTTTCTGTTTAAGTTTTATTATTTGGTGAATTCAAGTGTTTTATTCTCAAACTATAGGTGTTGTGTTAGATTTTTGAATCCAAATTTATATAATTTGATTACTAAAACATAATTATGTTTTAGTAATAATATTATTAAATATAAGGATGTAATATGAATGAGATTGCTCAAATAAATTCTCAATTGCAACAGCAAAAGGGATCAGAACCAAATTTGTATGATAAAATAGATAAAGCTATATCTGATAATGTCACCAAATTGATGAAGTCAATATTCTATGATAAACCCACAGTTACTAGTTTAATATTAACAACGTTAAGTGAAATACCTGTATATAATAAATCATTTATATACACAGAAATGCAAACTAAATCTATAGAAGCCATATATAAACACATGCTTTTTATAGCAGAAAGATACAAAGATACATAGATCGACCATTTACAGAACCTCAACAATTAATTCTGAAAAATATTATTGTAGAAGCAATAGTTAGTGAAGTTTTATTTTTAAATAAAATAATAAATAACATTACCGCTGATAAAAATGAATTAGATTATCTATTTAAATTAAAAGGTTACACTCTGCATGATGTTAAGGTAAATAATGAATCCGAACGTCATAATGGAGAGTGTGTTTGTTTTTTAATATTCAAAAAAGATCAAGATAATTCGATTAAACAATTAGTATACAAACCAAGAAGCATGAGAAGAGAAGTTATTATGTCTGCTATTTTTAAAAAAAATAATATAAAAACAGTGGCCATGTTAGATAGTGGTGATCATGGATATTCTAAATACATTAAAAGCGCTAACAACTTCGCAATCACTAATGAAGTGATAAGTAATTTAGCTAAACAAGCTAAAATTTTTCATCAAGCTAAAACTTCAGATATGCACTGGGAAAACTTCATACCTTATACAAGTAAAGATAAAAGTACAGTATCGTTTATACCAATAGATACAGAAGTTAGAACAATGTTTGAAGAGATAGCGCCTGAAGAGAGGTTTGATAAACAATTTTTTAAAGAAATAAAATCTAAATATAAAATAACAACAGAATTAAATGACGATGATTTAAAATCATCCTTCGATAGAGAGGTAGAAAAAGATCAACAGATATCTATCACCAATACCGACCAATTATTCAATGCACAAAGTAGATTAGTCCCATTGAATACAATCACCCTTCTGTGTATGCGCAATCTCTATATAAAACATTTCCTTAAAAAAGACGCTGTCGATAAAATCATCGAGTACACTTACAGAAATACAATTGACTACATAGGAGGTTTGTTATCCTTAGAATTTACATCAAATGAAGAGATAGAAATTAAAAATTTGATAATACATGATTTCAATCTTATAAATTCTATTCCTGCTTTCTATTTTAAAGATAATAAATTATTATTTCATAGTAAGTTCTTTGGACGCAAGGTAAAGGACTATGGCAATATTTTTACGAATGCAATTCTTAACGATATATTAACAAATTATACATTCGAAAAATTACTGGAAACATTTACAGGTTAATCTCTTTTAAAATTTGCTTGTAACTCTTGTAATATTTTGGCTAAATCATTAAGCATTTGTTGTTGCGCTATTTTTTTGTCACAATATTTATTTATATAATCTTTCCAAAAAATAGGCTTCCCATAAACAACAGATAATTTTCCCCATAATTTTGGAAATCGTTTGTTGCGCGGCCAAATTTCATATGCACCAATTATTGCAACTGGGATAATTGGAGACTCTGTCATAGACGAAAGGAGGGCAACACCTCTTTTTAATGGCAATAATTTGCCATTGTGACTTCTACCACCTTCAGGAAATATCAACACCTTTTCGTCCTTTCGCAATAATGACGCTATAATTTTCATTACACCTGTATCATAGGCGCTTCCACTAACAGGGTGAGCATTTACATGTGGAATTATCCATTTAAGAAGTGGTATATTAAACAAATAATCTTGCGCCAATGAGTGGAGCTTAAATGGACTAGTGGCACCGATAGCTGGGGGATCTAAGAACGAGACATGATTCGGAGCTATTATCGCTCTCCCTTGCGGCAAGTTTTCAACTCCATAACTACGCATTTTATACAAAAATTTAAAAACCCACCTGCACAATAAGCACAATATTTTATATAAAAAGTGAGGTGTAGCAACTTCTTTATTAACTAATTTAATGATATTTTCTGATACTTGTTCTACACTCATATTTGTAGTATTTATAGAAATTGCATCTACCGCCCTTTTCAAAGGAGAATTTTCCCTTTCAGTGTCTCTAAAGTCTCTCTCCTTTATTTCATCAGCAATGCGATCTATATTGAAAATTTGATCTTTATTTGGTCTACCCTCGTTTAATTCTTTCATCCTCCTCTTAGCCCTCTCCATGACTTTTGCTGTAAGAAAAACTTTAACATCTGCGTTTGGGAAAACTGTACTGCCACAATCACGCCCTTCAACAACAATATTACAATTACTTGCTAATTTACGCTGTAAATTATTCGCTACCTCTCTCACGCGTGAATCAGTTGCTATCACAGAAGCTTTTTGCGATATTTTTTCTGAACGTATCTCTTTTGTAACATCCTTACCATTAAGATAATGCTTCTTTATCCCATTTTCAATAACTACATCATAGTTACATTTATCTAATGCCTTAATTAAGGAGTCACCTTCTAAATTACCTACATGTAATGCAATAGTTCTATAAATTGCCCCTGTATCAAGATAATCAAAATCTAATTTAGAGGCGACCAATTTTGCAACAGTAGATTTACCAACCCCTGATGGACCATCTATTGTAACTACAATAAATTTGTTCATAATGTAATAGTTCTCAAAAATAAATATAAAATCGGCGTAGTAAACAATAACGAGTCTAACATATCCAAGACACCGCCTATTCCAGGAATATTATTACTGTCTTTTACGTTAGCATCCCTTTTTAATAGCGATTCTGCCAAATCGCCAAATTGACTAAATATACCAATAATTCCACCTAACACAATAGATTGCACAAAAGTTATATTAAAAATATTAGAAATACTCGGAATGCAAAATGTAGAAATTAAAAAAAATATTATACTAACCAAAATAGCAGAAATAAACCCGGCAAACGCTCCAGTCATTGTTTTCCCAGGGCTAATAGTTGGAGCAAGCTTCCCTCTCCCCCACAATTTTCCTGCAAAATATCCTCCAATATCAGTAATTTTTGTAACTACAATGAGATAAGCTAGCCAAACCCTACCGTCTACAAAATTAGTCGATATAGAAATAGGGTATAATATTCTAAGCATAAGTCCAATAGGCATAACAATGTAAAATGCACCAAAAAATGTTGCTGCAATTTTAATAATTGCCCCATGAATTTTATAAAAATTATAAATAAAAACTGAGAAAAAAAATACCACAACCACACACTGCAAAACTATAGAAAATCCTAAACTCAGTACAGTTAAATAATTAGCAATAATAAAAAGACCTGTCAATGTAGATAACAACCAAAACGGAAGTTCTATATTTTTAATTTTAAGAAGCTGAACATATTCCCAAATACCAGTAATTGCCAATGCGCCAACTACTACCATCGCTACCAACTGTACAATAGCGTTGTTTGAAAAATAAATCAAAATTGCAACTACAACTACACAAATAGTTGAAATTATCACCCTTTTTTTTAAATCTGAAAAAACAGCGTTCATCCACCTAACCTACGTTCTCGTCTTTGATATTCTAATATAGCATCATTAAAATTTTTTTTAGTAAAATCTGGCCACAAGACGTCGGATATATACATCTCACTATAAGCGATCTGCCAAATTAAAAAATTACTAACTCTACTATCTCCTCCGCTACGAATTAATAAATCTGGATCAGCAAATTCATGCGTATCCAAATACTTAGATATAACTTGCTCACTAATATCACTTTTACACAATTTGTTAGATTGAATATCGTCTATCATTTTAACAAACGCTCGTTTCAAATCATCCCTTCCACCGTAATTCAATGCCAAAATAAGAGTTATTTTATTTCCACTCGAAGTAGCTCTCTTTGTTTCAAAAATAATATATTTAAGATCGTCTGGAAATGAAGTTAAATCTCCAATTGTTTCAAATCTAATATTTTTTTTAAGCATAATATGATGCATTTTTTTTAAATAAATTCTAAACAGCGACATCAAATCATCAATTTCTTCTGCTGGACGCGCCCAATTTTCAGTAGAAAAAGAATAAACTGTCAATACATCGACTCCAATCGTAATAGCCTCTTCAACAATATCTACAAGCGTTTCAGCACCACTCAAATGCCCACTTATAGGTTCAAGCCCTCTCGCAGCAGCCCACCTTCTATTGCCATCCATAATAATTGCTACATGTTTAGGCATTTTCATAAATCACCACAATTAAAACTAACGTTTGAACTAAGCGCAAGCTAAAAAAAATATTTTTGTTATATTACATGTTAAGCAATTTATAATCCACCATTCAGTTTGTGATGCTGAATGTTGGAGAAATGTAAGTTGAAGTTAATATTATACTTTTCTATACTGTTTTTTGGCGCATTAAGATTAAGATAGGGATATAAGGATGATCAAAAAAAATAAATGGCAGTTAACGTTGATAATTGCAGTGGCATGTCTAACTCTATATAATATTTTACCTACAATTTTTTTCTATATTAACCCTCTAAAACAACCTATTAACGACAAACGTTCTGAGAAAATAATAGTATCTATAATGGAACGTGTAAATAGACTAGAATTAGATGCGCACGAATGGGTTGAATCGTTTAATAAATTAATAGGGGTAAAAGCTAAAAAAATTAAGGTTTTAGGAAAGACCCCACAAATTATTAGCGTAGCTTTTTCAAGTCAAGGAGATGCTGATAGATTTAAAATGTTATTACCAAGAGCTGGTTCACTTATTCCATTCTATCCATCACAACTATCTTTGCAGGACAATTTTTCAATCGCATCAGATACACAAACAGATCAAGAAGAAAACACTGTATATTTACAAAGAAAATTACCTATCAAATTTAATATAAACGAGCCAAGTAAATATTTTACATACTCAAAAATGTATCGCAGCGATAAACAAATTACTCAAAATTATGAAAACTTGATAAAAGATAGGATTTTACAATTGGCCATGAACATTGGAGGTCCAACTGAGAATGCTTCGCTTGTAAATCTCATAATTAAACAAGATAACGACGCTAGAGTTCAGGATTTCATTTATATTATTGCTCAAAATATAATAAATATAGATAAAATTTTTTCCAAAAATAATCAGATAGCTAATAATTTTTATCAAACATTTACGCAAGGGGTATTTGATAACAAAGAAAATGCAATTGAAAAACTTTTAGAAGCAATGACAAAATATAAAGATCAAATTCAAATGCAAAAATTGTCATTGAAGGAAAAAAACCAACCTACAAGTGCAGATGAATCGTTAATTCTATCTGAAGTAAATTCATTCGTTCAAAAAGAAGATAATTTATTAAAAGCGATATCAATAATTAAACGAAATAGCAAAGCTTTTGCCTCTACAATTTCGAGATTTTCAACAGATGACGTATACGATGCTCTAGATAAAATGGAGATGAAAACAGGAGATGATAACTATATATTTGAAATCAACAATAGAAACCCTATAATAGAATCAATAATTTTTGATTTAAATGAAGAGACTCTCTCATTGCAGTTGAAAAAAGAGATAACTGATTTAAAAGAACAATTTGAAAACAACGATAAACAACAATCAGACAATCTAAACCAATTGATATTTAATGAAATTGCAAAAATCTCAAGAGAGAGTAGCGAACAATTTGCGCCTAGCGGTAACAACTACATAACGTCTGTCAAATCGTTACCTAATAGCAAAAGTTTTTTAACAATTAATCTAAGCTACGCTGCAAAAGGAATATTTGATTTTACAAAAACTACATTACAAAACCAATGGAATCCTGTAAGTAAAGATTTACAAAAAGAGTCTTATCCAATAATCGGCTGGGCTGAATATAATAAGCTGCCATTGTCTAAAAAAAATCTATCTCTTGTTTTATATTCGCCTATAATGACACAAAACATGCCGATTTCTGGTTTTAAAATGAATTCTATATATGTAATAGCAAAAGATTTAACAAGAATTGCTAAAAAATATGGAGATGATTTTAAATCTGAAGAATCAATAATATTTCAAAAGGATTTTCAAAATTTATCTAAAATTTTAAAAAGTCATGGATTTTTTGCCTATCCTGGATCTACATATCCATTGCCAGCTGAATTTGCAAATGATTATATTTTTGAAATATCTGATTTTTACCTCCCCCTTCTTCAAGCTACTCGTGAAAATTTCACAGTGCATGGGACAAAAAAAATTGGTGTGTTAGAATTTTCTGATGTACAAGAGAGAATTATTACTTTAAATAAAATAGAGACTCAAATCCATGAAGATCTACTAAAATGGCAAGATGAATACAATGCGGCACAAGTTGACAGATCTTCTCAAGCGAGTTTAGATGTCCCTAAACCTACAAAAAATGTCTTATTGAGCAATCTATTATTAAGTTGTAAAAAATATTTCAGAGGCGACGAAAAGAAGACTCTTTCATGGGGGCTCGATCTATCTGGCGGGAAAAACGTTCAAATAGTTTTAAAAGACAATAACAACAAAGTAGTTTCAGATGAAACCAATATTAGACAGGGGATCAATGAATTATTTAATCGTGTCAATAAAATGGGCGTATCAGATGTAAGCATACGACAAGAAGGTACAAATATAACTTTAGATTTTCCAGGTTCACAATCTCTATCTGCTGCCGATTTGATTAAATCATCCTCAATGACATTCAACATAATAAATGAAAAATTTGATACGCAAAATTCAATTATAAGTAAAGAAGCAAATCAATTTTTACAAGATGTATGGAATGAGGCTGTAGTTACAAATAAAAAAGACTTGGAAAATATCAATCTTATAGCTTGGTCTCATTTGTATGGTGAAGGTGGAAATGAAGAAAAAGCACTGCCTAGAAGTGACAGTGCACGAATCTTGTACGAAAACGAACTTAGATTTGCCAACCCAAATAACATGGAAATTTCTAACTCTATAGATACGAAAACTAGCAGAATCGCAATATACAGTGGAGATAATTTTGCAGATTGGCATGGACAGACTCACCCGCTATTGTTTGTATTTAAAAATCACGCATTAGAAGGGTCTAATCTGGAAAATGTACATGGAGGATACGACACTTCAAAAGGAAATTATCTCTCGTTTGAAGTAAAAAAATCACAAAACACAAGTTTTGGACAAACTATCTCTCCACGTAAAGATTTACATGCGTGGACATCTATTTTTTCAAAAGACAACATAATTGGAACGCCTTATGAATTACATATGAGAGGGCACGGGTGGAGGATGGCTGTAATTTTGAATGGTTACGTAGTTAGCGCTCCTCAGTTAGAGTCACCGCTAAAAGATAGCGGAATGATAACTGGGCACTTTACACAACGTGAAATCAACAAATTAGTTGCAGATTTAAAAGCTGGATCACTCTCATTTACACCTCAAATTCTCTCTGAAAGAAGCGTAAGCCCTGAGCTTGGTTTAAAAGAGCGTGCGCAAGGGATTACTGCAGCTGTAGTAGCTATATTAGCAGTAGTTTTATTAATGGTATCCTATTATAGATTTGCAGGAGTTGTTGCATCATTAGCTGTTATATTCAACATATTTATCATTTGGGCTACTTTACAAAATATAGGGGCTTCAATAACGCTAGCTGGGATTGCTGGAATTATCTTAACAATTGGAATGGCTGTAGATGCCAATGTATTAGTATTTGAGAGAATTCGCGAAGAGCTTGAAAAAGGACAAAAATTGTCATCTGCTATATCTTCCGGCTACAGAAAGGCATTTTCCGCTATCGTCGACTCTAACTTAACAACAATTATAGCTGCTGTAATATTATTAAATTTTGATTCAGGCCCTATAAAAGGGTTTGCTATAACGTTAATAATAGGTGTAGTTTCATCGATGTTCACAGCATTATTTATAACGCGTTATTTCTTTAGCCGTTGGATATTAAATCCAAAGCACAAACGTTTGACAATGTCCAACCTGATAAAAGCAAAAAATTTTAATTTTATTAAATATGGTAAATCTGCAATTTTTATAAGCGCTATATTAATTTTTTGTGGTGTGTATGGTATAATAAAAAATAAAGATACAATTTTTGGAATGGACTTCACTGGTGGATATGCTGTAATCGTTGAATTGCAAAAAAATGAAAATGAAAATTACAAATTACAAGTAATCAGCGCATTAAAAAATAACAGGGTATCAGAACAAGACGTACAAGTTAAAGAAATGTTCCCAACCAATATAGTAAAAATCTTTTTTGGGAAAAGCATGGACAAAATTAATAAACCTTTTTATACCATGCCGTTTGCAATTCAAACAGATGACCCAACATATAAATTTGAAACAAATCCACGGCTTGTTTGGCTTGTAAAAACGTTAGAAAAATCAAATATAAATCTTACACAAAAATCTTTACAACAACTTGACCAAAATTGGAAAAGCATAAGTGGACAAATGTCAGAGACAATGCGTGAACAGGCGTGCATTGGATTAGTTCTGGCTCTAATTTGCATATTAATTTACATCACATTCAGATTTGAGTTTAAATTTGCAATAAGCGCAACGCTAGGCCTTGCGTTTGACATCTTAATAACTATCAGCATGCTATCTTTGTTGCATCTAATTGGCGTTCCTCTGCAAATAGATTTAAACATTATAGCTGCATTAATGACTATAATAGGATATTCTCTAAACGACACTATAATAGTTTTTGATCGCGTAAGAGATGATATAAAATCAATGCGTCACAACACGTTTAAAGAGATAGTAAATCATGCTCTCAATATAACATTAAGTAGAACATTGTTAACATCGTTTACTACATTGCTAGTGTTAATATCGCTTGTTATACTTGGTGGTAAGGCTATATTCGGATTTTCCCTTATTATGGCGATTGGCATTGTAATAGGAACGCTTTCTACATTCTTTATATCCTCTACGCTGTTGATATTTTTTCAAAAAAATGAGGAGTTTAAAAAAGGGAAAAACCTAGCGCTAAATGGGGCATAATGTATACTTAATATATTTTATAATGTAGATTTAAATGTTCCCAGAGACAAAAATAGAAAATATAATTTGGATATATCCTAAAGATGATGGTAATTTAGTAAACAGTTTTATCAAAGAGTTTCACATCCATCCTGTTACTGCTCAAGTGCTTGTTTCACGTGGTTTTAAAAAAAAAACTGATGTTCATAGGTTTTTATATGCAAAATTACCTCAATTACATTCCCCTAGTTTATTGTTGGACATCGACAAAGCTACTCAACGAATACATAAAGCTATAAAATCAAAAGAAAAAATATTAATTTTTGGAGATAATGATGTTGACGGAATCTCTGGAACAACATTGCTAGTCGACTTTTTGCGCACTTTAGGGGCAAATGTATCTTTTTATATCCCAAACAGAAGTTTACATAAAAACCATATTCTTTTAGATGCTATTGATTTTGCTTCGCAAGAGAAAAGTGGTCTTATAATAACAGTAGATTGCGGAATAACAGCCTCCAAAGAAATTGAAGAAGTGTCAAAAAAAAATATAGATGTAATCATAACAGACCACCACGAACCAACTGATAAAATTCCACATTGCGTAGCTACGCTAAATCCAAAACTAATAAATAGCACCTACCCAAATCGTGATTTGACTGGCGTTGGCGTAGCATTTAAGCTTGCGCATGCAATGATCAATTATTTAGTCTCAAAAGGAGAGATGCAATCTGATTTAATCGATCTAAAACGTTATCTCGATTTAGTAGCCCTAGGGACTATTGCTGATATGGGAGCGCTCACAGGTGAAAATAGAATTTTAGTAAAATACGGATTGCAGCAATTGCAAAAAACTCAACGAATAGGTCTTTTAAAATTAATACATGTATCTGAAGTTAACCCTGAAGAGATAGCGACCATCGATGTCGCCTCAAAAGTTGCACCAAGATTAAACAGTTTAGGACGTATAGGCGATCCAAGAAAAGGGGTGGAATTACTTCTTTTACGCGATATGCAAGAAGCGGAGTCGCTAGCAAAAGAGTTGGACGTTATGAATAAAGAGCGTCAAAGAATAGAACGTCACGACTCTGAAGATATAGAAAAATATTTAGAAAAAAATAGTGAAATTTTCAACGAAAAAGCTATCATACTAGATTCAGATAAATGGCACAGCGGTATTATACCTATCATTTCAGCAAGAATTGCAAAACAGTACAACAGACCAACAATTATCATTTCAAGAGAAGGCAATATAGGAAAGGGGTCTTTGCGCACAATTCCAGAATATCCGATCCTCCAATCATTGAAAGATAACGCTGATTTGCTACTTAACTATGGCGGGCATGATTATGCAGCAGGACTCACGATAGATATAAAAAATTTACCAGAGTTTAAGCGAAGGTTTATAGAAGCGGCAAACAAAAAACTAAAGCAACAAGACATCTCACCAAAATTAAAAATAGATGCTAAAGTTTCGTTTAAAGACTTAACGTTTGAATTTTTAGAATCTCTAACCCTCCTCGAACCGTATGGAACAGAAAATCCACAAGTAATACTATATACCATAGCACGACAAGTTTTACCGCCAAAAGTAATAGGGAAAAAACACCTAAAGTTATCTTTAGAAGAATCAGATCGTTTTCTTGAGGGTATAGGTTTTAATATGGAAGGTCACAAGGGGCAATTGATGAGAAAAAACTTACAGCTATTAATCGCCTTTACACCCCATGTAAATGTCTATCTCAATAAATCATCTATCCAACTGCAAATAAGAGATTTTCAAATAATAGAATAACCAACACTCTACCATTATGCAGAGTGTCGATTATTCTCTTTTACTACATTGCTTCAGATGTAGCTATTTCTTGCTGAGCTTGACCAGTCAAGAATCTCTCTTGATAACATTTTAAATCATCTTTATAAACTACCCAAGCAGCCCCTTTACGAGTAGCCTTCATCAATCCAATACGTGTTGCGTAATAAATTTTTTGAGCCGGCACTCCTAAGAGTTTAGCAACTTGATTAATTGAATAAAATCCTTTATTATTATCAAAAACCAACTCGCCTTTATATGTAGATTTTGATCTAGAGTATTTTTGTTTTTTATAATCTTCTAGATCATTTGTATTTATAACCCATCTAGATACATTTTTGTATGCTTTAAGTTTTTTTTGTTTAATAGCTACATAAATTGCTTGACGAGTTACATTATGTAACTTTGCAGCCCCAGTTATTGATACAACATCCTTATTTTGAAGTTCTTCAGTCTGTTGTTCTTGTTGTGTATTTTCATTTATTGTATACATACTCCACTTCCCCCCTTATTTACACCCACACAAATAACCCAACTCAATTCTTATCATGAACTACTCTAATTAAGTCGGACTTAATTTCGCAGATTTGTTAGTTTTTATTAACTTTCTATCCTTTAAGATAAATAATTGTTACATAGAAATGAATTGACAGCAACTGTTTTTT
The DNA here is from genome assembly GCA_023269435.1 of Chlamydiota bacterium. Classification (GTDB taxonomy): domain Bacteria; phylum Chlamydiota; class Chlamydiia; order Chlamydiales; family 2-12-FULL-49-11; genus JAHFTJ01. The sequence continues at coordinate 18,517 of JAHFTJ010000018.1, forward strand.
AACAAAAAAACATTTTTTATTAGTTTTTTATAATAAAACTTATTATTTTTAAAAAACTATAAAGATTTTTTTACTAGAATAAAAAAAATTTTTTAACTATTATTCGGTTTTAATAGGTAAATTCTATGTATTTAAAATTTTTTTTAATAATATTACTGTCGATAGGTTACAATCTATATGGGTTGCCAACTCCATCTGATATTTCATCAAAAGAAGCAATATCGAAAACAAAAGAGATATTTCAAGCTCACATTAAATATAAAGAATTCAATGAAGAGATAGCAAAGAGGAGTGTTTTAAATTTTTTAGAAGAATTAGACCCACTTAAGACATATTTAATTAAAGATGAAATAGAGGCTTATTTATTTCCAACTAACGATCTTCTTAAAAAAATAGTAAATGAATACAGAAATTCATCATTTACCACTTTTGAACAAATTTATGATATTATACTTACTGCAATAGAGCGGAGAAACGTTATAGAGGAAAAAATCGAACAATCTCAATTGCCAAAAAATGTTAAAATAAAAGATGTCTACCCGACTACATGGGCGCAATCATATGATGATCTTTATTGTAAATTATTAAAAATCAGAGCATTGCAAGAAGACGCCTCAGAAAAATTTACATCACATCAAGATTCAAAAGTTTTCTTTCAACGAATATCAAAAAAACGATTAAACTATGAGAGAGAATTTATAGGAGACTCGACCAAATATCAAAAAAAACAAATGTTAACTTATTTTTT
>JAHFTJ010000058.1 GCA_023269435.1 Chlamydiota bacterium
ATTCCAGCAATAAGAAAGTAGTTAATTTTTACTTTAGAATTTTTGGGACTAGAACTATAGGGGTAAAATTGAGAATTATTTTCTTTGAAAATCACTCATTCGTTTCACCCCAGGCCTGACAGTATGACACTTTGGTATTTTTACATTGATTTATCAACAATTTGATTACACATCACAACCTTCTGTAGATCCAAATCAAATTAAGGAGATCGGGATGTGTCGCTGGATTTCACATGGTGACACTCTGCTGCTTTTGGGTCCGCCTGGGGTAGGAAAAACCCATCTAGCTGTTGCTTTAGGGCGCGAGGCTATTAGACAAAATCAGTCAGTGCTATTTATTCCGGCTGTCGTCTTGTTAACTCAACTTGTAAAGGCACACCAAAAAGGAAAGCTCGAAGAAAAAATCTCTTATTATAACAAGCCTAAATTGCTGATTATAGATGAATTAGGTTATTTACCCTTTGATCCTAAAGCCTCTCACCTTTTTTTTCAGCTTGTATCCAGACGATATGAAAAGGGCAGCATATTAATAACAAGCAATCGCTCTATTAGTGAGTGGGGAGATGTATTTGGAGACGCAGTTGTAGCAACAGCTATTTTGGATCGATTGCTACATCATAGCCATGTTATAACGATACGTGGAGATAGTTATCGTCTCAAAGAAAAAAGACGTTCAGGACTTCTCAAAGCAGACGTCAAATAGTAAAATTTTTTTTTATTTTCTCCCCCTAGGGGGAGATGGCTTGTTTTATTGCCTAGAATAAAACTATGCCTAACCTGTAATAAACCTAGGATATAACAACAATAGAGGGGTCACTTTTCGATGTCGCCCTGGGGTCACTTTTCGATGTCGCCCTGTGGTCACTTTCTGATGTCGCTTGACAGTAGACAGGGAAATTGCAGGCCGTAAAGCGAAAGCTAAGCGATTGAGTCCCGAAAACGTCATAATTGGAATGGCTGATGGTTTCGAAAATCCAGAAAGCAATAACGGCTAGACCGACAAAGGGGAGGACTAGCTGGCACTCTCGGGATCTAAGAGCATGGCATGTAATTAAAGCTAATGTGTGAACAAGGGATACCCTAGTGGCTCTCAATACGAGTATTGGTGGACAAGTATAAAAGCGAGAACACCGAAATGGCTGCTAGGGAGTCAGATGAGTCATAGTACCGATGAAGCAGAGTAATGTCTGCGGAGGGAAGGACTCTAGGTAAATATTAACCTGAGTAAAGGAGACGTTATGGGCATAACAGAAGCCCCAAGTATAACGAACACAAAATTGGAAAGGATAGCCTGGTTATCCAAACAGGATTCAAAGAAGGAATTTGGGAGCTTAATGCACCTGTTCAATAAGGAATCACTGATTGACTGTTTCAAAGAGCTTGGAAAGAACAAAGCTGCTGGAATAGATGGCGTGAGCAAGATGGACTATGAAAAGAATCTGTATGGAAATATCGATGAATTGATTACAAAAATGAAGGCAATGGCATATAGGCCTGCTCCGGTGAGAGAAAGACTCATACCGAAGGAAGGGAAACCTGGAGCCACCAGACCATTAGGGATCAGTATATTCGAAGATAAAATAGTGCAGAAAATGACGCAGAAGGTGCTAGAAAGCATATATGAACCAGTATTTCTGGAATGTTCCCATGGATTTAGACCGGGAAAGAGTTGTCATACAGCAATAAAGGCACTAAGCGATTATCTGTTCAAGAATAACATACAGATCTAACGGGGGGAGAGTCAAGCGGTTGGCTCTTCTACCCACTATACTAGAATTTCGAAAGAGGTCTAATGAATTAAAAAAAATTAAGCGTCTGTTTTATTTGGTAAAATGCGATGAAAAGCGCAATAGAAAATAAAATAACTAACAATGGCTTTCCACCTTTGACGCAATAATTTGATCGAATATTTTTGTAATAACGTCCCCTCCATACCATTAGCACTGGTATTATGCCAAATATGGTAACAGCGCATATACCGCCAGCAAAGCTTAGTGCGCTGTAAAAAATAGTAGGATCGATGATGGCAAATATTAATGGTGGTGCTAATGCGATAAGGCAAAGATATGCGTTTTCTCTCTTCTGTCGTTGTATATTCATCCCATCGCCTAAAAAATGGACAAGTGTTAATGTTTGGATTAAAAATGATGTCAACATAGCAAAAAATGCCAATATTGTTGCAAAAGTCCCTATCCATATTGAATTGACATAATTTTTAATCGATTGCGCTGCATCCATACCATCTGTATAGCTTTGTAAAATACCATATTTACCAGATATAGGTAAGATTCCGAGGGCTATGACTTGCCAAAAAATATATATTATTAATGTAAATAAAGACCCAATTATTATAGCTTGTTTTATTCTCTTAATATTACCATCAAGATAGCGCGATATGGTTGGAATTGTGTTTTGAAATCCAAACGATGTTATTAAAATGGGGAGAGCGACAAATGAATATTTTAAATCAACATGGTTTAAAAAAGTTGTATCTACAAAATAAAGGCCAATGATTATTAAACATAAGTAAGTTAAAATTTTTCCTATCATTAAAACACGATTTAAAAAATCAACTTGCTTTGTTCCTAAATAGACTACAAACCCAAAAATGATTACAAAAATAACAGAGCCAAACCAATATGGGCTGTTTATGTTTATCATATTTAAAATAGACGATGTGTGTATTCCGCTACCAGCTATATATGCAACCAACAAAGAATAAAATAAAAATAAATAAAGAATCCAACATGTAAATTTTCCTGTACGACCTAATAATTTTGATACCATTGTAATAAAATTAGGAGGTTCATCAAACCATTGATTTACCTCTACTATCAGCAGGCCTGTGGCCGTCATGAAAAACCAAGCTATGATAAATAGCAAAATGGATGGGAAAAATCCTACAAGTCCAGTCAATATTGGCAAACCTAGCATGCCAGCTCCAATGCAACTGCCAGCCACCATTAGCGCCCCACCTACTACGCTCCCTTTTTTGCATTGATTAGGCATTCTGTCTCTTTTTTTTATTTTCACTTTGAATTTCGTGATTTAGTCTCCCCAAATCGCATCCATCAAAATTTACAAATTTAAAAAATGTTTTAAATTCTGGTGTGACTTCAAAAACTTGATGAGCCATTGATTGAGCGATTTTACGATAAGTGATGTGTCCATGAGGAGAAGAACGCAGCTCACACAGCCATTGCAAAGACCTTAGATTAACGCAAAAATACCAGCGAATGTTGTATGCCATCGGGACGATATACTGTCCTTCTTCAGGAAATTTTTTAGATATACGATCGTAAGCTTTCTTTGCCACTTCTATTGCATTTCTGTATTGTTTTTCCATCTCTGTTCCCAATATTTCTTCTGGTACGTAGTATCCTAGATCGCAATTTAACAACTGCCTCTCTTGCGTTAACATTCTATGGCGCTGCAAATCTCTGTACGCACCAAAATCGCTGACTATTTCAAATGTGAATACGGCATGCTCCAAGCCTCTTGGCGATTTATCTCTTCTGCCCTCTCTTAAATTACCTATAGAATTTAAAATTTTTTCTACTTCATGAGGTGGTAATTTTCTAACATACTCTTGCAAATCAATTAAAGAGTGGTTTGTGGAAGAAAATAATATAGCTGCGACTACCTTTACGAGACTATCTTTATCGTAATCTATTAATCTGACTCCATTTTCATTAGAAGATGACGGGGTAGGCGGTATCTGTTTAGATGCCTTACTGATATAATCATTGGTTTTGTTAATAAAATTTTTGTAAGATTTGTAGTGCTTGTGTGATTCGTCTCCTTTGCGAATAAATGATGGTATGATTTTATTTAGTTGATTTAATCCTTTACGGCCAATATCTTGTAATTCAGATAGGTTTGTAGATGTCAATTTTTTTATCAATGTTTCAAAAAAACGACCATTTCCAAAAAGCCCAACATTTGTCAAAGCGCTAGATGGTAAAAGCCCCCTTAAACAATCAAATACTTTTGCGCGAATTGCTGTATTATAGACCGATTGCGATGTTTCATTAGTTTTTGGATATTTTTTTTCTGTCACGACAGTTAATTTATTAATGAGTTCACCGTATGTTTCAAATAGATTATTGCATACGCCTATGTAGTCGTCGCGAAATTCAGAGGCCATTATAACTGGTTCACGATAAAATAAATACTCGCCATTTTTTTTCTTATCAAATGATACATACCTTGTTGATTTTTCCAATGGAGATCCACCGATGCGCGCATCTTCGATGGCCTTTGCCGCTATCATAGATATGCCTTCTATAGCTAAATGTGCGCCGCCAAGCTCGCCTATTGAATCATCGCCATATCCATCTAAAATGCGGTCGTAAAAATCTTCCCCTCTTTTAACGTCTAATGGTTGATCGTTATCGCCAATAAAATCTTTTAACAACAATGCACGTAATCCCAAACTAGAACGCGAATATTTGGAAAAGAGAGCCCCTTTAACGACTTCAGGTAAATTTTTTAAGCCAAAAACATTACTTTTGACGTCAGTAACATAATCATCTAAAACAGCTATCTCTTCTTTGTTAAAATCTTCGTAATTTTCAATCATAAAATAACCAATTAGAAAAGTTTAATTGTACGATAAACGCAGTAAAATTCACAAGCGTTAAAACCTACATTCTACACCCTCTAAAGAAATTTATTGCTAATTAATGCTTAATTAAGTTATTATATTTTTATATAACATAAGTGGTAATTATGATTTTTATTAAAGAGACGCAAAATTTTGCACAAGCAACAGAAAATTTGCAACAAGACATTGTTTCCAAAATTAAAATGGCCACGGAATTTTTCATGAAGAGTGATAATATAGATTATCCAGATAAAACTGATAATTGGTATTGTAATGAAAAGTTTTTTAAAATTAGTGAACCCCTTAATTTTATTTTGAAACCTGATGTAATTCCATCGAATGCAATTTTATCATTATTTAATGATAAAACATGTAGAACGCGTATTGATTGCGGAAATGCAACACAACTTTGTTGGTATAAAGCACTTTTGGACATTATTGGGGAAAAAAAATTTAATGAAATTTTTTCATATTATCCATTAAATATTACACAATTTGGTATATCTGATGAAAAATCATTTTTTTACCTTATTAGCAAAGTAAGAAGCGTTTCTTGTGAAAAAGATCTCGGCATTGACAAAAGACCTATATCTTTTGGGGATGAATGTTACATTGCTGGAGTAAAAAATTATTATGATGATATTAAACAAGAAAATGCAGCATATGGTGAAGGATATCAGCGATTCCCGCTGAAATTCATCAATATCTATAGGAGTTGAATTCATACTCAAAAATGAGTATCTCGATACATTTAGCGTGTCATATCTGAGCATTTATATATAAATTAAAATTTTAT
>JAHFTJ010000019.1 GCA_023269435.1 Chlamydiota bacterium
ATGAATGCAAAGTTACAACTTAAACGTCAAACATTAGAAACTAAAAGAGCGCGTGAAGCGCGTGCTAATTTAAAAAACGAACTTAAAATTGCTAATAATCGTATTCTTGAGGTTGAGTCTCTTCTTAAAAAACAATTAGATCAAATAGAAGTATTAAAAAAAAAGCAATTATTAATGAAGATGACATAAAGCCTGAAAGGCATTCATATCCACTTCCAATAATTTATCTCTCTCTACGTTGTGAAATAAATTAATCTCTTCATTTTCGTGGCATTTCATCAACAATGAAAATTTTAATGGAAGAAAAAAAAAATTAATCGTGCTCCATCGCATGAAACATGTATTCAATGGAATTTAAAGTTAGGGCTACACAAATTACAAAGAAAAAAAAATACTTCGACAGAATGGACATGGATTGTGGATCATGTTATTGGAAATGGATCTACTAAATGTCTTGTAGTAATTGGTGTATCTCAAGAAACTATAGATCAAAAAAATGGGTTACCTCTTTCTTTGGAGGACTTAGAACCATTTGGCATTATACCAATGGTCCATTCAACAGGAAAAGATGTAAGCGATGCTTTAGATAAAATTTCTCATTTAACAAAAATACAGCCAAAAACAATTCTTTCTGATCATGGATCTGACTTATGGTCAGGTGTTAAAATTTTTTGTAGTCAACATGACTCTAAAACTATTGAACAATATGATGTATGTCATAAGGTAGGAGCTGAACTTAAAAAGCTTTTTAAAAATAATGATGATTGGAAAGAATTTACTAAAATGGCTGCTCATACAAAACGACAATTGCACAATACAGATGGCGTTTCCTATGCTCCTCCAAATCAAAGGCGTAAAGGGCGTTATCTAAATATTGACATATTAATGAATTGGGCAAATAGAATTTTAGATCTTAAACAAAACATATCATTAAAGACCTTAAATAAACTGAAATGGGTATACGAATTTGAAAATGAAATTATAATTTGGAGTCAATGGATTTTAATTGGTCAACTTACTAGAAATGAAATACGTAATAAAGGGTTTTATGAAAACGCAAAAGACAATTTATTAACAACATTTAGTTCTATAAAACCACTAGAATCATCAAAGCAATTAATTAATAATTTTATTGATTATGTTGAAATTGAATCTAGCAAACTTTTACCAGGAGAAAAATCTTTAGGAAGTTCCGAAATGATCGAATCCCTATTTGGATACTTTAAGAAAATTAAACATGGAATGTGGGATCATTGCGGGGGAATTGGTCGATTGATACTTTCAATAGCAAGTCGCGTTGGAAAGTTAACTATGGAAGCAGTTAAAACTGCTCTTGAATTAGTAAAAATTTCAGATGTCAACGATTGGATTGTAACATCCTTTGCTAGAATATCTTGTGAATTTTAAATTATGGAAGAAAAATGGACTTTAAAACAAATACCTAAAACTAACGATTATTGACAGCCCAGCGCAGGCCTCACCCTTAAATTCTAATCTAGGCGCCAGGTGCCTGGGTACTGGTCTTCATTTAGAGACTTGATTAAATATCGTCTGCTTAATTCATTTTTTACTAGTTCTATGAATGATTGTTTTGTGATGTGCCCTTTAAGTGTTGTTAAAAAATCTGCATGAGGACGATTTTTTCTATAATTCGGTTGTTGTTTAGGTAGTTTTAGGTATTCCATATTTTTATCAGAGAAATCATGCAAAAATGTTGAGTGGTGAAGCCAACAATTTTTTTTTATATATTGGGCATTTCCCCCTATTTTTTTATCGCCTAAAGTATAATCGTTATCTTGTAATGAAAATAAGGGGAGCTTTAATGCTGATTTGTAAAACTGTTCCGTCCATTTTAATATTTGTTCTGGAAATGACTCAAATTTGTGAGCAGTTTTTTGAAATATAAATGTGATAAAAATAGTATCGCCATCTACAATTACTGTGCCGCCACCAGAAAAACGTCGAATAACATTTACATTATCTTTTTTTATAATTTTACTATTAAGTACATCTTCAGATTTTGTAGATAATCCCATTACGATAGTCTTTGTCGATCCAGAATTTATAATGCACCAATTTTCATTTGTTGATGAGAGTATTTTTTGTTCTATATCTAATTGTTTTGATATTTGTAACGAATTAAATTCTAATAAATTAAGATTCACTTAGTAGAAATTGAATTAATTGAACTTGTTTTAACTATTTTGTATCTATTGCCTTTGGTAGTATTCATTGTAAAAAGCAATAAATAACCTCCTGGCAACGGTTCTATTGAAGTGACATTTGTAATTACTTCATCTTCTATGGCGAAACTTATATTCGATACTTTTTTTACTAACAAGGCATTAAATGCACTTACCCAATCTTGGGCAACAACCTTAGGGTCTACAATCATTACATCAGACGTCCCTTTATATTTAGCAGAAGTAGACACTACATTATTTTCTACTGTTTGAGTTGCCATGCTTTTTTCTGCGCTTGTTTTTGCAACATTTTCCTCAGCTTGCATTGTTTTTTCGGCATTAGCAGATAAAATTATATTCTTCATGCTTGAATCAGCCACAAGATAACTGCACATAAAAATAGATAACAAAAATAAATTTTTCATAGTGTAACCATAGTGTATAATATAACAAAAATATAAATGCATTTCAACAACTTCATGTTACAATTTGACAATTTTGATTTTTAAAAAGTCTAAAAAAATAAAATAAGCAACAACAGAAACCAGTAATCCAACCACTATGCATATATTTATAGGTGCCATCAATAATCCAATAGTAGCCATAGCACTCACTATAATGATATCTATCATTGAACACGCAAGGAGAAAAAAACTTGGTCTTGAAGACCAAAAATGTTTTTGTTCGCGAACAAGATAAACTGTCGCTTGCCCGATAAAAACCAACATTAAAAAAACTAACGTTCTTAACTCTAACATTGACAAATGGATAAATTTGCTATTAATAAAAAGAATAAAAAATGAAAAGACTAAAATAGCTACAGCAAATACACCTCCTATAAAAACTAATTTTTTAACATCCCATTCATTAGGCTTTTGAGAAAAAGAGACATTATCTGTAGATATAGACATTGTTACAAAATCATTTGCAAATAATAATAATACTATTAAAAGTTGTGATATAATAAGATCGCTTGTAATTATTAAACCAAATCCTAATAAAATAGTAATAACTAATGTTTTAATAATTTTATTAACTATATATGTAAACATACGTTGATAAATTCGTCTACTTGATTTTATGGCCTCTACAATGTCAACGAGCCCTGAATTTATCAGAACTATGCTCGCAGCAGCCTTAGCTACATCAGTGGCATTGCTAACTGCAATTCCAACTTCAGCCATTTTTAACGCTGGAGCATCATTAACACCATCTCCTGTCATGCCGCATATGTAACCATCGTTTTGTAATAATTTAATAATATCAAATTTGTCTTCTGGAAAAATCCCTGCTATAATGTCTGTCTCAGCAATGCTCTCTTCAGATAATTGTCTAATGTTATTTTTGGAAAGCGCTCTACAGCCTATTCCGACTTGATTGGCGATAAAACGGGCAGTTAAAGGACTATCACCAGTAATCATTATAACCTTAACGCCTAATTCACATATCTCTTTTATTGCTCTTTTAGATGTCTCTCTTGGTGGATCTTGCAATGCTATTAAACCCACTAATTTCAATTTATTTATACTCCCAAAAATTACAGCTAATACTCTAGATCCACTAGAAGACAATGTTTCCACATCTTTATACATGCTCAAATAGCAATTTTCATCTACCATATTCATGAGCTCAAATGGAGCTCCTTTAAAAACATGTAACCGTTCACCATTATACTCTATAATTGCCTCAGAACATTTTCTACTTGGATCAAAAGGTATAAAATTTATTTTCTTTCCTTCCAAATAGAGTGACTGCCTCTCTTTTGCAGCAATCAATATCGCAAGATCAAGAGGGTCTTGCGTTGATTCTTCGCATGACATAGACGCCAAGGAGAGGAGATCGCTTTCTGAATAGTTTGCATACGACAACATAGTTGAAACTCGAAGGGAATTTTGTGTAATTGTACCCGTCTTATCAATACATAGAATATTCATCGCAGCAGCTTCTTCAATTGCCGATAATTTTGTAACTAAAACTCCTTTTTTAGCAAGTTCCATAGAACCCAAAGCGGTAGATAAAGCGTATGTAGCAGGGAGAGCGACAGGGACAGATGCAACCAAAAGTATCAATGAAAACGGGAGTATTTCAGATAATGAAATTCCTTGATATATAGAATATGCAAATACAAAACCAATAATTATCAAGTCAAAAACTATAAGATATTTTATTATAGAAAATATCGTATTTTCAAGATGAGATGGCGTTTTAGTGGAACGCATAATTTCTGCTGTTTTTCCAAAAAAAGTATCTTTCCCTATCGATGAGACTTTTACATAAGCTTCACCATGTTTAACTATGGATCCAGCATAAATGTTTGCTTCAATTATCGGTTCTACTGGTAATGACTCTCCAGTTATTACAGACTGATCGATTAAAATATTTCCATGTAATAATTGCACGTCGGCTGGCACAATATCGCCTATCCTAATACGAATTATATCATCAACAACTAATTTTTGAGTAGATATCAACCCCCACTCTCCATCTCTAAGGACCCGCGCTTGTGTATCAAGCCTATCCCTCAACAAACGCAATGCATTTTTTGCTTTACCTTCTTGGAAAAAACTAATTATACCATTAAATAAAACGAGTATTCCTATAGTCCACGCCTCTACAGATTTTCCTAAAACAATTTCTAATAAAATAATTATTTCAAGCATCCATGGAACGGGAGACCAAAATTTTCGTAAAAAAACCACAAATGGATTATATTTTTCTTCAGGCAATGTATTAAGCCCATGTTCTTGTAAACGTTGTTGCGCTTCTTTTGAAGATAAACCATTTAATTTGATCATTCTTTTTTTATTAACAAAATTAAAAAAAAATATCAACTATAATTTATTGGTTATTGACTGTAGTCTTGACACATATACTAATAGTATTGAGATATCAGCTGGAGTAACACCAATAAGACGTGATGCTTGCCCTAAATTTTCTGGACGGACAAAAGAAAGACGCTCTAATGCTTCATTTCGCAGTCCTATTACGTTATTGTAATTAAAACATTTTGATACAAGATAATTATCTAATTTTTCTAATTTTTCAACTTCTTTATTTTGTCGTTGTAAATAAAATTGGTATTTTAATTCTATATCTATTTGAGACTTTATCTCTTCGTTATAAATTACATTTGATGGTTTTTTAGTTTTTATTCTCAATAATTCGTCTCGTATAATTTCTCCTTTTTCTTTTATTTTTGAATATTTATCTTTTGATATTAATCCAAATTTGCACCCATATTTAGAAAGTCTAATATCGGCATTGTCTTGTCGAAGCAAAATTCTGTGCTCGGCTCTGCTAGTAAACATACGATAAGGCTCTTCTAAATTCTTTGAAACAATATCTTCTATCATTACCCCTAAATACGCTTCTGAACGCTTTAGCGTGAATGGCTCCTCTCCCTTAATTTTTAGAGATGCATTTATAGCGGCGATTAAACCTTGCCCAGCAGCTTCTTCATATCCAGTTGTCCCGTTTATTTGTCCTGCACAATAAAAACCCTCTATCAATTTACTCTCTAGAGTCATTTTTAATTGACCAGATGTGACATAATCGTACTCGATAGCATACGCCGAACGCATTATCTCTGCTTTTTCTAACCCTTTGATAGTGTGCAACATATCAATTTGAACATCGAATGGAAGTGATGTAGATATTCCGTTTATATAAATTTCTTTACTTTCTATCCCTTCAGGCTCAAGAAAAATTTGATGATTATCCCGTTCTTTAAAACGGACAACTTTGTCCTCAAATGATGGGCAATACCTAGGGCCTACTCCACTTATGCCACCGCAATAGAGCGCTGACCTATGTAAATTTTTTATTGCAATATCTTTAGTCGCTTTATTTGTACGTGTTATCCAACATGAAACTTGCGGTAAATTATTTTCTTGAAGATCATACGAAAAATGGACGTCCCTCTCGCCAATTTGTTCCTCCATTACAGAAAAATCTATCGAACGACTATGTATCCTTGGTGGCGTTCCTGTTTTCAATCTACCTAACGACAGACCAATTCCTATGAGTTGCTTTGATAAATCAGTTGTAGATTTTTCTCCACAACGACCACCACTAAAGCATTGATCTCCTATATGACAAATGCCTTGCATAAAAGTTCCAGATGATAAGATTACAGCTTTCCCTTTATATTCGATCCCTTCCTGAGTTTTTACACCTACTACTTTTGAATTTTCAACTATTATTGATGTGGTAGTCCCTTGCATTAAATAAAGATTGTCGACATTTTCAAGATATTTCTTCATCTCACTGCTGTATTTTTGCTTATCAGATTGACATCGTGGCGACCATATTGCAGGACCCCTAGACTTGTTAAGCATCATGAATTGAATGCTTGTACGGTCTGCTATTTTGCCCATTATGCCCCCAAGAGCATCTATTTCACGAACAAGATGTCCTTTCGCAGTCCCGCCAATTGCAGGATTGCAACTCATTTTAGCAACTGTGTCCAAGCTGGTTGTAAGCAGAAGGGTACGCATACCCATTTTTGCAGACGCGTGCGCAGCTTCGCAACCGCTGTGGCCCGCGCCGATTACAATAACATCGAATTCACATAAATAATGGTACATAATGTAAAAAAATTTTACTACTTAATGCATTAAACACAGGTAGATAAAACTACCTTGTTTTGTGACGATCTCTGCGACTGCGCTTTTTTCGTTTGTGCTTATTCATTTTTAATTTGCGCTTCTTTTTAACTGATGACATATTTACTCCATAGTATGAAAAGTATTATACACAAACGATCTATTTTTAGTAAATATGAGATATACACAAAAAAACTAAAAAGTTGGCTTTTGACTTCGCTGGCATCCTCATCTTTTAAGTCGTCTCCATCGCTCAACTTATTCAAGTTGAGCTGCTTCGACGTCGCTACACTACTTCAAATATGTGGTGCCGGCTTTGTCAAATTCCCAACTTTTGAATTCATTTGTGTATATACAACATTTCTCAAGTAGACAAGTGAAAAATTATAGTTTTTTACTTTCAACTCTCTTTCTGAACCAAGAATTTTTTTAAATTAAAATAATTTTTTAGTAACGCCAATGCTGACCGATTATGGCTTGTAATTAATCATAATTATGATACAATTATAACAATACTTAATTAACAAAAGGACAATTATGAACCCAGTAGCATTCAAAAATTATTTTCAACATGCATTAAACGTCGTCCCTACAGCTTATAATTTAGCTATGCAGACAGGACAGGGAGTACTTAATATATTTACAAAACCTGACCTTAGTAAAGAAATTTCTTTAGACATCGAAAAATTTTCTAAATTTTTTGAATTACACAGAAATTGTGTAAAAACTGTAATCGGAACCATTCCAAAATCAACGCAAAATAAAAAAGAAATTTTTGATCAATTAGATAAAGATTTAAAAAGAAATCACCACATATTGCACAATGACGTTTCAATTAGCACACTTGAGAGTTGCGAATCTTTATATCAAAAAATATTTGATATGCTAACTAACAAAGAAAATATTTTAACTGTATTTGCACATCTTCATCAAGGTGGATTTGCCAACATGGTATTGTATATTGCTGATGAAATTAAAGGTGTTCATTTTTATGAAAAAAGCAACACTATTAATAAATGCATATCAATAGACGACAAAACGCAAACAATTACACATTATTATCAATGTAACATTTTCGTAAATGATCTAGAAGAGCCAAGAAATTTTATTGCAACATATACTTTTCGCGGCACAACTGAATTCAACAACGATAAAATTACTTTAAACATAATAAAACATTCTAATAATAGAATAAATAATAAGGAGATAGGTGTGCAACCAATAAAACAAATTTATGGATATCTAAAAAGTTTTGTGATCGCTGAACAACAACAACCTGGCGCTCAAGAACCTGGCGCTGGAATGAAAAATATAGCGATAGAAAATATTGAAAAATTCGAGCAAACTCTTCAGTCGGATAAGAATATTTACAACTCTTACGGTGATTTTAATCTTACATCAAAAACTTACGAGAGCCAAATAAAAAAATGCGAATTAGGAGAAATTTTTAATACAATAATATCTAATGCAAAAAATGGAAATTACATTATACATAATAATAATATAATCAATAATAAAACAAAATTTGAAGAATTATTGAGAGAAGTATCTTCCATGAGTACAGAAGAAACGCAATTAGATAACATTTTAATGCTTTACCCTGATGGAAGAGACGAGATTACAGATTTTATAAAAACCACCATGTCTATAAGCGATAACTCATATATGTTTTTAACTGACAATACACTTAAACGTATTACGCTAATAAAAAATTCAATAATTACACAATATTATCAAGCTAATGTTATTGACCTACGTTATAATTATTATATAGCAACTGTTACTACTCGCAAAACAACTCTGCTTAATAGTAATTGTACAACCATAAAAACAATACACAGAAATAATAAAAATTGGAATGTCATGAATCAGGTATGAGGTCACATTGGTCGAGTCCCTTTCTAAGGAATTAAAGGAAAATCTACCAACAGTAGAGGAACTCGAAGCCGAATTTAAGAAGCAGGACCTGGAGGATAAGGGCAAATAGGGAAGCAGCTGCTTCCCAATTAGGATTACTCCGCAACGAACTGGTTTTTAAAGAGATAGAAATCTAATCGAGGCGGCTGTCAAATGATTTTTTACAGAGTTAACGCCATACTGTCGGCCTGAGGGGGTGAAACGAATGACCCCACATTCAGGCTGCTTTAACACAAAAAATTCTAGTAAATTCTTGTCCTGTTTTTTTTATCTTGGCTGTAATATTTGCTACGATTTTTTTGATTTGCCGTCTTTGGCTCTGGATGCTCCGCCCGATTTCGGTTGCTGACCAATTAGCAATTTCAGATAATTTAACGGTTTGTACCGCTTTTATTATTAGACCTCTTTCGAAATTGAAAATAATACTGATTGATAGCCGGTAATTTTTCTAAAAAAACTTGAGTTTGCTAGGGCTTGTGGAAAAATGGTCAATTCTCACTTCGATGACCGCTGCACACGAGTCCCGAGCGATCGGCGATAGCGTAGCGGTCATCGAAGTGAGAATTGACCGTTTTTCACAAGTTCAGATTTTATGAAAAAGTGACGTGCAAAAACATAGAAATTTTCAATACTCGAATTTCGAAAGAGGTCTATTGTATCATCATCAAGAGAACCAACACTTGCTATTGCTGCAAGTAAGAGCGAGATGAAGCCAAACGTTTTATTTTTTACGTAATGCTCGGATATCTTCTTTGGTAGTAAACTTATTATAATTTTCTGTCATGGATATTCTGAAGCTTTAATGGTTGGACTATTAAAAAATCAAATAAGTATAAAAAACTTTCTAGATTTCAGCGATAAGAAAGTAGTTAATTTTTACTTTAGAATTTTTGGGACTAGAATTATAGGGGTAAAATTGAGAGTTATTTTCTTTGAAAATCACTCATTCGTTTCAGCCCAGATCAGACGTGGGCCAACTACCTCATAAAAGCGTTGAAAATATTGGTAAAATTTGTTAGAATTGTTTTTTAAAAAAAAGTTTGCGCAAATGAGATGTCCTTTTTGTAATGCTGAAGAATCTAAGGTGACAGATTCTAGAAGTTCATTAGAGTCTAATACTACACGTAGACGCCGTGAATGCTTAAAGTGCACGCGTCGATTTACTACATTTGAGACTATCGATTTAATTGTGCAAGTCAAAAAAAGAAGTGGCTTATTTGAAGAATTTCAGGTAAATAAACTTATTACAGGGTTAGACTTAGCTTGTCAACATACGCGAATTAGTCATGATAAAGTAATGGAGCTAGCTTCTGATATTACGCAAGAAATTATGGAGATGCAAATTAAAGAGATAGATACAATTATGATTGGTGAAATCGTAATGGATAGGTTAAAAAAATTAGACGCTGTTGCATATGTTCGTTTTGCTTGCGTATATAAAAGATTTAAAGATAAAGATGAAATAATTAATGCTATAGACAATTCTGAATTTTAAATAGATCTAATATGAGGATTATAAATGAAACTAACGAAAGAGCAAATAAAAAAATTTGAAGGACGT
Organism: Chlamydiota bacterium; assembly: GCA_023269435.1. Classification (GTDB taxonomy): domain Bacteria; phylum Chlamydiota; class Chlamydiia; order Chlamydiales; family 2-12-FULL-49-11; genus JAHFTJ01. The sequence continues at coordinate 10,266 of JAHFTJ010000019.1, forward strand.
TTGCTAGAACTTAAAAATCAATATACACATTTTGTGACAGATTCATCGTCAAATGTTAAGGGTTCCGATCTCGGAAAAATTGTTTCACAACATCATGCTGATGTCGGTACAGATGATTTTGACAGAACAATTAACATAGAAGTTACAATTAAAGAGTTAGATATTTTGAAGCAGGTCAATAGAGCTCTTGAAAAAATAGATGATGGAACATATGGAGTTTGTGATTTAACAGGTGATGATATAGCAATAAAAAGACTTGAAGCCATACCTTACGCCTCTACTACAAGAGATGCTCAAGAAAAGTTCGAAAAGGGATTTTTTGCTTAAGGTGAGTTAATTTAAAATATTGTTGGCATTGTGAAAAGCTTTAATTTCACCCCATTTTTTTATTATTTGTGCGGCAATAGGGGCGGCTTCTTTCCCATGGTCACCAAATCTGAGAAAGACCACAACAACTAAATCGGCTGAATCAAAATTGCCTGGCTCTTCGAAAGATATAGCACCAAACCATATATGTTTACATGTTGTGGGCTTTAATTCTCTTTCAAGAGAAGGGCGGTAGATCACTTCGGCCGTAGAGGTTTTCCCTATAAAATATGGGGTCATTTGATTGTATATAGATTTAATTTGTTTATTTTCCCATAATGTGCGAATTGCATTTGTTCGCGCTGTTCCATATGGTGAATTAACGCAATTTGAGAGACCTTGCAGCAAATAGTCGCGCATAGAATTTGGCAAAAATATCTTATCTTTAATTTGTATATCATTATTTTTAATGTATGGTTTTATCTCTTTACATTGCATTTCTGTAAAAATTGGAAAGTAGATTCCAACGCGCGCTAAAAGTTCTTTGTGTTTATAATTTGATGCAAATAAAAAATTTTGTTGATCGGTTAGTTCTAAATTAACAATTTTGTTAACTATTTGCGGCTTTAACAATTTTCCGTCATTGGCAAAAGCAGTCAACAACATTGCTGTTTGCAGTGGGGTAACCGATAGTGTATGTTGCCCTATGGCAAATGCAAACAACGATGTCATGTTGTATGATAAATCATTTGGTATGTAACCTTTGACTTCGCCAGGGAGGTCTATACCAGTTTTTTCACCGATACCTAACTTTTTGGCTGTATTTATTAAATCAGATGGTTTGTCTATTGCATCGCTCGATAACATGGCAAAATATAAGTTGCTCGAACGCTCAAGTGCACTTTGTAAGTCTACGCGCCCTATATTCAAATGACCTCGCGGGAGACGTCCACCTTTGTAACATCTAGGTATTGGTATGCCAGATAGGGTGTATCCAAGTATAGTTGAATTTGTCATTTTAACATTGTAAGGTGGTGATTGGTCAACTATTGTGAATGGATTGAGATTGACAATTGCCTCATTTTTTTGTTTTTGGTAATGTTGTCTAAGAGCTTCATATCCAGTTACTAATTTAAAAATAGAGCCAAGCGGGGCGTTTTCAGCAAAAGCATACGATTTTGCATAACCATATCCTGGTGTTTGATAGAAATGTTTTGCTAAATCTTTTTCCAACAATTGCTTCCCACCCTTCGATGGGAGATAGTATTTTCCATATAACGGTCTCGTAAGCTCTTCAAATGATCGCATTGTTTTTAAATATGGGATGATAAGGTCGTGCGGCATCTTTGCAAGATGTTCTTTTAACTTATCAAACTTTGGATCGATATACCCGACCATTATTTTTGATATTAAAAACTCCCATTTATTCTCATTAAAAAATTTTTCAAATAATTCACTCTCTATTTCATCAAGATAATCGATGTACGGTTTTGTATATTTTTTTTTATTTTTTTCTTCCCCTCTTTTTTCTTTTAAGTAGTTAGCAAAGTGCTCAGCTCTCCATTTTGGAAATTCTTTTTCATGAAAAATCTGACCAATTGTTTTACGTATTTCTTTTTGCAATGAAATTGTAGCTTGATTAAACAATCTGTAGTCTGACAAGCTCTCCTCTCCTGTTTGCGTAAGCAACTTGTCATCAAATAAATTATTTTGACATGCTATTTTACAAAGATCTATTACCAAAATTTTATCGTCATTTTTCTCTACACCCATTAGACAACGATTTAATTCTATGATGATTTCAGGCAATAATGATGTTTTCTGAGATATGCGATTGATTATCTCTCCCCTGTTTTCTTTATCTGTTTTATGAAATGTTAAGGTATGACCATCTTCAGGGGGAAAAATGGAATCGATGAGTTTTTGCACACTTCCTTCTTGAGAGAGCTCCAACAACATTTCGATAACATTTTGCAAATATATTGCATCTTTTATTTGATTAATTCGTCCGATTGCTTTTTTAACTTGCGACTCTTTACCGAGCACCATGTCTAAATAAGCGTTCCACGTCAAGTATTTTTTTGAAACAATAGCATATGGTATTTGCGCTAACTCAAATTCTCTTTCAAGATGTACAATTCCATCCCAAATTTGCCCAATATAATTTTGGTTTTCGAGCCATTTTATGATTTCATTCGATTTTAAACTATCTACGAAATCATTTGGATTAAAACGCGGATAAGAGGCTAGAGCTACAACTTCTCCTGTTTTTGGAATAATTGCGACTATTGCTCCCCCTTTTATCCATGGAGCTGCAATTTTATTGTGTCCTTTTCCAGCTTGAGAAAATCTATTCTCTCTGATTATTTCACTTTCTGTAAGTAGTTGCTCAGCATATTGCTGCAATTCAGACGATATAGTTAGGAGTAATCGTCGCCCAGTCAATGGTTGTTGCGATTCAGGGAGCTCTCTTAATATCGTTCCTTTATTGTCGACCTGAATTTTTTTCTTGCCAGAGAATCCGCGAAGCTCTTCATCAAATTGACGTTCTACCCCTGATTTGCCAACTTTTGAGTTAATAGTGTAAGATTTATTTTTAAGTTCCTGACAACGTTTTTTTACTTCGATTTTGTTTGCATATCCTTTTGGTAATGGCGTAGGGAGTCCAATTTTGCAATCATATAAAAATTTTTCCAATTCGTTTATTTCATTTTGAATGTTTAAATGCTCGCTATAATTAATAGACCCAATGTAACCAATTATATGCGAGGCTACGCTCCCTAATGGATAGTGTCGTTTTGCCACAATCTGCATGTGAAGTCCTGGCCAATCTCTCTCTCTTATTTTTAAACTGTAATATTGTTCTTCTGTAATATTTTCTTTAATTATAAATGATGTATTTGGGAAAAGTGACGCTTTACTATATATTATATCTTCTATTTTTATACGATCTACCTGGAGGTTTTTTGATAAAAAATCAGATAATTGTGAAATGTAATCTTTGCGATAGTAGATGCGAATGCGTTTCCCAGAGTGATTTTTTTCAAATTTAACTCGTGGAATGTGTAAAATTGGGTCGTAATATATAGATGCATTGTATTCTATCCTGTTTACAGCCAATGGAATATTGAATCTATCTCTGATTGTCCCTCTGTTTGGAGGGATAGATATTGATCTATATTGCGGAGCCTTAGCAATTTGACTCATCTCTTCGTGTTTGATTACAGTTAAATACCAAACCCGTATAGATATAAGGATGAAAAAAAATAAAATAATATTTAATACACGACTTGATTTTTCTTCGATTGATTTCATCATTTATCGTAATGTGAATTTTTACCATATGTTTACATATAAACTCAAATTTGGCAAATAAATGAAATTTTACAAGAAGTCTACTATAAAAAGTTGTAAAAATAGAGCTAATGTGTCAGAATTATTGGACAAGTAGAATGTGTGATTTTTTTACTTGATTGCGCCTGTAGTTCAATGGTAGAACAGTAGCCTTCCAAGCTACTAGTGTCAGTTCGATTCTGACTAGGCGCTATAAAATTATTTATACAAAATTTGAGGTTATGTTGACTACTACACAAAAAGAGACGAGCATTACAATTAAAGATCTTTTATCAGCAGGGGTTCATTTTGGCCACCAAAAGCACAGGTGGAATCCTAAGATGAAAAGATATATTTTTGAAGATAGAAACGGAATTCACATTCTTGACCTATCAAAAACTATGCATCATCTACGTATAGCGTGTTCAGTTGTTGAAAATATCGTTGAAAAAAGACAAAGCATTTTATTTGTTGGCACTAAAAAACAAGCCGCATCTGTTGTTCAAGAGTGCGCAGAAGAGTGTGGTGAATTCTACGTTTCCCATAGATGGCTTGGAGGAATGTTAACTAATTTGTCTACCATTCGCAATTCTGTTAAAAAATTAGAGAAGATTGAAAAAAAAGTTACAAGGGTCGGAAACGATTTAACTAAAAAAGAGCTCTCACAATTGTCAAAAACACAAATAAAACTAGACAGAAACCTATCTGGTATACGTTCTATGAGAAAAGTGCCAGGACTTGTTATATTAGTAGATCCTTCTAAAGAACATATAGCAGTTGCAGAAGCTAGAAAACTAGGTATACCGGTGATGGCTATTGTCGATACAAATTGTGACCCAGATCTTATAGACTATGTAATTGCTGGAAATGATGATGCCTTGAAAAGTAATAAAGTTATATTGCAAGAACTAACAAATTCAATTATTTCTAAAAAAAGAGAGCTTGGAATACCTATTTTTGAATCAAAAGAGATGAAAGATGCAACGATTGAAAAAGAAGGTAGGGTAAAAAGCGAGAGAGATGAAAGGGAGAATAAATGAGTAAAGTTACACCAGAGATGATCAAAACTCTTAGAACTCGTACAGGTGTCGGAATGAACAATTGTAGAATTGCTCTGGTAGAGACAGATGGCGACATAGAAAAAGCAATAGAATATTTGAGAAAAGTAGGAATTAGTTCTGCCGCTAAAAAAGAATCCAGAGCTACGCATGAAGGGTGTATTGAATTTGGTGAAGATGCAAAAGGCATTGCTTTAGTTGAAATGAATGCTGAAACTGACTTTGTAGTTAAAAGTGAAATTTTTAAAAAATTTCAAAATGAAGTTGTAAAAGAAGTAATTAAGACCAAGCCTGATCAATTGGAAGGGTTCTTAAATCAAAAATTTAGTAACGACCCAACAAAAACTATAGACGAAGCTAGACGTCAAGCTATATCAATTCTTGGTGAAAATATTAATATTTCAAAAATTCTTTATATTAGTAAAAATGCAAATACTTCTTTAGGAATCTATTTACATATGAATGGTAAAGTTCTCTCTTTAGTAGAAATAACAGGGGCAAGTGATCAATGTGATTTTGCAAAAGATATAGCTATGCATATTGTTGCAGAAGCTCCAGATTTTCTAAGAGAAGAAGATGTCCCAATTGATTTGAAAGCAAAAGAGGAAGAAATTGCTATTGCTCAACTTCAAGAGGGGTTAAACGATGTTGTATCTAAAAAAATTGTACAAGGAAAAATAAAGGCTTTTTACAATCAAGCGTGTTTGTTAAATCAAAAATATATTAAAGATCAATCGATCACTATTTCAGACTTAGTAAAACGTCGTTCACAAGAAATTAAAAAAGATTTGCATATATCTAAATTTATTAGATGGTGTATAGGTAGTAATTAACGTGAATTATGTTGCTAAAACCTTATAAAAGAGTTCTCGTAAAACTCTCCGGCGAAGCTCTCCTTGGAGACGGTAGATGTGGTTTTGACTACAAAATTTGTGAATTTATATGTCAAATCCTTTGGGATATAAGAAAAAGTGGCATTGAAGTTGGTGTTGTTATAGGCGGTGGAAATATTTTTCGTGGTCAAAGTGCCTTGGAATTTGGTTTTGAACGTACTCCAGCAGACAATATTGGCATATTAGCAACTTGTATTAACGGGTTAGCCCTCCATCAAGTTTTCATTTCGATGGGTGTAAAAGCGCGCGTTATGTCTTCACGTAACTTTGATGGAATTATACAACAATATAATTGGCAGGAGACAAAGTTATTGCTCGAAGATGACACTATAGTAATTTTTGTTGGTGGCACTGGAAATCCTTATTTTACAACAGATACAGCGGCGGCTTTACGTGGTTGTGAAATAGGGGCAGATGTATTGATTAAATTAACAAAAGTTGATGGGGTCTACGATAAAGATCCGATTAAAGATCTGACGGCTGTTAAATTTGATCATCTTACTTATGAAGAGGCTCTAAAATTAGGATTGCAAGTTATGGACGCCACTGCTATTGCTCTTTGTAGAGATAACAATTTAGATATAAGAGTCGTTAATCTTTTTTCTAAAAAAGATATTATGAATGCTATCATACACCAACACGGCGGAACATTAATAACAAAAAAAGCGGAGTAATCAAATGAGTGTTTTAGATGAGACAAAGTCAAAGATGCAAAAAGCTATAGAACATTTGAAAGATTCATATAAAACACTTCGTACATCTCGTTTAAATCCTAATATGTTAGACGATATTAAAATAGAAGCGTATGGTTCAATGGCACCATTGAAATCGTTGGCTACTCTCTCTGTAAAAGAGAGGCAATTAATTGTAACTCCATTTGATATATCTATAATTGCACAAATAACTAAAGCTATATTACAATCACCATTTAATTTAAATCCTATACAAGAAAAAACTTCTATACGTGTTCCAATTCCTCCATTAGATGAGGCTTTACGCAAGAAAATTGCAAAAGAAGCGAGTCAAAAAACAGAAGAAGCTAAGGTTGTATTGAGGGAAATTCGCCGAAAAAGCAACGAACTTATCCGACAACAACAATCTGATGGCGAAATCACAAAAGATGAACTTAAAAGCCACGAAAAAAAAATACAAGATTTGACAGACCAATTTTGCACTCAATCAGATAAGCTTTTAAAAGATAAAGAGATAGAAATCATGACCGTTTAATTAATTGCATTCGAAATACATAACTCTTTTATCTTCAATTACTTAAAAATATTACCATTTTTCATCATCTCCCTTCTTTGTTTAATTCCACCTTTCCGCTTCAAAATATCATTTGACTTAATTTCAAATTAATTATATTATTAAGATATAAGATATATAATTTACACATAAATAACCAAAGAAAACAAAATGACCGCCATAATAAATCAAAATCAAAATTATTGTTATTCTAATTTAACGCCAGTTTCATGTAAGAAATGTCATACTGTCAGGCCTGACCCTGACCTCTCATTCGTTTCACCCCAGGCCTGACCTGGGGTGAAACGAATGACCCCATATTCAGGCTACTTTAACACAAAAAATTCCAGTAAATTCTTGTCCTACTTTTTTTATCTTGGTTGTAATACTTGCTACGATTT
>JAHFTJ010000020.1 GCA_023269435.1 Chlamydiota bacterium
TTCTTTAAGTTAATATACTACCGTATATAAAGATTAGAGGATTGTATGATAGTAGCAAGTGCAATTGGAACGTGGTCTAGCGAAAGACCTCATGAGATTATATCCCTTCTTAAAGAAGGAGTATGCAAGTGGAGTCCGCTTCATAAAATAATAAATAAATTGAGTATTGTTGAGAATGCATTTGGAATACCAACGTTGGTTAATTCTATTACAAAAACTATATCACATATTTTTAAAGAAAATGAAAAATCGATTAGTAAAATAACTAAATTTCGCAATATTGCTTCAGATTTTGCTTATATTGGAGATGGAGCATCTAAAACAATAAGTTTTTTTAAACACATGAAAATACAAAGAGTGATAAATTTATCTACAGGTTTTGGAGTTTGGTGTGTTTTAATTTTTACTTGTAATGATATTATAACCAATGTCTATAAATTTTGTTTTAAAAAACAACAACAAAATACTGATTCACTTAGTAAAAAAATTATTTCTAAAAATGGGTTTAATTTTGGCAATAATATTATTACACTTGTAATGTGTACGTTAGGTTTAGTTGGAATATTATTATCGCAGTATACATTTTTTATAGCAGTTGTGCAAGTGATTTTGACGCTATCTGAATATGCATTTGCGGAACAAAAAAAACAAGAACATGATAGATTAAAACTTATAAAAAAAGAGAGGTTGAAATGATTACAACAAATACAAATACAGAAATTATTGGAAATGCTTTGAGAAAATGTTTTTTTGACAAGGAAAACGCTGTAGCAATGTCTAAAAATTATGGGACTATCCTTGAAATAGTTAGCTGTGCATTTGCAAATAAATTTGCAAGCGCTGCCAGAGCTTGTTTCGCTCCAGCTCCGTGGATTAAACTTCCTGCTGTTATTAGTGATGCTGTAGAAGCATATGGTTTGTATTCTACTGATAGACGTAAGTGTGGAGAGAAATTATTGTCAACTGCTGCGAAAGTTGCTGAAATTGCGTTAGATTTTGTAAAATTGGGATTGGTATTATTTAGTAGTAATATTAATTGTGCATTCCGAATTGTTAAAGATGGATGTAAATTCATAGTAGAAATACGACAAATTTGGGTTATTAGTGCAAAAGGCTTTAAATGTAATGGCTTGGAGAGAAAGGAACGATTAAGTAAAAAGGAACGATTAAGTAAATTAGCCGTTGAAGTTACTGGCGCTGTAATGCATGGTTTTGGTCTATTGGTTATAGTATTTTCATTGTCTGCTGCTCCATTTATTGCATCGGCGATATTGCCAGGTTTTTGTTTAACTGCTTTTATAGTTAATACTTTTGTAAAAGAATATTTTGAAAATGAAAAGAACCATATTTTATTAGAAAATCAAAATAAACAGAAAATAGCATGAATAAAAATGAGCTCTTTATTAGAGAGTGGATAGTTGTATTTTTTTTAATTAGTTTGATAGGATGCGTTGTATTTGTGTCGCACTATAAACGTTATAAGATGGAAGCCGCATGTAGAAATTATCAAATTTCGATGCAGTTTAGAATGATAGCCACTAAAAGTTGCGTAACTTTACGCAACTTTAATGTATAACTTTAATATTATGTTTTTTTTTCTGAATTTGTTTGTGTAAAAAATGATAAGTTTGGTAGTATCTCTCGCATGAGTTATCAAATCTTTATCTAAAAGGGGTTAAGATCTGATGTTTGAGTTCTTCGCCCTTTGACTCTTTAGTGTGAAGTGAAATTGTAGTAAAGCCGATATCGAATAGATTGAGGTGATAATTTAGGAAATTAGTATGTCTCTTACCTTAATTGGAAAAAAACGTGGAATGACTCGTCTTTTTGATAAAAAGAGAGGAAAAGTTATCCCTTGTACTGTTATAGAAATTGAACCTAACATTGTATCTCAGATAAAAACTATTGAAATTGATGAATATAATGGTATTCAGTTGGCAGCATTTAAGGTTGCTGAAAACCATACGAATAGGATTACAAAGCCTATTTTGGGGCACTTTGAAAAAAATAAAATTTCTCCTTGTCGAGTTATGAGTGAATCTAGATTGGATAGTTTAGAATCGTTTGAAATTGGAAAGGAAATAACAGTTGAGTTTTTTTCAGACATTGAGTTTGTTGATGTGTGCGGCACCAGCAAGGGTAAAGGTTACCAAGGGGTAATAAAAAGATTTGGTGTAGCTAGAAAGCCTGAATCACATGGATCTGGCCCTATTGTGAGGCATATGGGTTCTACTGGTTCTTTAACTTCTCACGGTCGTGTACAAAAAAATAAAAAAGGCGCCGGTCAAATGGGTAATGAAAGGGTAACTTGTGAAAGTTTGCAAGTTATTTGTGTAAAACCTGAATTAAATGCTTTAGTAGTAAAAGGCGCAGTGCCGGGAGCGAATGGTGGAGTTGTGTATATTCGCAAGGCAATTAAAAAATTAAATAGAGTGAAGTAGAATGGCCAAAGCAAAATGTAAAAAATACGATTTATGTGGAAACGAAATCGGAGAAATTGAAATTGACTACGGTGATGAGCAAAAAATTAATAATCAATTGATTAAAAGTTATATTGTCGCAATGCGCAACAATGCTAGACAATGGTCTGCGAATTCTAAGGGGAGAGGTGAGTCTCACCATTCACATCAAAAACCACATCGTCAAAAAGGTACAGGTAAAGCTAGACAGGGGTTTTTGGGCGCACCGCAATATAAAGGTGGTGGAGTTGTATTTGGTCCTAAACCTAAATTTGATCAACATGTACGAATAAATAGAAAAGAGCGCCATACTGCTATACGCTCTCTTATTATTGAGAGAATGAAAGAGGGTAATTTAGTTTTATTGGATACAAATTTTGATAAATATTTCCCTGAACCAAGAACTAAAAGTGCTAGTCAACTTTTTAATTCTGTTGGGGAGTGTGCAAAAAGAATGATTTGTTGTGGAAAATTTGGAGAAAGTTCTGAACTTATTAATTTTAAGTTGAGTTTGAGAAATCTCCCTAACGTTTCATTCTTGCTTATGAAAAATATAAATGGGTACGATATTTTAGTTAATAAAAAAATATTTGTATTAGATTCTGCTGTAGAAGAATTAGAAGGGATATTGAGAGGGTAAATGACAATTAGAATGCGCAGTTTTGTGTTAAAGTCTCTGTATGTTACTGAAAAATCCAAGATGTTGGAGGGTTTGGTTGATAATTCGAGCAATCGTTGTGTAGAGAAGTGTAAGAATGTTAAGTATACTTTTTTGATTTTTCCTTCAGCTAATAAGATAGAAGTGAAGAAGGCTGTCGAAGAGATGTATAAGGATCAAAATATTCATGTTGAAAAAGTGAATATTATTTTTCTCCCTAGCAAAAAAAAGAGGATGAAAGGTCGTAAAGAAATAGGATATACTACTAGAAAGAAAAAGGCTATCGTTACATTGCGTGCTGGAGAAGAGATAGACTTTGAAGTGTGATTAATTTTAATAAAATTGGATAATTGAAATGGTAAAAAAATATAAACCTATGACGCCTGGACAAAGGCAATTGGTGTTACCTAGCAGTGATGAGCTTACAGTTAAAAAAAGTTCTCCGCTAAAGTCGTTAACACAATTGCATAAAAAATCTAGCGGCCGTAATAATCAAGGGCATATTACATCTCGTCACAGAGGTGGATCGCATAAGAGATGTTATAGAATTATAGATTTTAAGCGAACTAAAGACAATATACCAGCTAAAGTTGTCTCTGTAGAATATGATCCAAATAGATCTGCACACATTGCACTTGTTGCTTATAGAGATGGTGAAAAATGTTATATTTTAGCTCCTAAAGACATAAAAGTTGGCACTATGATTTTATCTGGAGATGACGCTCCTTTTAAAGTTGGAAATGCTTTGCCAATGTTGAAGATGCCAATAGGTTCTGTTGTACACAATATAGAGTTGTACCCTGGAAGAGGAGCTCAGATGGTCCGTTCCGCTGGATCTAGTGCGCAATTAATGGCTAGAAGCGGTGGGTATGTAACTCTTAAGATGCCATCTGGAGAAGTACGCATGGTTAAAGATAGTTGTCGTGCTACTTTAGGCGTACTCTCAAATGCAGAGAATAATTTACGAGTAATAAGCAAAGCCGGAAGAAATAGATGGCTTGGCAAAAGACCCCTCTCTAGAGCTACAGCTCGTAACCCAGTAGATCATCCTATGGGTGGTGGTGAAGGTAAAGGAAAAGGCAATCACCCTTGTTCTCCAACCGGAATTCCTGCAAAAGGATTTAAAACTAGATGTAAAAAGAAAAGCAAAAGATTGATTGTTAAAGATCGTAGAAAGTAATCATTTAAAACTGAGTAAGACATGCCAAGATCATTAAGAAAAGGTCCTTATGTGGATCCACAATTAGCAGCAAAAATTGTTGAAATAAAAAATAGCGGAAGTAAATCGCCAATTAAAACTTGGTCGCGTAGATCTATGATCACTCCAGATATGATAGGAATGCAATTTGAAGTGCACAATGGAAAAAAATTTATATTAGTTTTTGTTAACGAAAATATGGTTGGACATAAATTAGGCGAGTTTTCGCACACTAGAATTTATAAAAAACCATCAACAACTGCTAAAAAATAAAAATAATTGAGGAAATATTTAATCAATGTTTAGTGCAACAACCAAGTATATAAGGGTCAGTCCTCAGAAAGCTAGATGGATGGGGGATTTGATACGTGGAAAATCTGTAGCAAATGCGCTACTTCAATTAACTTGTTTTAATTGTAAGTCTGCACCGATACTTAAAAAAGTATTGATGAGCGCTGTTGCTAATGCAGAGAACTCAGAGCATAATGATTCTTTATCTAGAGATGATCTTTATATCTCTGAACTTAGAATAGATCAAGGCCCTCAATATGAGAGAGCATGGGCTAGAAGTAAAGGGAGAAGAGCTCCAATATTGAAAAAGACTAGTCATTTTTTTATTGTACTTGATATTATTAAATAACCTTTACAGTTGATATGTTTAATGTAGGCTTTAAAGAAAAGAAGGAAAGATAATGGGTCAAAAAGCGAATCCTATTGGATTAAGATTAGCGATTAGAAAAAAATGGGAATCGAATTGGTATGCTACCAAACAAACATTTGGAAAGCAGTTAGTAGAAGATGTATTAATTCGTAATTTTTTGAAAAAACAACCGTCGTGTGCAGGTAGCGCTAGTTTTGTTATAAGAAGAATAGGTGATAAAATTGAGGTTACAATTTGTACAGCTAGACCTGGGCTTGTTATCGGTAAAAAAGGCGTTGAAATAGATCTTTTAAAAGAAAAATTAAACAAATTAATAAATAAAGAAGTGTGGATAGAAGTTGAAGAGATTAAAAGACCAGATCTCAATGCATCTTTAGTTGCTCAATCAATAGCAGCTCAATTAGGACGCAGAGTATCTTTTAGAAGAGTTTTGAAAAAGTCTATGCAAAATGCTATGGATGCTGGTGCAGTTGGTATAAAAGTACAATGCGGCGGAAGAATTGGTGGTGCTGAAATAGCGCGAAAAGAATGGTACAAAGATGGTAAAATTCCTTTGCAAACTTTGAGATATGATATAGACTATAGTGCTGCTACAGCTAGAACTTCATATGGAAGTATTGGAGTGAAAGTGTGGATAACGCTTGGTGAATTTATTGAACGTGCAATTGGGCAATAGTTGTATTAATTATTATTGCAAAAATGTTAAAAATAGCAGGGGTGATGTATGGCATTAATGCCTAAACGATCAACGTTTCGAAAACAACAAAAAGGTAAGCGTACAGGCTTAAGTAAACGTGGAAATTTTGTTAGCTTCGGTGATTATGGAATGCAAGCTTTAGAGCGTGGCTCTATTAAAGCTGTGCAAATAGAAGCGTGTAGAATTGCCATAAATAGGCATTTTAGTAGAAAAGGTAAGGTTTGGATACGAATATTTCCCGATAAACCAATAACTAAGAAACCAGCTGAAGTTCGTATGGGTAAAGGTAAAGGTGCTGTTGATCATTATTCAGCTATAATTAGACCAGGTAGAGTTTTATTTGAAGTTGGGAATGTTCCAAGAGAGCAAGCTCAAAGGGCGCTTGCATTAGCATCAGGCAAATTAAGTATACGGACAAGATTTGTAGAGCGTTTGGATCATGTCAAGGGATAAATTATGAAATTTAGTGAAATGAAAACATTAACATCTAGGCAATTGCTTGATTTTGTCGACAATTGCAAAGAAGATTTATTTAAAAAGAGAGTAGTGATGAGTTTACATAAAAAATGTGAGCATCCTCATAAATTTAAAATATTGCGTAAGCAAATTGCTCGTGCACATACATTAATTCGACAAAATCAAGGTTAGTAATATGGAAAATTCAAATAAACGAAAAAGTTATATTGGTAAAATTACGTCGAATAAAATGGATAAAACTGTTGTTGTTACTGTCTCTACAAGAATTCGACATAAAAAATATGGTAAAGTTATTTGGATGAGCAAGAAGTTTTATGCTCATGCTGCCGATGGAGAGTATAAAATTGGCGATAATGTTAAAATTATTGAAACTAGACCAATTTCAAAATTGAAAAGATGGAGAATTGCTAGCGAACCTGTAGATCAAAACAAATCATTGGAAGGGTAATATGATTCAAGAAGAGTCTGATTTAGAAGTAGCAGATAATACTGGAGCGAAAAGAGTTAGATGTATTAGAGTTTTAAAAGGCTCTAAAAGAAGATATGCCTACGTTGGGGATATAATTGTATGTTCTGTAAAAGAATCTATACCTAAGGCTAGTGTAAAAAAAGGCTCTGTAGTTAAAGCTGTTATAGTACGTACTAGACATAGAATTAAAAGAGACGACGGTTCTTATCTTAGTTTTCATGTTAATAGCTGTGTGATATTAGATGACAAGTTGGAGAATCCATTAGGAACGCGTATATTTGGTCCTGTTGCTAGAGAATTACGCGAGAGAGGTTTTATGAAAATAGTCTCTTTAGCTCCTGAGGTTATCTAAGATCTAAATAAATAGAGTATAGAAGGTAAGTAATATGAGATTAAAAAAAGGAGATCCTGTAATAATTATTGCAGGTAATGACAAGGGAAAAGAAGGCTCTGTTCTTTCTATTGATGGAGACCATATTGTTATTAAAGGTATTAACATAAGAAAGAAGCACCAAAAAGAGAAGGGGCAAGAAAAAACCAAAAAAGGTGGATCTATCATAGAGTTTGAAGCTCCTATCGATATATCTAATGTTAGATATTGTGCTGGTGGAGTTGGATATAAAATGCGTGTTAGATTTTCTGAAGATAATAAAAAAGAAATTTATTATAAGACAAAAAATGGCGACACAAAAGTAATTCGGAGTGTGAGGTAATAAATTTATGAAAAAAACTCCACTTAAGGGGCACTACAACGAAGTAGTTAAAAAAGCATTACAAGAAAAATTTAAATATAAAAATGTAATGCAGACTCCAAAAGTTATTAAAATAATGATTAGCATGGGATTAGCAAAAGCTTCTCAAGATAAACAGCATTTAGAATATTGTTTTAATGATTTAAAACTGATTGCTGGACAGCTTGCCGTCCCTACAAAAGCTAAAGACTCTATTTCCAATTTTAAATTGAGAGAAGGCCAGGTAATTGGGGCAAAAGTTACTTTGAGGGGCGATCGTATGTATGATTTTATGTATCGTTTTACAAATATTTGCGTTCCTAGCATTCCTGATTTCAGAGGTTTTAAGAGAAAATGTGATGGTAGAGGAAATTATTCTCTTGGTATTAAAGATCAGACTATATTTCCTGAAATAGACTTAGATAAAATGAAGTGTTCTCAAGGTATGAATATTACTTTTGTAACGTCTGCACAAACAGATGCAGAGTGCATAGAGTTGTTGGAATTATTGAATCTTCCATTTGTTAAATTATCTAATGTAAAAGTATGAAAAAAGAATTAAAAAATATGCGAGGTTGTCTCAATGTTAAGTGATCCTATTGCCGATATGCTTACTAGAATTAGAAATGCTATATTGTGTAAACATAGATATGTTGATGTAAATTTTAGTAAAATAAATCTTTCAATTTTGTCGGTATTTGAAGAATCTGGGTTTATTTTTAATTTTTTAACAAATGATGAATTGAGAAAGATTCGTGTTTTTTTAAGGTACGACAGAGAGAGAGAGAGCGTTATTACTAATCTTAAACGATTGTCAAAGCCAGGAAGACGTAAATATTCAAAATGGTTTGATGTTCCTATTTTTCGTAGAGGACTAGGTATATCTGTTGTATCAACGTCAAAAGGTATGATTAGCGGTAAAAAAGCCAAGGAAGAGAAGGTTGGTGGAGAACTCATTTGCTCTATATGGTAGGTTGTACGAAAAAACAACAAGTTTAATTTAAAGGTAAAATAAATGTCTAGATTAGCAAAGCAACCGGTGGTTATACAAACAGGAGTTGATGTCCAGTTAATTGATAGAAAATTATCAGTTAAAGGGCCAAAAGGATCTTTGGTGGTTGCGTTAACAGATGGTGTTGATGTAAATATTGAAGATAAAAAATTATTTATTAAAACAGTAGGAACTTGTGAGAGTTCATCTTTTTTGGGCCTAGATAGAAGTCGTATAGCTAACGCTGTTTTAGGTGTTACTAATGGATTTGAAAAAAAATTGGAACTTGTAGGGGTTGGCTTTAAAGCATTAATTAATGGTAAGACTCTTGATTTGAGTTTGGGATTTTCTCATCTTGTAATAATAAATATTCCTGATAATTTGCAAATCAAGGTGGAAAAAAATACTTTAATTGTTATTTCAGGAATAGATAAATGGTTAGTTGGTCAGTTTGCTGCTACAGTTAGATCTAAAAAACCACCAGAACCTTATAAAGGTAAGGGCATACGATATCAGGGTGAAGTTGTTAGGAAAAAAGCCGGCAAAAAAACGGCAAAGTGATTGAGGGTTAATAATGTATAATGAACAAAGAGAGATAATTAGAAAAAGAGAGAGTAGAGAATATCGCGTTCGTTCAGTGATTAAAAAATCTTGCAAACTTAGACTCTCTGTTTTTCGTTCTGCAAAACATATTTATGCACAAATTATAGATGATATTGGACATAAAACACTTGTTGCTGCGAGTTCTTGTGATAAAGAGATAAAAGATGTAATATCTCCAAAAGAGATAGCAAATGAAGTTGGTAAGAAATTAGCGCTTCTTGCAAAAAATAAAAATATCGATGTAGTTGTATTCGATCGTGGTAAATATAAATTTCATGGGAGAATAGCTGCGCTTGCACTTGGTGCACGTGATGGTGGATTGAAATTTTAGTGATTAGGAAAAGTAATGGCAGACAATAAAAGAGATAAAGTAAAAGAGCACTCTGCAGAGTCAGACCTTCAAGAGAAAGTGCTTTTTATCAATAGATGTTCCAAGGTAGTAAAAGGGGGGAGACGGTTTAGTTTCTCTGCTTTAGTTATAGTTGGAGATGGTAAGGGTAAAGTTGGAATGGGTTTTGGCAAAGCAAATGAAGTTACAGATGCTATCCGTAAAGCCTTGCAAGACGGTAAAAAGTCGTTAGTCTTTTTTGAGTTAGAAGGCGATACAATACCTCATGATGTAGAGGCTATTTATGATGGTGCGCATGTTTTGATTAAAACTGCAAAAAAAGGAACTGGGGTAATAGCTGGTTCACATGTTCGTAGTATTTTGGAGATAGCTGGGGTAAAAGACGTAGTAGCTAAGAATTTAGGAAGAACAAATCCAAGCAATCAAGTGAGAGCTACATTTGAAGCGTTGTCACAATTACAAAACAAAGCAACTGCATTAGCATTTAGAGGAAAGTTATGATCGAATTATCATCATTTATACGTGGGAACAAAAAGTCCAATCGTAAAACAAAACGGGTGGGAAGGGGAATTGGCAGCGGCAAGGGAAAAACTTGTGGGCGTGGCATGAAAGGAGCTAAAGCTAGATCCGGCTATAAGAGACGTCATGGTGCTGAGGGTGGGCAGCTTCCTCTTTATCGTAAAATACCGATTAAAGGTTTTTCAAACGGGATGTTTAAAAGTGATGTTTTTGCTATTAATGTAGGTGTTTTAGATAAATTATTTAACAATAACGAAATAGTAAATGTTGCAACATTAAGAGAAAAACATTTGATATCCAATAAAAGTAAATGTACAATAAAAATCCTTGGAAATGGGGAGCTTAGCAAATCTCTTTGTTTGGAAGTAAATGCGATTTCAGAATCAGCTAAAAGAAAAGTGGAAAATTCTAAAGGATCGATTAATTTAATTAAATGATACAAGTTTTTAAAAAAATATTTTCAGTTCCTGAATTAAAGAGTAAGATTTTGTTTACTCTTTTGATGATATTGGTGTGTAGAATCGGCGCTTACATTCCAGTGCCAGGTATAAATGGCGATGAAGTTGTAAAAGTATTTAAATTTTCAACAGGTGGTGGTCAAAATTTATTCCAACTTATGGATATTTTTACAGGCGGAGCTTTTGCTAAAATGACTCTTATAGCACTTGGTGTTATGCCATATATTTCTGCTTCTATAATAATGCAATTGTTAATGGCTTTATCATCATCATTACAAAGAGAAGTTAAAGAAAATAGCGATCATGGGAAACGAAAAATGGGTAAATGGGTTAGAATTTTAACACTTGTATTAGCCGTTTTTCAATCTTGGATTTTTGCAAAACAGGCGATCTCCATGAATTACGCTTCTCCTGGAATGATTTTTTACCATATATTTTCTGTGCAATTATTTGGAGTCCCTTGGTTATTTTTCTTATTGGTAATTTTTACAATGACTACTGGGACTATGTTTTTGATGTGGATTGGAGAACAAATAACTACTAGCGGAATTGGTAACGGTATAAGTTTAATTATTACTATTGGCATTGTAGCTTCATTACCATCTACTATAGGAACTATTATAAAGCAATTAAATTTAGACTCTCAAGAGAGTGGACAATTAACTTTTTCGTCATTGTTGGTGTTGGCTGCAGTTTTTGTTGCAATTATTGTTGGTACTATTTTGGTGATTCAAGGGGTTAGAAAAGTTCCTCTGCAGTATGCTAGAAGAACATCTGGCAATAACGAATCACAATCTAACGATGCGCACATTCCTTTAAAAATTAACTATGCTGGTGTGATACCTGTTATTTTTGCTTCATCTATTTTGATGTTTCCTGCTACAATAGCTCAGTTTTTAGGTGGAAATAATATGATCGGAGGTATAATATCTTTGCTTTCACCTGGAAGTTGGTTTTATACTCTTTCGTATGTGTTGCTAATCGTATTTTTTACTTACTTTTGGACTGCAACTCAGTTTCATCCTGATCAAATATCATCAGATATGAAAAAAAATGGGGCATTTATTCCAGGAGTTAGACAAGGAAAGCCGACAGCAGAGTATTTAGAATCATGTATGAATCGTATTACTTTTGTTGGGGCGATATTTTTAGCGATGATTGCAATTTTGCCAATGTTGGTTAGTCGTATGTTGAGTGTAGATCAAGTTATTAGTCATTTTTTTGGTGGAACGTCGCTTTTGATTTTAGTAGGTGTAGTTTTAGATACAACTAAACAAATAGAGTCTCATCTTTTGATGAAAAAATACGACGGTTTTATGACTAGAAAAAGGGCGAAATAAAACTTTAAAATTTAACAAAAATGGAGAATTATGCCTAGGATTGTTGGGGTCGACATACCAAATAAGAAAAGATTGGAGATATCATTGACATATATATATGGAGTGGGGCTCAAAAGATCACAAGAAATTCTTCGATTTTTGAATCTTAGTCCAGATATGCGATCAGAAGAGCTTACAGAAGCTCAAAGCGCTCAATTGACTTCTCATATTCAATCGACATATGTAGTGGAAGGTGATTTACGAAGAGAAGTTCAGGGAAATATAAAAAGATTGATATCAATTAATTGCTATAGAGGGCTACGGCATAAAATTGGATTGCCAGTGCGTGGGCAAAGAACCAGAACGAATGCCCGCACAAGAAAAGGTAAAAGAAAGACAGTAGCTGGTAAGAAAAAATAATTGGAGTTATAGGTTGTGAGCAAGGAAAAAACGCAAAATGCGCAAAATGTAATGAAAAAGAAACCCGTCAAAATAAAAAAGAAAAGACATGTTTCTAATGGAATAGCTTATGTAAAAGCTACATTTAATAATACAATAATTACTATAACAGATACCTCTGGCAAGGTAATTGCGTGGGCATCAGCTGGTAAGGTTAAGTTTTCAGGATCTCGTAAATCTTCTGGATTCGCTGCTACAGTAGCAGCTAAAGATGTAGCTAAAACAGTTGTAAACATGGGAATGAAAGAAGTTGAGGTTAAGCTTAATGGTCCTGGCGCAGGGAGGGAATCTGCTGTTAGAGGCCTTGCTAGTAGCGGATTGACAGTAACTGTGATACGTGATACTACACCGATACCGCATAATGGTTGCCGACCACGTAAAAGAAGAAGAGTATAAATATTACAGTTCTTTTGAGGAGAGATAAAATATGTCAATAAGATATGGTAAATTTGAATTACCTAGTAAAATATATGTAGAAGAGCCTAAAAATTCTAATGATGTTTGTCGCATTATTGCGCAACCATTTGAAAAAGGATTTGGACATACGCTTGGAAATGCGCTCAGAAGAATATTGTTGACCTCTTTGGAGGCTCCTGCAATTTTATCTGTTACAATTGAAGGTGTACCTCATGAGTATATGTCTATTGAAGGTATTGTTCAAGATATGACACATATAATTTTGAATTTGAAAGGTGCATTAATTAGAAAATTACCGAGCGATACGGAGCACCAATCTAGAAATGTTAAAACAGTATCAAATAATTTAGAAATTACAGATAGCATGTTGGAAGAAAACAAGGGTAGTTACAATGTTACTATTGGTGAATTGTTAGCTGGCTCAGAATATGAAGTTATTAATAGTAAAATGATAGTGTTTACAGTAACAAAACCATTAAATAAGAAAATTTCATTTCGCATTGGAATAGGGAGGGGGTATTTACCATCAGAGAGGATAGAGTTACCTAATAAAGCAAAAGATGAAATTTTTATAGATGCTTGTTTTTCTCCTATTAGATTAGCTAATTATTTTGTTGAAAGTTGCCGAGTTGGTGGCGATACAGACATGGATAGGTTAGTGTTAGAGATAAAAACAGATGGTAGAATAACAGCAAAAGAGGCATTATCTTTTGCAATGCAAATAGGAATATTACACTTTTCTATATTTGATGAATTGAAATTTCAATCTATTACATATGATGAAGAAAATTCAGAAGAAGAAATTAGTGGGGATCTCTTGTTGCATAAGTTGGGGTTAAAGATTAACGAAATAGAATTATCAGTAAGATCTACAAATTGTTTATCTCAAGCTAATATCGACACTATAGCCGAATTAGTTTTAATGCCTGAGCAAGATATGTTAAGATTTAGAAACTTTGGGAAAAAATCTCTTAATGAGATTAAAGCAAAATTAGAAGAAATGGAATTAAGTCTTGGTATGGATTTAAGCAAATACGGCATAAATCGAGACAATGTTAAAGATGTTATGCAAAAGTTATTATCTAATACGGCTTGAATAATATACCAAGAGGAGCGAAAGATTTATGAGACATAAAAACCATTCCACAAGATTAGGAAGAACTGCTTCACATCGTAAAGCATTAATGAGAAATATGGCTAAGTCATTTATTATTAATGATAAAATAAGCACAACTGTAGAAAAGGCTAAAGAATTTAAAAAAATAATTGAGCCTTTGATTACATTAGCAAAAGAAGATAGCTTAACTAATAGAAGGAGAGCAATTCAAATGTTAGGAGTACATTTTAATATGCTCACCACTAAAGAGGCTAGACAAGCAAAGAATGGAGATACATCAGCTTATAACGATGATCGTAAAGTGGTAACAAAGTTATTTGCTGAGATTGGCCCTAAATTTAAAAATCGTTGTGGAGGTTATACACGCATAGTTCTTACGAAAGTGAGAGTTGGTGATGGAGCTCAGCTCTGTCTAATAGAGTGTGTAGATTAGATGTTTGTTTGACTCATATCTCTTTTTATTATTTTCATGATGAATACATTTGTGTTATCATAAATTAAAAAAAGGAGAATGATTTGCGTATTGCAATAAATGGATTTGGCAGGATAGGACGCCTAGTGTTTAGGCATGCTATTAAAGATCCTGACATTGATGTAGCTTTTATTAATGATGTGGCATCTATAGAAACATTATCATATTTATTAAAGTATGATAGTGTTCATGGAACACTTAATGAACGAATTCATTGTGATGATGATTTTATTTTTGTAGGTAATAAGCAGTATCAAGTTTGTTCGTATAAAAATCCTAAAGATATACCATATAAAGAATTTTCTGTAGATTGCGTAATAGAGTCGACTGGCAAATTCACTAATGGCGAGTTAGCTTATCAACATATTATTGGTGGAGCTGATAAAGTGATTATTACTGCACCAAGCGATGTTCCAATGTTTGTAATGGGTGTAAACCAACACTATTACGATTCAACAGTTCAGCATGTGATTTCGAATGCATCTTGCACAACAAATTGTTTAGCGCCGATAGCCAAAGTTTTACATGAAAATTTTGAGATTGTTGAAGGTCTTATGTCTACTATTCATGCGACTACAACAACGCAAACAGCAGTTGATGCTACAAGATCGAAGGATTTGCGTTATAGTAGGAGTTGCATGTTAAATATTATCCCAACGTCTACAGGCGCAGCAAAAGCCGTTGGTAAAATCATACCTGAATTAGATGGTAAATTAACTGGGAGCGCATATCGTGTTCCAGTTGCAAACGTCTCTTTAATCGATCTCACCGTACGTTTAAAAAAATCAACAAGCTACGATGAGATATGTTTAAAAATGAAAGAGGCGAGTGAGGGTGAATTAAAAGGAATTCTGGGGTATACAGATGCTCCAGTTGTTTCTACAGATTTTAATGGATGTGAGTTGTCTTCTGTCTTTGATGAAAAATGCGGAATAGAACTCAATTCAAATTTTTTTAAAATAGTAGCGTGGTACGATAATGAATTTGGTTACTCGAAACGTGTTATCGATTTAGCGCGCTACATTGTAGCAACATAAGAATAATCATTATAAAAATTTTATTTATGGATAAATAGTTGTGAATTTTACAAGAGAACCAATCATAGAAACAATTATCTCGGCAAAAGATGGATATAAGCTTTCTATTAAAAATAGCAAAAACTTAGAGCGTGAAGAATATACAGTAGACGCAGTAGAGGTAGTATCTTTCGGCGGATCTTTTTTTTATCGGTCGCAAGAATACCCAAAGATATTTTTTCTCCCTACAAATGATTATGAAATTATTGAAGTGAGAGAGAATCGTCTTTTAATAAAACAACCATCATTGGAAAAATCAATAAAAATAGGCGCAGGCAAAGATGTTATTCAACAAGTAAAAGTTGATAAATCATTAATTGATAAACAGTTAGCAGACAAGCCTGCAGTTGATAAATCTGAAAAAGAACAGAAAAAAGTTGTAAAGCCAGCAGAAGATGGCTTAGAAGAGCAAAAAGATCAGTCTAAATCTGAAAGGAAAAGACATAGACGTACCAAACGTGCACGCACAGATATAAATGTAGCTACATCAGTTGATATTGCTCAGCAACCACAAATCAAATCAGATGAACAAAAAGAGACGCCTTCTTTTTCTATGGAATCTATGGCTTTGTTGCAACCTCCAAGTAGTTTAATTTTTGAATCGTTACAAAAATATAAAAAAAGAGAAGAATTATCTTTAGCTTCTGAAGTATTAGAAGATCTTACAGCGCATGAAAATTTAACCGTAAAAGAAAAAATAGTTTTTCAACAAGAAAAAGATATAGATATAAAAGAACAATTGTTAGATAATAATGATCTATTTAATATAGATGATGAAAAAGATTAAAGTGATTTGCAACTTAAATTGATCACTTGTTTTTCAAAAAAGCTCAGGTGGCGGAAGTGGTAGACGCAAGGGACTTAAAATCCCTTGGGAGCAATCCCGTGCAGGTTCAAGTCCTGTCTTGAGCATCTTTTTAATGGATATACAATGAAAAATCACAAATGGTTTAAAGTTTTTGTAGGGTTGCCGGCTATTTTAGTCTCTATTATACCTGTTATTACGTGTCCGTTATGTTGGACAACATATGCTGCTTTGTTAAGTGCGATGGGGTTGAGTTTTTTTGATTATACGCCACTTTTATTGCCTTTGATTTCTATATGCGTATTGTTTGCATTGGTGGTTTTCTTAATCAATTTTAGAAAGAGTGGTAATTATTGGCCTCTAATTATTGGAATTTTTTCAGGAATTGCTGTTATTTTTGGAAAATTTGTGGTTTTGTCTCCCGTGATGGTTGGCGCAGGCATTGTAGGTCTTGCAGTTTCATCAACAATTAATTTTTTTGCATCTTCCAACTCAAATAAAGCATGCAACCTTTGTAAAGGAACTTCTAAAAAAGAAAAGAATAAACATCGACGCAAGAAAAATAAACTAAGGTGAGTTGTTAGCTGCGTTTACAATTACATTTAAAATAATTTTTTTTATAATTATGTGATTGTATCATATAAATCTCATTATGTTTAATAATCGAAAAAACGTTGATGTTTATGTAATTTTTATGTGACAATATAAGTTATGGAACAATTACAACATAATAGTAGCTATTCATCTAAAATTAGATTAGCACTTACTGAGGTTTCATCAAAATTAATAAATGTTGCTCAGTCACTATATACATATTGCAAACATTTTTTTTGTTGGGTAGCCAGCAAGTTTAAACAGGATGCAATGTTAAAATCACAAAATAATGATAAGGTTGTAGAAGCAGGTCATTTTCATTTTGATCAACAAAAAGGATTTGTAGATAATAGACCTCTTTCGAAATTGAAAATAATACTGATTGATAGCCGGTAATTTTTCTAAAAAACTTGAGTTTGCTAGGGCTTGTGGAAAAATGGTCAATTCTCACTTCGATGACCGCTGTA
>JAHFTJ010000021.1 GCA_023269435.1 Chlamydiota bacterium
TATTTGAAGTAGCGTAGCGACGTCGAAGCAGCTCAACTTGAATAAGTTGAGCGATGCAGACGACTTAAAAAGATGAGGATGCCAGCGAAGTCAAAAGCCAACTTTTGAGTTTTTTTGTGTATATAGTGAATTAAATTAATGAACCAATTAAAGTTTGATGATTAAAGGTGTGAATTTTTACATCTTGAATAGTGCCAATTAGCGAGTCTGAACCATTTATTACGACTTTGTCCCATTTATCGTTTCTCCCTTTCAAAAAATTATTTTTATTTCGTCTCTCTATTAAAACTTTGGTTGTCTCACCGAGCATCTTCTTGTGACGTTCTATGCATTGATCGTTGTGTAACTGCAATAATTTCTGAAGACGAACTTCTTTAATCTGTTCTGGCACATCATCTTCCCATCTGTAAGCAGGCGTCCCTTTCCTTGCGCTATAAGTATATATAAAAGCAATTGAATAATCATTTTTCTTAAAAATATCATATGTCTCTTGAAATTCTTCATCTGTTTCGGTAGGAAATCCTACTATTATATCTGTCCCCAAAGCAACATTTGGTATTATTTCGCGCAATAGAGCAACTTTTTCTTGATATTCCTCTTTTGTATATATGCGATGCATTTTACGTAAGATTCTATCTGAACCTCCTTGCATTGGAAAATGAACAAATTTACAAACTGACGGAAGATCTCTTATAGCCTCTATAAGTTCTATTTTAATATCTACCGGATGACTGGTTAAAAATCGGATCCTCTTTACCCCTGTCTTATCAAGACGATACAAGAGATCGTGAAATAAGCAATTCCACTCTGGCCTATCTTTTCCATAGCTATTTACATTCTGCCCTAAAAGAGTTATCTCTTTATACCCACATCTTACAAGGTATTCTACCTCATCAAGAATGTCTTGCGGAGGGCGCGACACCTCTTTACCCCTTGTGTATGGAACAATACAATAAGTACATCGCTTGTCGCAACCACGTATAATTGAAACATATGCTTTTATTTTATCTTCCCTCTGAGCTGATAAAAAATCTATGTCCTCACCAAAATCTTTATCTGTATGAATAACATGGCCGCCTTCGTTTAAAACATCATCTAAAACAGCGTTCAAATCGTTTATATTATTCGTCCCTAAAACAAAACTTATATTAGGCAATTTACTAAAAAGGGTCTCCTTTTTTGACATAGCCATGCATCCTGTAACCCCTATTATCTGTTTGCGCTTTGTCTTTCTCCCTAATTGACCTATCTTACCCATCACTTTACGCTCGGCAAGATCTCGCACTGAACAAGTATTAAAAATCAAAAGATCTGCTAAATTTTCATTATCAACCATTACCAATCCACGTTTCATGAGTTGACCTATCATTACAGCGCTATCAAGTTCATTCATCTGACAGCCATATGTGTATACATAAAATGATTTAATTTCTTTCATAAATTTCTATTAAAAGAATACCAAACCATTAAGAAAAAAACAAGCGCTCTAGAATTAATAACTCACATTTTTTCAGTTATTTATCTATTCTCTCCAAGAGAAATATAGAACCGTGCGCGAGTTCATTAATAGGATTAGATATTATCTTAACACTTGAATCGTTGCAAATGTACCATTTTTCATTTTTCTTAACTACAGAAACATAATGACCACAATCTGCGCTGTTGCCTATATGGACAACTGCTGAGACTATCTGATAAAGTATTTTTTCTTCTGAATTAAAAATTTTTCTTAAGTCTACCTCTAATTTATTATCTATATCGATAGCATTTGAATTTTTGATCACACGACTAAAATTCTTGTCATAAGCAATTCTGTTATAAAAAATGTTGATAAATTTTGGCGGTTCACTATCAATTATTTGTTTTTCAACATAATTATTAACGATCTTTTCTTGTAAATTTTCATCGGTAAACGTGATATTGTCAGTTATTTGTACATCAGCAGCAAAGTCATTAATCATATTTTGAAATGATAATACCTTTGATTGAAGTGGAAGCGTTATATATAAAATCTCTCCTTTTTGTTCCATCTTGAGTGTGCCATTAGTTCTTATTGTATTCAAAGGAATACACGGATTAACCATATCAAGTATGTACTCAATTGCAAGTAGCGAGCAATCTTGTCCAATTACTTATTACCTTTGCCTTGAAAAGAGCTTCTTTTACAGCTTTCGTTAATTTTCCTATTAAAGTATTATTACAATTTGAAGCTGTACATTTTAATACAAATTCTCTTAGTGGATCTATTATAGATTTTTGTTTACAAACATTTTCAAAAGAAAATTTAAACTTATCACTCATATATTGCATTTCGCTACACATCTTCATAATATCTTCTAAAGTTTCACTATCATTTATATTTTTTTTTAAATTTTCATTGTTATTATCAATATTTTTAATCAAGTATTCCTTGCTTTTCTCAAGGAGAGCATTTTCATTTTTAATTTTTTCTACTAAATCTTTATTTGTTAAGATAAGTTGCAAGGCTGCACTAAGAAAACATGTGTTGCCGAAATTTGGGATTCCGATTGGATAAGAAATTTTATTTATTATTGCATTTAATTTAGTGATAGCATCCATAATTGGTTGCTGTCTGATTCCCAAATAAACATATGAATTTTGTAAAAATATAGTAATAATTTTTTTAGTATTTATTATATTTGCATAAATGCATTGATCATATTGATCATAAGGAATTTTGTCGATTTTTTCAACCGAGCTTAAAATGTCGCTTAAATCTTTCGTTACAGGCATCTTCTGTAATGAAAGATTTTTGTTATAACGATATAATAATTTAATAACTATCATAATTAAAGTGAGAGGAGTTGCGACTATATAAAGAAAAATCTTTAAAATAGAAGTAAACGCAAACTTTTTCAGTGCATCTTCTGTAATTGGTATAATTGTCTTGCCGTCCATCTCAAAACTTTTGTGTATTGTATAACTTTGTACGTCAAAATTAAAATATGACTCTGCAACCGTCCAAAGTATATTTATTTTTTTATCATCAACATTTAAATTATTATTTTTATTGATACAGCTAAAAAAACTTACGTTATTATTCATAACTATATCATAATATAAATATTCTTAATTTTCAAGTTTAAGTTACGTAAGAAGTCTAATAATAACTTATGCCGATCGCAGATTTAACTTGATTAAGTGTAGATTTAGCCTTCTCTATGGCTATATTTGTCCCCAATTTTAATATTTCATATATTTGATCACGATTTGAATGATAGATTTTTCTATTTTCACGTATAGGTTTTAACAAACTTAATAATACTTCAATTAATCTATCCTTTACAACTCTATCAGGTAGACCACCTTGTCGATAACGATTTTTTAAATCATTTACAACCCCTATATCTTTATCAAATATATCTAAATATGTAAATGCTATAACGTTATCTGGATCACCGCAATCATCAACGCTTATTTTCAAAGGATCACTCTTGATTTTTTTAATTTTTTTAATCACAATATCTTCTTCATCAGATAAATAGATAGCATTACCTAACGATTTGGACATTTTTTGACCATCTATTCCTGGTAATGTTTTATTTAATTTAGAATAGATAGCTTGTGGTTCAATAAGGATGTTTGTTTTATATGTATCATTAAATTTTCGCACTATATCACGCGTTAACTCTATCATTGGCGTTTGATCTTTACCTACAGGGACAAAATTTGCTTGAAAAGCTGTAATATCAGCAACCTGGTACAATGGATATAAATAAAACCCAGCTGGAACACCATTTTTAAAAGATTTTGACTTAACCTCTTGTTTCACTGTTGGATTGTGTCCAATTCGTTCGATAGTCACTAAATTAAGATAATACATTGCAAGTTCAGGGAGCTGTGGTATAGTCGATTGAATAAAAATACAACACTTTTCAGGCGAAAGCCCTACAGCAAGATAGTCACAAGCCACTTCAAAAATATTTGTTCTAATTTTGTTAATGTCATCAACATTATCTGGAATTGCTTGAGCATCAGCTATCATTATATATGTATCACAACTATCTTGCAATTCTAAACGCTTTTGCAAAGATCCAGCTAAATGACCTATATGTAAAGGTCCCGTTGGTCTGTCGCCTGTTAAGACAATTTTTCTAGACATAACAACAATACTTTACCACAAATGTAAATATCTGCATATTATTTCAAATTGTTGTAATATCCTAAATATGGAGAATAAAGGAGAAAATGATGCAATACCTGAAAAAATAGGCGAATATAAAATTATAAAACGACTTGGCCTTGGCGGGATGGGCGAGGTATTCTTAGCTATAGACAAACTGTGCAACAGAAAAGTTGCCATAAAATGTATACGTAACGACTTAATTAAACACGAAACAATTAAGCGTAGATTTTTAAAAGAAGCAAAAATTACTGCAACTCTTTATCACCCATCTATTATTCCGGTTTATTCTATTCATCAATCAGATAACGAGCTCTACTATGTTATGCCATATGTTGAAGGAGAGACACTAAAAACGATTTTACGAAAAGTATCATCAAACGACAAAAGTTATAATTTTTCAATTAATTTTGCTATGCGGATTTTTAATAACATATGTCAAGCAATATCATATTGTCATTCAATGAATATTATACATCGTGATATAAAACCAGAAAATATACTGATTGGTAATTTCGGACAAGTTTTAATATTTGACTTAGGCTTAGCAGGTTATGTTAATGAAAGTGAAGTAAATTTCAAAGAAATTCATATAACAGAAAATAAAAACCCAAATTTAACAAGACCTGGCAAAGTAATAGGAACGCTATCTTATATGTCGCCAGAGAGGATGGATGGAAAAGAGCCTAATGTTTCAACAGATATCTATTCGTTAGGCGTTATATTATATCAGTTATTGACTCTAAAAATGCCGTTTCGTAGAACAACGGTGAAAGAATATAAAAAATTACGCGAATTTGAGGTATTTATAGAGGCGTTTGAAGCGGCACCTTATCTTGATATACCAATGCAACTTTCTGAAGTTGCAAAAAAGTGTCTTTCTTACAATCCAAAAGATCGCTATGCAAATATGTCTGAATTACTAATTGACTTAGAAAAATACAATTCCGGTCTTCCAGAATGGGTATTTGCTGGAAATTTAGACATAAACAATTTAGACGATTGGAAATTGCAAGAGAATATACTAGTAAGTAAATTAATTGCGATAACTCAATCTACAGAAATAATGCAATGGTATATGATTATGATTTCAAAAAAATCATTTTCAGGAAATAAAAAAATAGAGGTATTGATACGTTTAAAAAAGGAATCTGAAGGAGTTGGGTTTTTACTAAACATTCCACATCAAAAAGAACAAGATGGGCTTGATGGCGGTTATCTAATTTTTTTAGGCTCTAAAAAACATCCAGGAATAATACTACATAGATCTCATGTGTCAGTACGTGACATTAGCGATGCTTACTTGGATGATGATCAACTCTATTATATAGAAATAGAAAAATTAGACCAAAAATTACGTCTATCTGTAGACGGAAAAATAGTTTTAGAATATGTAGATCCACTGCCAATCGTAGGAACATATGTTGGATTATTATGCCAAGATATGGAATTCACTATAGAGACGTTTAGAGTGCTTGTTGGGAGCCAAAACGCAATTGTTGGTTGCCTCTCTATTCCAGATGCATTTTTGAGTTCGAAAAATTTTACAGAAGCATTAAACGAGTACGAACGCATTAGTAAATCTTTTCCAGGGAGGGTTGAAGGGAGAGAGGCTCTCTTTCGATCTGGAATTACGCTGATTGAAATGGCAAAAGTTAATGAAAACGATCAGATAAAGGAGTCGCTATTAGAAAAAGCTCTAAACAAATTTCAATTGTTGCACCAAACTTCATCAGAACCTTTGGAATATATTGGTAAATCACTCGTGTATAAAGTTAAAAACGACCTTGAAGAAGAGTTCAAGTGCTTGGAATTGGGAATTCGCAAATTTAGCAATCACCCTTTAGTCAACCTCATTGAAGAACGAATAATATTTCGTCTTCATGAAAGCGCAAAAAACGACCGAGCTGGAGTTTATAATTTTGCATTAATTACTCTAAGACATTTACAACAGCGTTTAAGTTGCAGGGAGACTCATGCATTAATACACAATTTATACAAAAATTCCGAAAAACTATACATGATAGAACCACCAAAAAAATTTCCAGATCTAAAGACTATGTATAAGCATATGGCTATAGAGTTAGCTTTTTGGATAAATAAACCTCTCATATTAAAGGAAATATTATTAACAGAAGAAAATCCTTTTCTTATAGAAAATATAAATTATTTATTAGCAGTAATTACTAAATCAAAATTAAATTTACCATCTATATCTCAATATTTAAAAACATTAAAACATACACCATCTTCTTATGATCTTCGACCTGTATTTTTCCACATCAACCTGCAATTAACTGTAAAAGATGCTAGCAAATTAACTAAAATATTTAAAAAATTAAATACATTAAAATTAGATAAAGAGAGTAAAAAATTGATAGATGTTTTTCATATTTGGAAATTACTTTTAAATAAAGAATATAAATTAGCCAATGATTTACTAAATAAACATAGCAAAGAAGGCAATGAAAATTGCACGTCTCCATTCTTTATGTTAATGGGTGCATATATAGCGGCAAATTATGGTATTGCAAACGCTCTAAGTCATTTTGAAAAAAGCATAGATTATTCATTTCCACCACTCTATTCTATATTAGCTAGCTCTTTAAAATGGTCTGAAAAATTTAAAGAAAATTGGTTAGAAAATGCATTTTTTTGGGAAAAAATAACATTATATCGTCATTCTATTTTATTTTATCACTCATTAAATGATAAAATTAAAGTAGATGAATTCGAAAAAAAATTAAATTCTATTTATCTATAAGTAGAATTTAATTTAATAAACTTTATTAAGTTTAATTGTAGAAAATAAATCAATAATACAGCATACTATAAGCTAACTTATAAAGGAGTGCATTATTATGATTAATCCATTATTAAACAATCAAGAGCGCCAACCATTTCGTTGTTCGACAATATTATCTAACATTTGTACAAAAATTTCTCTTTTCATTAAAAAAATATTTAATAATATTTGTGAATTTTTTAAAAAAATATTTACACCTTCAGAGGAACGCTTAAACCAGATCGCGGCAAACCAAATAAATATCGTGGTAGACCAACTAGATATTGATAACTTAATTCAAGGTATTAATGCCTGCAAAAATAAAGAAGATGAATTTTCTTTAAGTGACGCAATAATTAAATTTAATCCAAAATTACATTATAATGTATTTAGCAATGACGAACATAATGAACAAACTATGCTTAATAGTATAGAGTATATAAGAGATCAATTAAGTAATGAAGAATATAACGGATTACTTAATGTGCAACGAAGATATACACGTATGCAGGTAGATAGAGATGAAGTTGCATGTAGATATCTTGGAATAATCTTCTCCATTATGGTGTCACATCTTGCTCAGATTAATGCAGGTAGAAACGAAAATAGACAAAACGATATAGAAAATTTTAAAGGAGAAATTGCTCCAATTATAGATAAAATTATAGACGTTCATAATCATTGCGTTGATGGAGTTGCTGCTGAAATTCCAATAATTTTAGTTGAATACACTTATAAAAAGTTTCGCGCAGAGGACAGCAACAGCAGATCAGAAATAATTGAAAATATGGGCATGTGCATTTATACTGAGAATGACAAGCTAATTAATAATATAATTGCAGCACAAGAGCCTGAGGATACCGAAAACGTCGCATATAAAACTCCATTGATACAAGCTATAGCAGATGGAGGCATTCCCCAACAATATCGTAATCATCAACAACATCAACAACATCAACAACAACCCAACTTTCTCATGACGATGCATACAACAAAAAATAAATTTCAAAATGTTTATCAAGGACGTTTTAAACAAGATTCTTTAGATAAAATGTATACTACATATAAAAAATTTAATCCTTTAAAAGAGTACTTTTTAGAAAGCTTTGCTTATTATTCACAACACAAGCCTATTTATACTAATATACTTAAATGGTATACTGAAATTTTTAACAAGATTGATGACAATGAAGATAAAAGAAAATTTCTTATTGCAATTTCTAAAGATGCAGAAACTATTAATGACTTAGACGATAATCATCTTGATGATCCTATTACTGATTCAATATTCGAATTCAATAGTTCAGCGATACTATATTATTGTAAAGAGAATGGCTTTATTAAAGAAAAAGATATACATCAAATTCCACTTGGACTTATTCAAGAAGAAGATGAATTTTAATTAGAAATCAATACTTTGCGAATTACGCAATAGACTAAGTAATTCGTTACCAATTTTGGTAACATCGCCAGCGCCAACGGTAACGATGATATCGTTTTGTTTTATGTAATCTTTTAAAATGATAGCAAAATTATTTATATGCAGGTATTTGGCTTTCGGTATTTTATTGAGCAAAATATCTATTGATATATTATGTATATTTTCTTCAAAAGCTCCATAAATATCAGTTAAGAATAAGTTATCAATTTTGCTAAGAACATCTACAAATTCATCTTGCATATCATAAGTTCTTGAATATCTATGCGGTTGAAAGATTATTACCAATCGCCTCGATCCTGCAATTTTATTAAATGTATTTACAATCTCTTTAACCTCATTTGGATGGTGAGCGTAATCATCGTAGACTGCAATTCCGCCAACTTCACCCTTAAACTCTACCCTTCTATGAACGCCAGAAAACGATGCTAATGCTTTTTTCACTTCATCATCATTACAACCAAGCCTCATGGCAAGTCCAAAAGCGCACAACCCATTTATAACATTATGCTCTCCTATCATATTTAAGATAAAATTTTTGTATACTTTACCTCCAAATGTAATATCAAAAATAGATTTTCCATTTTCATCCTTTATATTTGTAGCTCTTAAATACGATTTGCTTGATAGGCCAAATGATACTCCGTTCAAATTCCAATTAGACAAAATCGGGTCGTCACCATAATAGAAAAACATATCTTCATTTTCTATCATTGATATAAATTTTTTGAACCCATCTATTAATCTATCTTTTGTTTTCCAAAAACTTAAATGATCAAAATCAAAATTTGTAACAATTGCCCCATGAGGATTTGTTTTTAAAAATGAACTATCACTTTCATCGCCCTCTGCTACAAACCAACAACTTTTACCATTTTTACCGTTTGATTTAAGAGATTTAGAAAATCCTCCAATTAAATAAGAGGGGTCTATATTGCAAAAGTCAAGGATATAAGCAGCTAATGCTGTAACAGTAGTTTTTCCATGAGATCCACATACAATAATGGATTTTTTATCATTCATTAAAAGCTTTAGCAACTCAGATCTATGCAGTACAACTTTTCCATTTTTTTTAGCGATACTCAATTCAGGATTTGATAAGTCTATCATTGTGTTGTAGACTACTACATCACAATCGCCAATATTTTCCTCTTTATGTTCATAATAAATATTCACCCCTCTACTATTTAACTGCCGTGTAATAAAACTATTTACTACATCGCTTCCGCTAACTGTATTTCCTTTTTGTAACAAAATATCGGCCAATCCACTCATGCCAACACCACCGATACCTATAAAATGATAACTACTCATAAGTTTAACGCCTCAACAATAGTTTTTCTCATATCTCTATTTTTATATAACAATAGTGCTCTACTCATTCCTTTTAAATTAATAGAGTTTATTGTTTCTATTAACACTTCTGTAGTTAAGTCGTGCTGGTTAATGCATATTCCACCGCCAATTTCATCTGAAATAAAACGTCCATTTTTTTCTTGATGTCCATCAGTGGCATTTGGGTATGGTATTAGTATTGCAGGTTTTTCATAAATTAACATCTCCCTAATAGCTCCAGCTCCAGATCTACATATAGCTAAATCAGATGCAACCCAGGCTTTTTCTATGTCACTTGAAAAATTATCTACAAAATTACGAATTCCAATTTCATTGTACATTGCCTTCACATTAGATTGCGATCCAGTAAAATGAATAATTTGATACTTATTTTTTAAATATGTAGCACTCTTAACAACTATATCATTAATAGCCATAGCTCCTTGAGAACCACCAAAGACTAATAATGTATTAACTTCTCTATCTAATCCGAAATAGTCTCTAGCATCACATTTAGATATAATTTCAGGAAAACTTTTAAAATTAAAAAAAATTTTCTCTACATTGCCTGAAAGATAGCGAATAGCTGGCTCGAAATGTATTAGAGTTTCATTTGCCCATCTTGAAAAAAATCGATTAATTTTACCTGGCATGACATTAGGTTCTATTAATGTATATGGAATTTTTAAGTAAATAGCTGCTAAGATAACAGGCAGTGTATGATAGCTACCAAACCCTATAACATGAGAGACCTTTTTATCGACTAAAATTTTTTTAGCTTGCAGAAACCCTCTATATATTTTTCGTGAACATTGTAAAATTCCAACTGAGAAATTAGCCCCGTCTATGTCGTATAACTCTCTATGCAGACCATTAATAAAATTATTTTTTAAAAGTCCAACGCCTATAAATATTATTTTACACGTATTAACTAACTGATCTCCAACATCTTGTGCTGGAATAATGTGACCACCTGTTCCGCCAGTTGCTATTGCAACACATTTTGGCATAGATTATCCCTATCGGTTTTTCTTTCAATGTTAATGTTTAGTATCATTGATACCATAAATATATTAGCTAATAAAGATGATCCACCTTGACTAAAAAATGGGAGATTACTCCCCTTGCTCGGCAACAAACCACAAACTACCCCTAAATTCAAAAAAGCTTGCAAAGCAATTATAAAAGTATAAATAGTTGCTAAATAGTGACCTTGCAGATCTCTCGCTGCACAAGCTATTTTAAATCCTAAACTCACCACTACCATATATAAAATGATTAGAAATAATATCCCTAAAAATCCCAATTCCTCAGCATAAACAGCTGCTATATAATCATTTCTTGCTTCAGGTAAATAATTTAATTTTTGCAGACTTTCTCCTAGACCTCTACCAAACATTCCACCACTACCAACTGCTATTTTTGATTGGTATGGTTGATGCCCCTTCCCCAAAAGATCTTCTTCTGGGTGAAGATAAATATGTATACGATCTTTCACATACTGCATATTCAAGGCGATAGATCCACCTATCAGCGCCACTGCAACCATAGGTGTAAACCAGTAAGTAGCTCTGATTCTTGTTAAGAAATAAACAATAACCAAAGTAGCCAATAAAACAGCAGCACTTCCATTGTCAGGTTCAATAATTATTAAAAAAATTGGTATCATCATGGGTATTTGACTAATATAAAAATTTTTTAAATTAAATTTTCCATCTCTTTTAGAGAATATATTTAGATAGTAACACGGCAATATAAATTTCATAAATTCAGATGGTTGAATTGAGAGACCGAATAAATTAATCCATCTGCGAGCGCCATTTACTTTCATACCAATGTGAGGTACATAAACAAAAATTAATAAAATATTTAAAAATAAAAATAAATACGGACTATAATGAATAATGTTTCTATATCCAATTTTATAAACAACATAAGAAATTAATAGCCCAATGCAACCAAAACAAATTTGCTTTATCATAGATGTAGATGCACCAGCATAATCTATTTTATTTATAATTTCAGCCGATGTTGTATTAAATACCATTATTATTCCTAATGAGAATAACATGAGAATTGAAACAAACATAACAAGAGCACTCTTCATTTTATACGCAATTGATCGCCAGGTTTTAACTTTTTCGCTTTTGATTCGTCTAAATTATTTAAACGCAAAAGTTCTTCCACTTTTATTTTATTTTTTACAGCGATTGTCCACGGATTATCTCCATGTTTTACAATGTAATATTTTGCGTCTTTTATATTTTTATTCTCTGGTGAAGGTGGTAATTCAGGTTGCGGCGGTGCGCTAGGCTTGCTAATTTCTTTATTTTTTTTCTCTTCGGCCGCTGATTTTTCATGATTAATGTATTGACTTAAGATATTATCTACTTGATCAATTGAAGATTCTTTCATATTTATAGATTCATTTTTTTTCTTAGATTCTGCCAATGCAGTAACTTTTTGCTGCACAATTTCATTAACATCTTTTGGTTTGAGCGCACCAAGAAAAAGGAGGATCAAAATACACATATTAATAAACACAGCTATCAATACAGTCTCTCTTCGACTCATCATCAATCTCCATTATAAAACGATTACCGCGATCTTCGAAATTAACAAACATATCAAAACTCGCGCATCCAGGTGAAAATAATAAGTTATCACCTTTCTTAGCTACTTGCAACCCTTTTTGAACAGCTTCTTTAAGTGTTGAAGCGAAAGTTACATCTATTTCATTGTTCAAAGAGTTGGCAATTATTTTTTTAGACTCCCCTATTAAAATAATATTTTTTACCTTACCATAAAAGAGAGAATTCCAAACTGAAAAATCACACCCTTTATCCCTGCCGCCAGCTATTAGAACTATATCTTTGCCAATTTCTTTCACAGCATAAGAGACAGCCTCAACATTTGTAGCTTTACTGTCGTTATAACAATTAACACCCCTCACATTGCCCAAAAATTGCAAACGATGTGGTAATTTTTTGAAAGTTGTTAATGCAGAAAAAAACATCTCTTCACTAACTCCTAGGTCTTTGCAAATAGCAATGGGAGCGCTCTCTGTTACAATAGGGGATAGTCCTAAAAACAATTCTCCATATTTTTGAAGTACATCTTCTCCAACATAAAATGAGCCATCATTTTTTGTACAATAACCTATATTTCTTTTAGCAATAGCGTAGTTACTCATAGTTTCATGACGATCTAAATGACCAGAAGTAATATTAAGAATTACAGAAGATTTAAATGCTTTTGTCTTCATCGTCTCAAGCTGAAATGAGCTGATTTCAGCAACTACAATATCTCCAATATTTTTTTTTAAACGTCTAACATCGGAGATTAAAGGCGTTCCAATATTACCAAGTAAAGCGCAATTTATCCCTGAACAATTCAACGCGTGTGCAATTAAAGATACACACGTACTTTTTCCATTACTTCCTGTGACGCCTACAACAATGTTTGGTATATTTCTACACGCTAACTCAGCTTCACCAATTACCTCAATGTCGTGAGCGATTGCCTTCAAAATAAGTCGATGACCAAGTCTAACGCCTGGCGATACAACAACTAAATCAAAATCAAATATACCAAAATCGATTGCATCTGAGACAATCTCGCAATTAAGATTTCGATTTTTAATAACTTTATCTGCGCCAACAACTTCGTCTCCATCATCGAGCAAATATTCAACTACTGCGCATCCACTTATACCTAATCCAATGACCAAAACTTTCAATTAAAATCTCCAGCTACTGTATTTTAAGTGAGGCTAAACCTATTAATGCCAATATTAATCCTATCATCCAAAAACGAATCACCACCTTCACTTCATGCCATCCACTAATTTCAAAATGATGATGAAGTGGCGCACAATTAAAAATACGTTTTCCTCCCCTTAGTTTAAAGCTAATAACCTGTAAAATTACAGACATTGTTTCAGCTACAAACACCCCTCCAACTAATGCAAGTAAAATCTCCCTTCTTAAGAGTACAGCAGATACACCTATAATACCACCAAGAGCTAATGATCCAATGTCGCCCATAAATACTTGGGCTGGATATCCATTAAACCATAAAAATCCTAAGCAAGCTCCCATAGTTGCGCATAAATATATTGCTATTTCTGAACTCCCTTCTATATATAAAATATTTAAATATTGAGATATGATTATATTATTCGAGACAAATGCAAAAACAGCCAATACAAATGCAACAAGCAAAACCAGACCGCTAGCCAACCCATCTAATCCGTCTGTTAAATTTACTGCATTTATAGATCCAGAGACTACTAAAATAGTAATAAAAAAAGCAATAATTATGCTTAATCCACTAAGTATCAATGGCTTCTTTAAAAATGGGATAAAATATATAGACGAGTATTCGCTAGTCGTAAACGTCTTTATTTTCATTTCAGAAATCACTTTCATTTTAGCATATGGGGGTATAACATCGACCTTCTCATAAAAAAACTCAGAGACATAAGGACAAAATAAGTATAGACCCAACAACGACGATAAACAAACTTGAAAAAATAATTTCTTGCGCGACGTAATCCCAACTGAATTGTTTTTTTTAATCTTTAAGTAATCATCGACACCGCCCAAAATCCCCATAGACAAAGTTGTTAAAATTAAAATAAAAGAAAATGAATGTTTCAAATCCAACCAAAGAATAGCAGAAATTAATATCGACGCCAAAAATAAAATACCTCCCATTGAAGGGACATCGCCGCTCTTTTGATAATTGGCAGATAAAATAGGAATGTCAGAGACTCTTACGGTATGCCCTATTTTTAATTCATAGAGTTTTTTAATAAAATATTTTCCAAACATTATTGTAATTACTAACGTTGTTGTTGCAGCAAGGACCATTCTAGTCGATGAGTAATACAATGCATGAGGAATTTTAATTCCAATACGCGAAATAAAGTTTATTAATATAAGTATCACTGTAAAAACTCCCACAACTTATGATAGTTAGAACCTTTTAATAATACCACATCTCCATTGCAAGCAGAGTTATTCATAGCATTTTTCAACTCGTCGTACCCTTTAAACTTACGGGCAAATTTTCCATGTTTACAAAAAATATCAACCATAACATCACACTCATCACCTATACATAATAATTCATCTATTTCTTGTACTGCAACTTCACCAACAATTCTATGAGACTCCAAAGAAAATTTCCCAAGCTCGCCCATTGCGCCAAACACCGCAATTTTCTTACAATTTTTAGATGGCTTAGGGAGGTTTTTAAATGCTGCAATTGACGACGCAGGATTTGCGTTATATGCGTCGTCTATAAAAGTTACCCCATTAATTTGTTTTTTCTGAAATCGATGATCATTCATTTTAAAACTATCAACCATACATTCAATCTCTTTATCTTTTACCCCTAAGTATTTAGCAACTTCATATGCTGCAGAGAAATTTTCCACAAAATGCGTTTCGTGAAATGGTAATTTAATTGGAAAGCTACTCGGATAAACTACACGATCACTTTTGCATGCTTTTAATACGACATCAAATTTAGCGCTCTCTTCATGTATAACGGAAAATTTAACTTTTTTATTAAAAATTTCAGACTTGCTAGCTGCTATACCTTCTAAATTAGAAAAATTTTCA
This sequence comes from Chlamydiota bacterium, assembly GCA_023269435.1. Lineage (GTDB taxonomy): Bacteria > Chlamydiota > Chlamydiia > Chlamydiales > 2-12-FULL-49-11 > JAHFTJ01. The sequence continues at coordinate 15,333 of JAHFTJ010000021.1, forward strand.
GCGTGACAATAGGTAATCTGTCCAAGAACTACTATGTCGGGAGGCGCAATATCAATAAGACGAGAAATGTCTCCTTTTTTGCTCATCGCCATCTCTAAAACAATAAAATCTTCATCTCCCTTTGCGTTTAATATGACAATAGGCAATGTGACCTGACTGTTAAAACTCATTGGATTTTTATAGACGTTATATTTTTGCGATATTAAATGGTATATAAACTCCTTAATCGTAGTTTTGCCGACAGAACCAGTCACGCCAATTATGCGTGTCCTCCTCTCTAATAACACAGCTTTAGCCAAACGATGCAAACTCTCTATAACGTTGTCGACTTTTAACAAAACCAATCCATAATCTAGACCGCAATAATCATTCGATACGATAGCGGCAACACCACCATTGCACGCAACTTCAGATAAAAAATCCTCTCCGCAAACTCTATTTCCACACAAGGCAAAGAACAAACCTCCGTGCCCTATCCGTCTGCTGTCAATTTCAAATTGACAAACAACTAAATCTTTTGGCGTGAGAACACCGAGTAAGGCAGCTACTTTTGCAAGTGAGAACATCACAACAATGATACAAAACAACCCCCACAAATATCAAGAATAAATTTCGAGTTTACTCAACATTCTTTTTTTTAAAAAGAATTGGTAATAATGCAATTAACGACATTGCAATCAGAGAAAAAACAATAGTACGATCAAACATAGAGTTAATTTCTATCGCCCCACCTTGTTCAAGGACATCTCCTAATCCTGATCCTAACTGTGTACATATAAAACTAATTGGCAACATTCCTATCGCTGTAGTCCAAATAAATGTGCGCAATGGAATCTTTAAGAATGATAGAGCTATATTAACAGCGCCGAAGGGGAAAAATGGGACAAGTCTAAGGAATAAAAGGTAACTAGTCCTATATTTTTGAAATCCATTATTTATTTTATTGATTATCTTGCTTTTGCTCTTTGCGATAAAATCTCCAAAAGCACATCTAGATGACAAAAAAAGAGAGACACCACCAATTGTGCACGATAAAATAACCATTAACGTACTATATGGCTGTGCAAAAAGAAGTCCTGCGATCAAGTCTAAAATAAGAAGTCCAGGAATCGACGTAAACGTATAAATTGAGTATACACCAACAAATATCAATACTGAATAGATTGGATAATTATCAACAAAAATTAATAAATCTTTACGAACATCGGTTATATTTTTTAAATTCAATAGTGAAAAACCACCGCAAAGATAAAATAAAAATACAGCAAATATTACAACTACAATTGGGATAAATTTTCGTAATCTATAAATTAAAAATTTAAAAGCTTTTATCAACATAATTATAATAGATTTAAATGATGCCATATATATATTAAGGTTACATAAACAACGATAAAAAGCAATACATAACAAAAAAAATATTTTACTACATGCTCACCTTACGCAAAATGAGGAAATAGGAGGTATGAGAGATTTTGAAAAAACAATTTATTTAAAAATCGTAGTAATATTAAACTAATATTACGAGGCTTTTTGAATAATA
>JAHFTJ010000022.1 GCA_023269435.1 Chlamydiota bacterium
AAAAAAATCGTAGCAAGTATTACAACCAAGATAAAAAAAGTAGGACAAGAATTTACTGGAATTTTTTGTGTTAAAGTAGCCTGAATATGGGGTCATTCGTTTCACCCCAGGCCTGACCCTTAATCAAGCAGTCGTTAACATTTATCTCCAACCAGAAGATGATACTGAGGTTACTTCTCAGGTTATCTACGGCACTCCTGTCGAAGTTATAGAACAGTTATCAGATTGGTCAAAAATCAAAACTGTGGATGAGGTGCAAGGATGGGTACAATCTTCTAAAGTTATAAGTAATTTGTCTTTTGAAAAAAGTGACAACTTAAGACCTGTGAAAAGTCTTTTTGCTCATATTTATCGAGTCGCTGACACGACTCCTTTTCCCCCTATTTTGACAATTCCCTATGGCTCAAAAGTAAAATTGAATGAGACGGTTGATAAAGGGGAGAGGTGGGTTCAAATAGAGCTAGTTACTGGAGAAAAGGGGTGGATTCAGCGTGGAGATATCGATTTTGCACCGAAGATTAAAACGCTTGAAGAGATGATCGCTTTTAGCAAAAAATTTCTAGGTCTCCCGTACACTTGGGGAGGGACTTCTTCTTATGGGTTTGATTGTTCTGGATTTGTTCAAATGCTTTTTAAAGAGATGGGTTTTTTGCTCCCTCGCGATTCCCGGGACCAGGCTCAATGTGCTCTTTTTATGTCAGTTAAACAAGAAGATATACAACCCGGTGATTTAGTTTTTTTTGGAAAAACACAAATTACACATGTCGGCCTCTCTCTTGGTAATGATGAATTTATCCACTCCGGTGTGACAGAGCTTCCGATGATTATGATTAGTAATCTCCAAAGTGGGAAATATAATTTCCAAGGAGCTCGGAGAATTGACCCTTTGATGGTGAATGTTTACAGGATGAATTTTCAGTAATTCAAAATTGGCAAACTCCAATCATTCTGTAATTCGTTGTATTTGAAGAGAGGTAACTGCACTAAAGCTGGATTTTTATCTCGCTTCAACCACGATAGAATTGTGGTCAGATTTTCTCTGCTCATAGCTGTACAACCTTTTGTACCAAAATGTTCTTGTTCCCAAATATGAAAAAAAATTGCTGAGCCCATTCCAGCTTTAGGATTTGGAAAGTTATGGTTGATGACTAACCCTATTGCGTAAAGCGGTTCTTTACTCATTTTTTCTGAACTATGCCAATCTATAGTTATTTCTTTGTTGTTCACAGTGTGGTTGTAGTGATAAGATAATTGGTCATCGACAGCTTCTATAAATTCATCAAGATGAAGGTACTCAATTTTTAAATGATTCATTTTAGAATTAGTGGCAAAACCAAACGCACTCCCTAAAGAAAAAATCCCTGCTGGAGACTTTGCATCTCCTTCCATTTTCTTGAGAGACATCTCGATGGTTGTTGGATGCAAGCCAATACCCCAAGCGAGCCCTCTTTTTCCTAACACAACTGGCATTGGAGTTCCGATACGAGTCCAGATCGAATCATCGTTTGTCCTTTCATAAAATTGTATCTCTCCTTGCTCTTCATCCCAATTATTAGTTGTAACAATTAATAGTTGATGATGTCCTGCAAGCATGTCGTCAGAATGACAATAATTTGTTGTAATCAATATGAAAGATAATATTTTGAAAAATTTCATTCTTAACAAATAAAGGGCTTCTTGTGTAGTTTACTTGTACACAAGAAGCCCTTTTAAGACTTTTACTCTTTTTTATCGTCTACTATTTCTACTTCAGCTTCTTCTATGTTGTCGCCTTGAGACTGCTTGCCACCTTTTTTAATATCTTCTGAAGATACATTTTGTCCTTGTTGACTCTCAGTTGGTCCACTTGCTGCGGCAGATCCTTGCATAGATTCACCAATTTTTTGTATTATTGTATTAAGTTCATCTTTTGCTATTTTTATTTTTTCTATCTCTTCTGTTTTTACAGCTTCTTTTGTTTGATTTATTTTGTCTTGTATTTGTTTTTTAACATCTTCTGGTATTTTGTCTCCATAATCTTTTAATGATTTTTCGGATCTGAAGATCAAAGCTTCTGTCTCATTTTTAACATCGACAATTTCTCTCCGTTTCTTATCTTCTTCTGCATGAGCTTCAGCATCTTTTATCGCCTTGCTGATATCTTTTTCAGATAAACCAGATGTAGCTTCGATACGAATTTTTTGTTCTTTTCCAGTTTGCTTATCTTTAGCAGAGACATGGAGTATGCCATCTACATCGATGTCGAAAGCTACTTCTATTTGTGGCATTCCACGAGGAGATGGAGGGATATCAGCTAAATCAAATTGACCTATTTTTTTATTATCCGATGCCATTTCACGCTCACCTTGCAAGACTAGAATAGTTACAGCAGGTTGATTGTCTGAAGCCGTTGAAAAAACTTGTTTTTTTTGAGTTGGTATTGTTGTGTTTCTCTCTATCAATTTTGTCATTACACCACCCAAAGTCTCTATACCTAAAGACAAAGGCACTACATCAAGGAGTAAAACGTCTTTAACTTCTCCAGTTAAAACACCACCTTGAATAGCCGCTCCTATTGCAACAACTTCGTCTGGATTTACCCCTTTATGCGGTTCTCTTCCAAAAATTTCTTTTACTTTTTCTTGCACTGCAGGCATACGAGTCATTCCGCCGACTAATATCACTTCATTAATTTGTGATTTGTCTAGATTTGCATCTTTAAGGGCTTTCAAACAAGGTTCTTTTGTTTTATTAATTAGATTTTCTACTAAATTCTCTAATTTTGTTCTACTAAGAGTTAATGTTAGATGTTTAGGTCCCGATGCATCCATTGTGATAAATGGTTGGTTGATTTCTGTAGTTTGAGTTCCTGAAAGCTCTATCTTTGCTTTTTCTGCAGCATCTCTAAGTCTTTGCAATGCCATCTTATCTTTAGATAAATCTATTCCATTATCTTTTTTGAATTCACTTAACATCCATTTTATTATAACTTCATCGAAGTCATCGCCACCTAAATGCGTATCTCCATTTGTAGCTAACACTTCAAATACACCATCACCGATCTCCAGTACAGATATATCAAATGTACCACCACCAAGATCATAGACGACGATTTTTTGATCCTGACCTTTTTTATCAAAGCCGTATGCTAAAGCTGCAGCCGTTGGTTCATTAATTATTCTTTTTACATTTAATCCAGCTATACGTCCAGCGTCTTTTGTAGATTGTCTTTGTGAATCATTGAAGTAGGCAGGTACTGTGATAATGGCATCTGTAACTTCTTCTCCAAGATACTGTTCGGCAGTCTCTTTCATTTTGACTAGTATTTGAGCCCCAATCTCTTCTGGAGTTAATAATTTGTTGCCAATGCGAATAACAGCTTTATTTCCTGCGCCAGCCTCTACTTTGTATGGGAGTGTTTTTATCTCTTCTGTAACTTCGTCGTATTTTCTGCCTATAAGACGCTTTGCCGAAGGTATTGTATTTTCTGAATTTGTTACAGATTGTCGTTTTGCTGGAATGCCGACCAAACGCTCATCCCCTTTAAAAGCAACTATCGATGGAGTTGTTCTTCCACCTTCAGCATTTGCTATTACTTTACCCTCTTTGCCTTCCATGATAGCTACGCAAGAGTTTGTTGTCCCTAAGTCTATACCTATTATTTTATTACTTTTTTTCCTAGTCATGATTATTTTTCTCCTTTTAGTTCTTCATTTGAAGAAGATGGTTTTTTTGCTACTTTTACTTGAGCTACACGAAGAACTCGTTTACCGTGTAAATATCCCTTTGATTTTTCTGAAATTACAGTGTTATCTTCATATTTATCGGTCTCTTCTACTTCTATAGCTTCGTGATAGTGTGTATCGAATTTTTTTCCAACGGAAACAAATGGGATTACACCATGTTTTTCTAAAATTTCTTTAAATTGAGCAGATATCATTTTAAATCCTTCAGCCCAGTTTTTTACCTCATTTGATAGATTATCTGTGTAAGATAACGCGCCATCTAAATTGTCTAATGGAGCTATAAATTCCGCAAGCATGCTATCAATTGCATACGTAATCATCCCCTCTTTTTCTTGAGCGAGTCTTTTTTTTGTATTTTCCATATCCGCCAATGTGCGTAAATATTTATCTTTAAAATCACGAGCATCTTGCAAAGCAATTTGCAAACTATCTTGGATTAGCTCTGAAGCTAAAACTGTTTCAGGCTCATGATTTTCTCCGTTATTTTCTATATTATTACTCATTCCTCTTCTCTATTAATGGGTTGCAAGACAATCCAATTGCATCGTAAACCTCATCTTTTACGTTGATAGTTTTTGATGTTGGTTGTCTATAGTTTAATTTAAATTTATACATAGCATTTGTGATGTTCTCACTTATGTAGTCAGATGCTTTTTTTAATATGCCAAATATTTGCTTATATGCAATGCGTGTAGGCCCTAAAATTGCAATGGCCCCGACAGTTTGTTTGTGTATTCTGTATGGAATAGCTATTACTGTTGATGTATATGGCGGTTGCATATAGGTGCTAAGATCATCACCTATCCAATATTTTAATTGATCAGCATTAAAAGACTCTTTAAGTATAAATTTTATGCTTTCTTTATTTTCAAATAATGTTAATGCATTGGATAAGGTTGCTGGATCGTGAAATTCTTGATGCGTGAGTAAATTGGAAAAACCACCTCTGTATACATCTTCGAATTGCATGTTTGTATATTTTACGAAATGGCGCAATACAATCTCATTGTAATATTGCCTTGCGAATAATTCTTCTTCTTCCGATAGAGTTGGGCGACATATGCCGGTTAATCTAAAATGAAAATACTCTTCTATTTTTTTTATAGAAAAGTCGCTACTTTTTTTTGGTAAATATAGAATTTCTGTGTGCACTAAACCAAAATCAGTTAATACAATGCAAATTATCCGTTTTTCATCTATAGCCATTAATTTTATTTTTATTATAAAATCTTGATCAAAACGTGGTGATGCAATAAACGTTGAACACCCAGTTAATTCAGATATTGCTTCTACGGCTTCTTGTAAATAAGTGGAAATCTCTTTTGATTCTTTCAGTAATAATGAACTTAGAAATATGTTGTCATCTTTATTTATCTCTACATTTAGTAATTTATTTTCGGCATATATCCTATATCCTATATCTGTTGGAATTCTCCCACCTGACGAGTGGTGTTGTTTAAGGAGTCCTTGAGTCTCTAAACTTGCAAAATAATTTCTAATAGTTGCAGAACTTAAATGATCAAACCCACTCTCCTTAAGAGTGTTAGATCCTATTGGTTTTCCATGGTCTATATAAAGATCGATTAAACCAAATAGAACATCTCTCTCTTTATTTTCGCGATTTATTTTCATAATCGTAATTGTATCAATTTAGCACTTTCAACGCAAGCTTTTTAGCACTTAATCAATTAGATTGCTCAATTATAAGCATAACCCATTAATTTTCAATCATCAAAGTATAATACTTATAATATTTTTGAATTCAAAAAGAGATAATGACTTATGTTATTTGTGTAAAAATTTTTTTAATTTAGAAATTAATTATATTTTTTATTTTAAAAGTTAATTAAAATGTTGAGATTTGTTATATTTAACGTAATATGTGTACATCAATTGCAGTTAATGATGATAATAATAGTTTAACGGTAAGCAATAATACTTATGTAATGCATGATAAATGCATTTTTGAATTTTTTAATAAATTTTTTCCATCTGATAAATTTAAAAAACATAAGTCAATTCTTAGAGTTAAATTTATTTGTTTATTTACTAGTAATTTATTTTTTTTGATACCTCGATTAATTTACAGAATTGTAGAAATTTTTAAAGGAAATTTCTATTGTAGAGGATTAGCAGGCGCAAGAAAAAAATATCTAGAGTTACGTAATGCTGGTAGAGATTATCACCAAATTTCAAAATCAATTAAAATAAAACATATTGCGATTGAATTATTTAAAGATATAGAAAAGACAATATTATACCCAATTTGCGCAATTGCTTCGCAGTTAATAGCCTTGATCGGGTTATTTTGTCCATGTGAATCTCAACATTTATATAGTAAATTAGAATATAATTTTTATATCAAACCAAAATATAAGTTTAAACCGTCAAATGGATATATTCTATTTTTAAAGTTATCCGCTCCATGTATGCAAAGTAAAGAAAAGAAAGAATTTATAAATTTTAATAGGTATTCGATTAATGAAAAACCTGAACGTGTTATCAAATATAATGATAAGATAAGATTAAATATTGACAAGTTTATCGCAAGAATAAAGTTTCTTCCAATTATATATTGTACAACAGAAGAAACAGACATTCTTTTAAAAATAAAAGATCTCTACTTTAGAGCAATAGATTTTTACATATTAAGCAATAATAGAGAAAGTTGTATTAATAAATGTACTTCTGATTTAAAATACTTACAAAATATTTATAAAGACAAAATTCATTGTGTTTATTTGAAGTTACAAAATCCAAATATTAGTATTCCGATTGGAGACAATGACAATGACAATGTTGAATCAGAAGAGTAATACTAATATTTTTAAAGATGTTTTTATACGAAACTTATGTTTACTAAAAATCTAAATGGTTTAAGTTTTCTGTGTTGGTTGATAAAAGTTCGTGCTCATCGAATTCTCGACATGTTGAGTGTGAGTAAATGTTATTTATGTAGACGTCTTCTTTAGATACGTTCCCCCATTTGTCGTAGGAGAGGTCGATAGATGTTTTATTATCTATTCTTATTGTTTTTGGCATATGGATAAATGGTTGATCCTTTTTAAGGAGGTATTCGATTATTTTTTGTTCATTTGAAATTAGATCTTCTATTGTTATTTGTATGAGATTATTATTTTCGTCGTATGTGAATGTTGCGTACATTTGATTTGGGATAAACTTCTCTTTTATAAGATTTGTATTTGATATGTAATTGTAATAAACGTCATCCTCTCTTAAGAGGAGGTTTCTCCCATCTTGTGAAAATTCTCTGGTAATGATTGGTTTGTTTGATTTTTTTTCTTCTATTATGTTGTTGAATGTGTCAAATTTGTATTTTTCGTCTCTGATATCATCTTTTATATCGATCGACGATAAATTGTCACCATCCCATTCAAAGTTTTTTGAATACTTAACTTCTCCATTTGGATAATATTGTTTTATAAAGATTGGGTATAAATTTTTTGAAAAATGATAATGAGTGATATTGCCATCATTATTTTTGACAAATGTGTTATTTTGTTCATAATTAATTATGCTATCATCTATTGCTTTTACTTTAAATTGTCCATCTATCGATTGATAAGATAAAGAGATGTTTTTATATTTTGTTAGGAGGTGGTGGTCGTTATACTCCATTTCTTCGTTTACGTTAAATGGATTCCATACTATTGAGAGAACTGATGGAAAAAATATTTTATATGCAGAATATCCAAATTTGTGTTTGGTATAATTGTTATCTTGCCGAGATTGATAGAAATAAATCGCTTTAGTGTTTGATGATGTGAAAAATCTGATTAAATCATTAGATGTAGTCCTATCTATGTTTATTGAGCTATATATATATCTTTCGTTTTGATCTAAGGCATCTATTGAGGATATTTTATTATTTTCGTCGTATTTATATTTTAATATTTTACCATTTTGTAAAATTTCCTTATCTAATTTATACCGATAGATGTTTTCATTGGATTTAATATATGTGTAGTGTTTGATCGTTTTATCATGAACTATTATTTTTTTCTTATTTTCTAACACAGAAAAACTTTTACGTTTAATTTGTTTTGGTAATTTAGGATCATCTATGTTGTGTATGTATACTTCGCCATTTGGCTCCATAATTGTTATTGTGTTGAATTTGAAATTTGCAGACAAATATGCATGTTGTAAATATAGCCATCCTTTGTAATTTGTGTGTAAATGAGTGCTGAGAGTATGTGCATATATTTCTTCTTTTTTATATTTAGGGACAATAGCAGAGTGCATTGTAGTGTACATTCGTTTTAAAGAAATTTCTTGTGTTCCATTAGCTATTAAATCTATTTTTTTTAAAATTGGTTGTCCACTTATTGGGTTTACAATGTTTTTAATAAGAAATTTACTTATTTTTTTTGATGTTGACGTATTGTTTTTTATTAAAAATTGTTGCCACTTATCACAACAAAAAGTCGATGAATTTTTTTTATCTATTTTTTTATTAACTAAAATATTGTAAATAGATCTGTAATTTTGTTCCGATGACTCTTCTTGTGAGTGTCCGATTGTTTGTTGCAGTATACAGCAAATGAATATTAGTTTTAAGAGGGTAGTTTGTTTTTTTTTGATTTGCATTGTTGTGTTTACTTTAAATTATTTAGATGCGCCAGTTAGAGATGAGAGATTTTGCAATTTTGTTATCTAATTGCAGCAATCGTTCATATATTTTTAAACCTGAAGCATTTTTACCAATGTGAAAATAAAGAGAGCCCAATCTATAAAGTATCTCCTTGTCAGTAGAGCGAAGATTGATAAGTATTTCATACTCGTGAATTTCATCTCCAGGCATTTCTAAGTGGTGATAACAGTTAGCTAATTGAGCGTGTATCCATGGATCATTAGGGGCTAGATCGTCAAGGACCTTTAGCTCTTCTATAGCTTTTTCAGTAGATTGATTAAATTTATTTTTAATAATTTGTTTTTCAAAAATGCGTTTGCATAAAAATGAATCTTTGAGTAATAAATCTGCTGGTTGTGTATATATTTTCGATATTGCAATGTAAGCATTTGCTAATGATATGTGTGCCGAGAGGCTTGTTGGAGTTTGTAAAATAAGAGTTATATGTTCTTTAATCGATGAATTCATTAATAATTCTTGCATTGCAAGAATATCTCTCCAATGTACGAAGAAGCTAATTTTTAACATTGTATCTTCTAAAAACCTAAACGGTGGAAAGTGAAAGGCATACACATGCTTTTGTCTAATATAAGTTGTAAGTTGGAATGCGCTGTTAGCTAATGATAGGTGGTATTCGTTTTTGTCCATATCAAATATTAGTGATTTTTTACATTCATTAAAAAATGTCATTTTAATTTCATTGAATTGATTGGTTTTTTTTCCTTGAAAATAATAAGTAATTATTAAATATGAAAATATCGTACAGAATATAGAAGCTAACATAATTGCAAATGGCAATGATTTAACATTTATAGTTGATAATGCTATCGTTAAAAGTATTTGCAAAGTTAAAATAATGAGAAAAGAAAAATGAAAAAGAGCATAATTGTTTAATATTTGCTTGAATTTTCCTAATGCAATTTGACACTGATCTTCTACTAAATGTTCAAATTCGTCGAAGTGTAATTTGTTGTTATGATCTGTTTGGTAAAATGTAGACATTTTTTAGTTAACCTAACCTCAAAAGTTTTTATGTTTATTTGATCCGCCCAACATAGGTTAAATACCAGATAATCTCAATATAAATTTACGTCAAATCTTTGGTTAATAGATAAATAAATCAATATAACTTTTTTACTATCAATCACTTAATTTATTGTGTTTTGAAATTATACAAAATATAAAAATAAACAACGGAGGAATCGCAACTTTTTGATTAATCCAAAAAGTTGCGATTTTTTATCTATGATTTGTTCATATATTCTATAAGTCGTCCCGACAATCCAGCATCTTTTAATTTTTTTATATCATTATCAGTTAGCCAATACGTGCTTTTTGTGTAATCTATCATTCCAGCAATTTTCTCATCTGACAATCCAGAGTTGTGTAATTTAATAATGTCATCTACTGTTAATTGTTCATGTCTATCATATCTTTTTCGCGTTGATTGATCTATTCTATCTTTATCTTGCTCATCTAATACAGCCCCAATTAAGGCTCCGCCTAAAGCTCCAGCCCCTGCGCCAATCAAAGCGCCTTCAGGACCGCCAAGACCTGCGCCAATTAAAGCTCCTCCACCAGCGCCTATGATAGCACCTGATCCAGCCTTTGACTGACATGCGCCAGAAAAAATTAACAGAGCTGTACAAGCGATAAACATTATATTGTTATTTGTTTTCATAATTGTTCCTTTTTGATTTAATCATGTAATTTATTACTTTAAATGGGATACCCTCCATTTGTAAATGAATTATTTCTGAAATTGTAAGGGTAAATGAGCTTTTACAATGGTCTATTATTGAAATAATTGTGTCAGTTGAAATGTTTATTGCATTTAGTTCTATAATTTCATTTATTGATATAGCCTTTTTTCTTTCTATTTTTTTTAATATATGAGTATGAGAATTATGTTTTGTTAATATTTGTAAATCTGCTTGAGAAAGTTGAAATGCTTTTGCTTTATTATTTAGTTGTATTTCTACATATTTGCTTTTATTTTGAGCATGTGTATAGCATCCAGTTAAAGATAAAATTACTAATAATAAACTTTTTTTAAAATAAGGTAAGACTTTCAAAATATACACCTCTTTTTTATAAAAACCATAATTCGGTTTTATTTTCAATAAAAAAGTGCATTAACCCACATTCTTAGCAACAAATAGTGAAGAATGTGGATAATTATGTAAGACAAGCTAGTTATCAATGGAAGCAAATTCTTCTTCCGGAAGCTGAGCATCTTCAGATGAATCTAATGTGTGTTTAAATCGATATCCGACGCCTCGAACTGTGTCTATCCATTGAAAATTTGGCCCTAGCTTTTTTCTTAATGAAGCTATGTGAACATCTATATTTCTATCCACTATGAACGCATCGTCATTATGTATGTCATCCAATAATTGATTGCGTGTGAATACTCTCCCTTTATTTAATAATAGACGTTTTAGTATACCAAATTCAGATAGGGTTACCGGTATGATTTTATCTTTTTTCTTTAAAATGTAATGGTCTATTTCTAATGAAAATTCTCCAAATGTGATCTCTTTATTGCCTTTTATGCCACCTTTGTCCCTACGCAACACAGCCTTGATACGCGATATTAATATTTTTGGCGAAAAAGGTTTAGATATGTAATCATCTGCGCCTAATTCAAGCCCTAGTAGGACGTCCAATTCTTCGTTCTTGGCAGATATTATGATGATCGGAATGTTTCTTAGTTCAGGGTTGCTTTTAATTTTTCTGCATATGTCATATCCATTTTGTCCCGGCAACATAATGTCTAACAAAACCAAATCTGGTTTTTCTCGTTCAACAACTCTATACCCGTTTACCCCATCTACCTCTACGTGTAGTTTATAGCCAGACAGTTCAGCATGTAATTTTATTAAGGCAGCTATATCTTCCTCGTCCTCAATAAGTAATATTCTTTTTTTTTGACTCATTGTAACATCCTATAAATTTTTTAATACAGTATAAATCTATTTTGTAATTAAATAAAGCGTCAATTGTTTTTTTCATCTAAAATTGTTATTTCTGTTGCTTTTTTTATTCGTGCAATTTGATCTATGTGGTTTATTTGTAATGCAATATTTTTTTCTATCTCGTTTATTTTGTCTTTACTCTGGACGAGAGCTTTTTGTATATCTGTTGAAATTTTTGAGAATTTATTTAATTCAACGCATATATTTGATAGGAGTTCATCTGTTGATGAGATTTTATTTTCAATATTTGCAATTTGTTTTGCAAAATTGTTTAATTTTAGTTCGTGTTCTTCAAATGTATCTTTTTTTAAAGAAGAGAGTGAATTTTCCTCTTTAGCTACTCTCTCCTCTAATATAGACAATTCTATTTTTTGAGTATGTAAGTCGTGTTTTATTTCTTCTATGTCTGCTCTTGTTTTATTTATTGTCATCTCAGTTTGATATTTTTCAGAATTTGATGTAGATCCTATTCTACTACATCCTATGCATGTAGTTGCTATTGCAATTAATATGGAAATAAATGATTTCATAGTGTTGTCCCTTTTTCGTAAATTTTAAAAGTAACGCGTCTGTTTTTTGCCCATCCCTGTGCGTTATTGCGCAAGTCTGCCAATCTCTCTTTTCCGTAGGAAATTGTAAATATTTGGTTTGGATTTACCCCTTCTTTAATTAATAAATTGCGAATGTAATTTGCCCTCCTGCTTCCTAATGATAGATTGTAACTTTCTGAAGCTCTTTGATCGCAATGTCCCTCTACAAAAATATATGTAGTTTTATGTTTTTTTAAGTAATTTGCTGCTTTATTGATAGAGTGCAAATATTCTTTTGATTTAGGCAAATATCCATCAGTGTTAAAATAAATTTTTTCAAATATCGCTGCTAACATTTTAGATGGCATTTGAAAAGCTTCTATACCAGGGATTTTACCCCCCTCTTCTCCTGGTGTATCTTTTGCTTGAGGTGATTCATAATCTACGAGGTGTGTTGTAATGTCTTGAATATTTAAAGGGATGAAATCGCTCTCTTCCTCTCGACAAAATTCTTGTTTAGATGAAACAAGTCTCGATTCTGTCTCTAAACCAATTAGAGAAGTCCCTTTTTGTTTAAGACTACGCGCTTGAGTTTTAGTCCCTTCCCATAAATTATTCATGAATGTAGTGCAGCCACTTATAAAAAAGGAGAAGATAAAAATTGATAATTTTTTCATTGTTACCTTTAAATTATTGTTCGAAAGCAGGGTAGTGTTTAACTCCTTGACCATCTGTTAATTTAATTGATTCTCTTTGGTTTAAATTTATTATGTAAATGTCGAATGTTGGTGAAGTTGTATTATAAATTAAATGCAAACTGTTTGATGACCAACTTGGGTTTTCTTTATCTTCTAAGCCGACTGTTAATTGACTCTCTTCTTCTGCAGCTATGTCATATATCCAAATTTGCCGTACACCATTTGTTTTAGCGCTAAATGCAATCTTTTTACCATCAGGTGACCACGCAGGGGAATTGTTGTTTTTAATTTTTTTGCTGAGTGGTGTTATATTTTGGAGTCTGTTTTCTTTTGAAATTTTTAACAAATCAATTATGTATATAGCTGGTCCACCATTTTTGTCTGAGACAAAAGCGATTTTATTACCATCTGGACTAAATGATGGTGATGCCTGTACTGATCCAGGGAATGAATAAACCTGAGTTGGCTTTCCAATAATACCTGTTTTATTGCTAAATGATTGAACAAATAGGTCTGTCTTGCCGCTTGCATCTGATATAAAAGCTATCTTATCGCCATTTGAAGTGAAATTTGGAAGGAATTGGTTGCCACGCAATGTAATGAGAGGTTTACCACGTTTTTGCCCTCGCTTGCTTATATAAATTCTTGGTGGTCCTTGTTTATAAGTTACATACGCAAATGTATAGTCATTGTTGCTCGATGCATTTGGCAAAAAAATTGGTGTTATGGCGTAGTTGTTTTCTTCTGTTATTTGCTTTTTATTGCCTCCATCACATCCCATTTCCCAAATTTCAGATCGCCATGTATCTGATGTAATTCCTTGAGGTTTAGGCTGATATGAATATAAAATTCTTTTAGATGAGACTCCTCGTCTCCCTGTAATAATTTCGTGCAATAGATCTGCAGATTGATGTATAGAAAGTCTGTCGCTCTCTATATTTCCACTTAATTGTATTGGGTACAAAGTTTTTAATGAGGCTGTAGTTACATTAAAAATATTTAAATACAAATTGTCATTTTTTATTTTTGGAACTATTACAAATTTTGCTCCATAATTAGACCAATTAGAAGATGAGAATGCAATGCTCTTATCCTTATTATGTGCACATTGTTGTTTTTCTTCGTCTACACTGAGTAGTGTTGTAGTCCCATTGTGCGCGAAGTCATATTCTAATATTTTGTCTATTTCATTGTAGTAGTGTGAGTCGCATTGTTTTAATTTAGCTAAATAAATTTTACACATTTTATTAATGTGTTTACTTGCAAGATGCACTTCAATTTCGTCACCAAAGAGGGGAAATAAAAAAACAAGAAGCGATACTACTATTTTTGTAATCATATAAATTCTAAATTATATGTTACATACATTATGCTCGATTGTCAATTTGTTTTAATTTGTTTTAACGAATTTCGATTTTAGGGTCAGGCATGACAGTCTGACACTCTGGTGTCAGGCACCAGAGTGTCAGACTGTCATGCCTGACCCTACGTGTTAAATTGCTTCTTTTTGTTGAATTTGTGCACAATAAGATGATAAAATATTTAAGAAATCGTCATTAGCGTTAACGATGCACTGAGCAATATTTTTATCGCCACCTTTAACAACGTTAAATTTTGTAGATACAAAAGTTATTACATCTAAAGCATCTAATTTATCATCTTTAGCTATACAAATTAATTTTGTCCCTTTGTTTGTTTTAGATGCAAAGATCAAACCACAACAAGATTCGTTATTTTTAAATATCCTAGAGCTTTCCTTTTGTATAATTTTTACATTATTTTCATTTGTACTATATATAATTAATTTTGAATTATCGATATCTATTGTTTTTATTTCATTTATACTTAAATTTTTCAATTTTTCAATTTTAGGTTGTTGTTGTAATTTACCACTGATATATCTAAACGCTTCTGTTCCAGTTAAAGCTAACACTCTCTTTACATCTTTAGATATATTTTTTATCTTTGTGATAGCAAAATAATTTATAACACTTGTATTTAAAACGTGCGTCCCCCCACAAAGTTCAGCTGATGGACCGATATATACAATGCGAACTGTCTTGCTATAATTTTCTTTAGAGCTTCTTATTATAGAACTGTTAGTTATATTTTGATATTCATCAATTTTTGTTTCAACTTTAATATTTTTTGAGATTAGATCTCTAACTCTACTTTCTATTTCACCTGTAAGTTCATCAGAATGTAATGTTTTATTTGGTAATTCAAAATCAAAACGTAAATTATCAGGTTTTACAGAAGATCCTTTTTGCAACGACATATCTTCTTTTAAATAACTACGTATTGCAAAATGAAGCAAATGAGTTGCAGAATGAGCTCTTTCTACAGCAGCTCTGCGTTCAAGATCTACAGTTAGAGATAGATTATCGTTTATTTTAATAGAACCAACCGATAACTGAGCTGTATGAATAAAAACGCCGTTATTATTGGATGTTGTATTTAGTATTTCAAAAGTGGAACCGTTAGACATTTTTCCAAAACCTTTGTCGCCACATTGTCCACCACTTTCTGCATAAAATGGTGTCGAATTTACTATAAATTGAAATTGTCCTTCATTTGAAACTTCATTCATTAAAATTCCATCTTTAATTAATGCAATTATTTGTGATTTTTGCTCAAGAGTTTCATATCCAGTGAAGGTGGTTTTTTCCATTCCTCGTAAAAATATTGTCGTTTCTTCATTATAAATTTGATCGACACCAGTTGATTTTAACTTTTTTGAAGCATCGTGATGGGCTTTTTTTAATTCGTTAAAAGCGACAACATCTAAAGTGAACCCTTTTTCAGCAAGATAATTAAGTAAAAATTCTATTGGTACACCTACAGTTGTTACAATGTGATGGGCTTTTTCTACTGAAAATTTTGCCCCTCCCTTAGGAAGATTATGTTCAATGTATTTAATTCCATCTTTTAAAACTTTGATATAACTTATAGTCTCTTCATTGATTATTGACTCTATTTTTTTTTCATTTCCTAAAAAGTGTGGATAAATATTTTTCCACTCATTAATTATTTTAGGGATAATTGATATAAAAATATTACCTATATTCTCTCTGTATTTAGATATTGCTATAGATGCAATGCATTTTCTTATAAGTTTTCTTACTATATATTCTTTCCCGTTATTCCCTGGTACGACTCCTTCTGAAATTAAATATGTAGCTGTTCTTAAATGGTCTGTTATCATTCTTTTAGTTGCAATATCTAATAATTCTAATTCTTTATTTGTAGCATCGTACATTGGTTTTATCAAATCACAATCATAAACCGATTCATATCTATTCATCGTCATTGTCATTCTTTCGAGTCCAGAGCCAGTGTCTACGCTTGTAAAATTCAACTTTGTAAAACTCCCATCGCTGTGTTTAAAAAATTGCATAAATACTCCACCATTCCAAATTTCAACGTATCTTTTCTTAGTATCGAATGTTTTACTATCTCCTGGAATATATGGTTTAGAATAACCCTCACCCATGTCATAGAATATTTCTGTACAAGGTCCGCAAGGCCCAGTTTCGCCAGCTGGTCCCCAAAAATTATCATCTGCTGGCAGACGAACTATATGGTCTTCTGACACTCCTACATCAAGCCAGTGTTGCACTGATTCTGAATCTTCATCGATTTTCATATCAACGTCACCGCCGAACACTGTTACGTATAATTTTTCCTTTGGGAACTTTAGGACATCAACTAATAGTTTGTAAGCTAATTTAATTGCATCTTTCTTGTAGTAGTCTCCTATAGACCAACTACCTAACATATGAAATAAAGATAAATGATGCATATCTCCTATGTCATCTATATCGTTTGTTCTTATGCACGTTTGAATATTGCATAGTCTTGGATATTGAGGTTTTACCTCGCCAGTAAAGAGAGATTTTAAAGGTGCCATACCAGAATTAATAAATAAAAGAGTTGGATCATTTTTTGGTAAAACTGATGCCCCTTCGATTTTATGGTGATTCAACGGTATATCTTGGTTTTTAAAGTACAAAATAAATGTTTGAGCTATTGCATGTGCTTTAATCGCTGTCTCCCCAAATTTTGGAGTTTGATTGTTGTACAGCGATTCCCGCTAACCTCTACAAGGCCCTTTTTTAGGAGCATTTAAAAATAAGATTTCGTAAACTTGTGATAAATGTTTTACAATTATTGGAGGTCAAAACATGGCATCACAGTT
>JAHFTJ010000023.1 GCA_023269435.1 Chlamydiota bacterium
CATTGAGCTCTCGCAACGCATTACAAAGTCCTGTTAAAGGGACAATCTTTGGATCAGTGCTTGCTGCTGCTAGCAAATTCACAAAATCTTTAGCTTGCAAAATACTGGTGGATCGTTGTAGAAACTTAGTTTCGCGAGCTAGTTTTGTCAGTTCGCTTGGACAGAAAATTTCTGCAGTTTTTTTTTAGCTCTTTCCATGCATTGGTAAAAGTGTCTAGAGTTCTCATTTTGTTTCTCCGGTTTTTTGTTTTTCTTTTGACTGTAAAAAACAATATAAAGACCGGGGAACTTTTATTCAATTTAAAGTTTTAATATTTAGCGATTAGAAGAGCTTCTGTAAACAATTTTTTTTTTGATAGCCTGATGCGTATGATATGAATCTGTGCCCTCAGCCTTCAGAAAAAAGTAAAACAGCTTTAATTCGATCCGCAATACGTTTGTCACGTTCACTTTGATGTTGTTGTTCTAAATCTTGCTTCTCTTCTTTTGTAAGCTTAATTTCCAAGAAAAGCCTTTACTAAGTTAACTATTGCCTTCCTTTATATTAATTACTTCAAAAAATTACAAAAGAATTTTAAATGGCAAGGAGTATAAGCATATTAATGTAAATGATAACGTACAAAAAATAGTTATCTCATTAACAATTAACATTATAGTAAAAATTGTTTGAAGATTTTCTATTTGAGATGTATTCAGAAAATATGCACATAATGGCGTTATTATTAAAGGTAAAAATAAAAAAAAATTAAAAATACTCTTTATGTCTATTGATTGTTTAATTAACCAAGCACAAGTGAGACCGCCAACATAGCCAGTAATGCAGCTGATGATACAACCTACTGTAATATGTAGTAATGGTTTTAAAAAAGAATATCTATTTGTTATAGTTGTATAACAGTTTCTAACTTTGTTTATTGCACTACGAAAAACATTTCTAATTCTAGTTATTAAAGGGTCTTGAATTGCAACTACGCGTTCATTATAAATTCCACAATTTTGTAAAATTATATCTTCTCTACAACTAGGACATTTATTTTTGTTTACATTGTTACTGTTAAGTCAATTTGTTATGCAAATTTCATGAAAAAAATGCTTACATCCTCTTATCATCTTTATTTCTTCTATTTGTTTTCCTTTTTCGTGAAACGCTGAAAAACATATTGAGCATTCCTCATTAATGTTAATAGATTGCATATATAACCCCTTAATATGTCTAAAAGATTAGCGAAAGCTTTATTTATGTGCAACTAAAAAACTTTTTTAACTACATTAATGTAATAATTAATTAATAATGTAGTTTGATTTTTGAAAATGAAATGTTGATCAATTGTACAATTTTAAATTTAATGTACTATATACACAAAAAAACTCAAAAGTTGGCTTTTGATTTCGCTGGCATCTTCATCTTTTTAAATCGTCTGCATCACTCAACTTATTCAAGTTGAGCTGCTTCGACGTCGCTACGCTACTTCAAATATGTGGTACCGGCTTTGTCAAATTACCAACTTTTGAATTCATTTGTGTATAAAACAAAATCAAATGACTATGCCATTTTCTTACGAGAAGTAGTTTAAATTAAGTATGTTAATGTAAAGAATAACGCATACGTGTTAATTATAACATTAACAATTAGTATAATAAAATATATTAGAGGATTTTCTATTTGAGATATAAACAGATAACTTGCCAAGTATGACATTAACATTATAAATAACTGTGCAAAAACTTCAATAGTTTCTGCATTTATTAATTGTTTAGCTAGCAAAACACAAATGAGGCCGCCAATGCAGCCAGTAATACAGCTGATGATACAACTTACTGTAATATGTAATAATGGTTTTAAAAAAGAATATCTATTTGTTATAGTTGTATAATAGTTTGTTATAGTTGTATAACAGTTTCTAACTTTGTTTATTGCACTACGAAAAACATTTCTAATTCTAGTTATTAAAGGGTCTTGAATTGCAACTACGCGTTCATTATAAATTCCACAATTTTGTAAAATTATATCTTCTCTACAACTAGGACATTTATTTTTGTTTACATTGTTACTGTTAAGTCAATTTGTTATGCAAATTTCATGAAAAAAATGCTTACATCCTCTTATCATCTTTATTTCTTCTATTTGTTTTCCTTTTTCGTGAAACGCTGAAAAACATATTGAGCATTCCTCATTAATGTTAATAGATTGCATATATAACCCCTTAATATGTCTAAAAGATTAGCGAAAGCTTTATTTATGTGCAACTAAAAAACTTTTTTAACTACATTAATGTAATAATTAATTAATAATGTAGTTTGATTTTTGAAAATGAAATGTTGATCAATTGTACAATTTTAAATTTAATGTACTATATACACAAAAAAACTCAAAAGTTGGCTTTTGATTTCGCTGGCATCTTCATCTTTTTAAATCGTCTGCATCACTCAACTTATTCAAGTTGAGCTGCTTCGACGTCGCTACGCTACTTCAAATATGTGGTACCGGCTTTGTCAAATTACCAACTTTTAAATTCATTTGTGTATAAAAATTGTTCAACATGTCTATCATTTTATTTCTTGCGTTTTGTATAATTATTTTATATGGAATGGTCATTAATTGCTCAAATTATTGTGGCGCTTATTGTAGCTGTTGTTTTCAATTGTATTTTTTTGTATGGATACAAAAAAATTAGTGGTTTTAGCGGGAAAAATGGGCGATTTTTATGTGGCAAGGTTTTTGTCAGATCAATTTATTATCTTCTTACTTTATTTATATGGGTGATAGCCGTCACTTTTATATTGCAATTGATTAACAACCAAGTATTTTTTGGGGCATTTAGTGGCGAAATCTCTGTATGTAAAAAAGTTGTGATCATTTTGCTTTCGGTTAGACTTTTGTTTATATGCGTGAAAAATATCGAACACAGATATGTCGATAAAAAATTTGATGAGACCACTGTTCATTTGATATCACAACTTATGCGCATTGTTATTGTTGTTGTTGTTGTGTTGGCTGCTTTACAGACATTTGGTGTGCCAATCTCATCTGTTATTGCATTTGGTGGTGTTGGTGGTATCATTCTTGGTTTCGCTGCAAAGGATATGTTGTCTAATTTTTTTGGTGTTTTTATGATTCATTTAGATCGTCCATTTTCGATAGGAGATTTAATTAAATCGCCAGATAGAAATATAGAAGGTTACGTTGAATATATAGGATGGAGGCTGACAAAAATTAGAACACTTGACAAGCAACCGCTGTATGTTCCAAATAGCATATTTTCAACTATTGCAGTCCAAAATTTATCACGTATGACAAATAGAAGGGTTTATGCAACTATAATGATTAGACATGAAGATGTTTTAAAAATAAGCTCAATAACTCGTGAAATAAGAGAGATGTTAGAAAACAATTCTGAAATTGATTCTGACAATATTATAATGGTTTATTTGTTTGAATTTGGTCAGTTCTCATTAAATATATACATAGATGCATATACAAAGACAACTAATCGTAAAAAATTTGAAGTTATTCGTGAAGATATTTTTATTAAAGCAGTAGGAATCATACATAAGAATGGTGCTAATTTGGCATTTCCAATCTTTCATTCAGAGATCTCAAAAGAAATCTAATGATTTAAATGTTGTGAACTTTTCCTCTGTTATCGTATAATAATAATTATTATTTTGGTTGAAAAGGTTTTCATCTTATGAAAGATACCCTTGTTTTTGGAAAACATATTAAAAAAATGAGCAAAGCCATTATTAGCAAGTGGCATAACGTTACTGGGTTATTTGCGAATGATATTGGGATTGATTTGGGGACGGCAAATACACTTGTCTATGTACGCGGCAAGGGAATTGTTTTGGCAGAGCCTTCGGTTGTCTCTGTAGACTCTATTACAAATGAAGTGTTGGCGGTAGGACATAAGGCTAAGGCGATGCTTGGTAAGACCCCAAGGAAAATTCACGCTGTACGCCCTATGAAAGATGGGGTTATTGCTGATTTTGAAATAGCTGAAGGGATGTTGAAAGAGCTTATAAAAAGAGTTACGGTGTCTAGAAGTATTTTTAGGCCAAAAATTTTAATTGCTGTCCCATCGGGAATCACAGGTGTTGAGAGGCGTGCTGTCGAAGATTCTGCATTACGTGCTGGTGCTCAAGAGGTTATTTTGATTGAAGAGCCGATGGCTGCTGCAATTGGGGTTGACCTGCCCGTTCATGAACCTATTGCTAGCATGATTATCGATATTGGCGGTGGCACAACAGAGATTGCTATTATTTCACTTGGTGGCATTGTAGAGTCCAGATCTCTTCGCATTGGTGGAGATGAGTTTGATGAGTGTATTATAAATTATATGAGACGTACATATAATTTAATGATTGGCCCGCGTACAGCTGAAGATATAAAAATTTCAATAGGATCTGCTTATCCTCTTGGCGACCATGAATTAGAAATGGAGGTTAGAGGGAGAGATCAAGTTGCAGGATTGCCAATTACAAAACGTATCAATTCTGTTGAAATTAGAGAATGTTTAGCAGAGCCGATTCAACAAATTATAGAATCAGTGAAATTGACGTTGGAAAAATGCCCTCCTGAGTTGGCAGCCGACCTTGTTGATAGGGGTATGGTACTTGCTGGTGGAGGTGCATTGATGAAAGGTTTAGATAAGTTTTTAATAAAAGAGTGTGGGTTGCCTGTTATTATAGCTCCAAATCCTTTGTTAGCTGTTTGTTTGGGGACTGGAAAGGCGCTAGAATACTTAGATACATTTAAGAAGAAGAGGATGTTATCTAAATAATATGCGTGCATCAACTCATTTACATCAATTTATAAAAGATATTGTTGATTTGTGTTGCCCAGATAATGTGCATGTTTGTAGTGGTTCAGATGATGAATATGATCAAATGTGTAAGATTATGGAACATAATGGTACTGCAATACGTTTAAATCAGCTAAAGCGCCAAAACTGCTTGTATGTTAGAACAGACCCAAGCGATGTAGCGAGAGTTGAAGAAGTTACATACATTTGCAGTCAAAATAAAGACGATGCCGGGCCAACAAATAATTGGAGAGATCCAATCGAAATGAGAGAGAAAATTTTATCTCTTTTTTCTCGATCGATGCATGGTAGAACGATGTATGTTATTCCATATGTAATGGGCCCTATTGGTTCGCCTATGTCTAAATGCGGAATTGAGATTACCGATTCACCATACGTAGTTGCAAACATGAAAATAATGTCACGTATGGGGAGGGAGGCGCTCTCTCTAATTGAAAAAGGCGAGGAGTTTGTCGCTGGTGTTCATTCCGTTGGAATGCCAATAAATAATGTAAATGAAGAAGTGCCATGGCCATGTAACAAAGAGAAATTAATAGCCCATTTTCCTGAGAGTCGTCAAATTTGGTCTTTTGGAAGTGGATATGGTGGAAATGCATTGCTAGGAAAGAAGTGCTTCGCGTTAAGAATAGCATCAGCAATTGGAAGGGATGATGGATGGTTAGCTGAGCATATGTTGATAATGGGAGTTACAAACCCTAATGGAGTTACTAAATATTTCGTAGCTGCATTTCCAAGCGCCTGTGGAAAAACAAATTTAGCGATGATGCTAAGCACCTTGCCTGGATGGAGCATTAGTTGTATTGGAGATGATATAGCGTGGATGTATTTTGGAGATGATGGGAGACTTTATGCAATTAATCCAGAAAATGGATTTTTTGGGGTAGCCCCTGGAACATCTGTTGAAAACAACCCAAATGCTATGAAGTGCATAGAAAAAAACACTATTTTTACTAACGTTGCTCTAACTGAAGATTTCGATGTTTGGTGGGAAGGGATGACGAAGGTACCACCACAAGGATTAAGAGATTGGAAGGGTAATGCATGGGATTCAAACAGTAAAAGTACAGCTGCCCACCCTAACTCACGATTTACAACTCCGATTAGACAATGTCCATCATTCGATAAGATGGGAGATGATTTGCGAGGGGTTCCGATAGATGGAATAATATTTGGTGGGAGAAGGTCTACATTAATACCGCTCGTGTTAGAATCGTTTGATTGGGTTCATGGCGTTCTCCTTGGCGCTAGTCAGTCGTCTGAAAAAACAGCAGCAGCAGTTGGCGTAGTTGGTGAAGTTAGGCACGATCCATTTGCCATGCTCCCATTTTGTGGCTACAATATGGGAGATTACTTTCAACATTGGCTTGATCAAGAAAAAGATGGGAGAAAAATGCCAAAGATTTTCTCTGTAAATTGGTTTAGAAAAGATGATAACGGATCATTTATATGGCCAGGATTTAAAGAAAATGTTCGTGTATTGAAGTGGATATTTGAAAGGATAGACGAAACAGTAAGTGCTAATAAGACGCCTATCGGTTATTTACCAAAAGAGTTAGATAGAGTTGGTTTGAATATTTCAGATGATAAACTCAATCAATTATTCGATATAGATATAGATGGTTTTCTAAAAAATATAGAAGACTTGTATAATTATTTTAACATTTTTGGAGATAAATTTCCCAAAGTACTCCATCAAAAACTGAATATCATATATTTTAATTTAAAAAATAACAATTTATTTAGTTGATTCTCAATTAACGTCTCATTAACATATATTATATGAATTTAGCACAAATCGATAACAATAATCTTTGGACATGTTCAATATGTTTGTGCACACGTTGTGATGATGTTGACAAACGTGTGGTAATGGTTGCATGTGGTAATAGTCATTTTTTTCATAATCATTGTATTTTAGAAGCTCAAGAAATAAATCTTTCATGTCCTCTATGTAGAAGAGGTACATCGCCTATCACCAGTGTATTTGTTGATGTTAGTGAAGAAGGGGAACCAAAGCTTCCTCTACCTCTAACGAGAATTTATAATTTTGTAATTACTAAATTTAAAATGTCTTGTGTTTATATTATTTTAAGCCTTCCTATTATTTGTTTTGGCATTGGTCTTATATTACTTTTAATATTTTTATTTGATGATAGTGTAAATGGGTTTAATTTTATAACGGATCTTATATGGATAATTGCTATATTAACACTAGGGGCAGTTGCTATAGTTGTAAGTTGCGTCTATCCAAGATTAATGACTTACATCCAATAATGGTGTAACCTTGTTAATTTTTGAAGAAGAAGGCTATTTCTCCTTTTGCTGTATCTTGTCCATCTGAACCATGCACTGCATTTGCATCTATTGATTCGGCGAAATCAGCTCTTATCGTCCCTTTTTCTGCTTTTTTAGGATCTGTGGCGCCCATGATTTTTCTGTTTTTTTCTATCGCATTCTCGCCTTCAAGGACTAATATTAATATTGGCCCAGACGTAATAAATGAGACTAAATCATTGAAGAATGGTCTGGCGCTGTGTATTTTATAAAATTCTTTTGCTTTTTCTTTGGTTAACGATTGCATACGTGCTTCGACAATTTTCAATCCATTATCTTCAAAGCGTTGTAGAATTTTCCCTATAATATTTTTTTTCACAGCATCTGGTTTGATAATAGATAGAGTTCTTTCTGTAGTCATAAAATTTCCTTTTTTCAAAATAGCATAGAGGATATTGTATATATACACAAATGAATTCAAAAGTTGGGAATTTAACAAAGCCGGCGCCACATATTTGAAGTAGCGTAGCGACGTCGAAGCAGCTCAACTTGGATAAGTTGAGCGATGCAGACGACTTAAAAAATGAGGATGCCAGCGAAGTTAAAAGCCAACTTTTGAGTTTTTTTGTGTATATGTTCAATACGTTTTAATATGAGAATATTGGTTTGCATTTTTAAATATTACGGTGATGTTCTGTTGACTTCACCTATATATACGACATTAAGAATGGAATTTCCCCTTGCTAAAATTGATGTATATTTGTTTAAAAATACAAAAGTTATGTTAGATGGACATCCAGATATAGATGAATTCATAACGTTTGATCGCAATTCCAAGAAATTTTTATATGAACTACGCATGTTAATGAATGTTCGTAGGCGTAAGTATGACATTGTAATTAATATGACTTCTGGAGATAGGGGGGCTATAATAGCTCTATTGTCTGGCGCGCGCATTAGAGTTGGAATTGAACCAGACAAGAGGGGGGTGTTTGGTAAAACAAAATTTTTTACCAATCTTATAAAAAATACAAATGAGAGACGTCATATTGTAGAGAAAAATTATGACACGCTACGCTCTATAGGTATTTTCCAAAAAGAAAATGATACTATGGAATTGTTTTTTCATGTTCCAGATGTAGAGTTAGAGAAGATAAAAAAAATTGTACCATATGATAATTTTATAGTTATACATCCATTTTCTAGATGTAGTTATAAAAATTGGCCGATAGAAAAGTTTGTGTCACTTATTAATTATTTAAAATATAAAGGTGAGAATGTTGTAATTTCTGGTGGTATTGAAGGTAAAAAACACGTTTTTGATGGTGCTCTTAATTTAAGTGGAATGACCACAGTCAAAGAGCTGGGCGCCCTTATAAAGTTGTCAAAAATGTTAATAACAGTAGATTCAATGCCAGTGCACATTGCCTCTGCGCTCAAACAAAAAGTTTTAGTGATTTGTGGTCCGTCAGATGATATTAAATGGGGGCCATGGAAAAATCCAAATGGAGATGTTGTGAGATTAGATATTCCATGCAAAAGATGTGATAATGAGGGGTGTGGTGGAACTTGGCGTTCACGTTGCCTGTATAATTTGCCAGTTGAAAATGTTATTTCAAGTCTATGTAAAATTTTGACTATGCCATTAAATTGTGAAATCCTCACCAAAATATGATTCTTTTGCTATTTTGTTTTCGATCAATTCTTTTGCTGAACCGGCAGCAAGTAATTTTCCGTTTGATATAAGATAGCTTCGATCGACGATTGAGAAAATTTCACGTGCGTTATGATCTGTAATAAATATAGCGATCCCCCTCTTTTTAAGGGTAAGTATTATTTTTTTCATATCTGATATTGTTAATGGATCTATGTTTGCGAATGGCTCATCCAAAAGTAAAAGTTTTGGGTTTGTTATTAGCGTTCGCGCTATTTCTACGCGTCTTTTTTCGCCACCAGACAGTATCGCTGTTTTTTTCTTTGCTAAATTGGTAATGTGCATCTCTTCCATTACCATCTCAAGTCTACGCTTTCTCTCTTTTTTATCAATATGGAGGAATTCTAAAATAACCATAATGTTTTCTTCTACTGTTAACGATTTAAAAATCGATGGTTCTTGAGCTAGATATCCCATCCCTAAAATTGCTCTTTTGTGTACTTGAATATTAGTTATATTACTTTCTTTGAGAAAAATTGTCCCTGAGTCTGGTTTGATTAGACCAATAATTATATTAAAAGCCGTAGATTTGCCAGCGCCGTTATGCCCTAGGAGACCTACTATTTCACCATCTAACACATTTAAAGAGAGTGCATCAAGTATTGTAGTTTTTCCATAATATTTTGTTATATTATTTATTTCTAAACAAGCTTTCATATTCATCTATAGTTATATGAACTTTTCCATTTGCTTTAACATTTATGTCAGGATTTTTTAATGAATAAATTATATTATCTGAATATCCTATTATATTGTCATTATCAGTTGTAAATTTTATATCGTTCATTATTTCAACTATTTCATTATTTACCTTTCTAATCTCTGACGATTTTGCTTCTATGTTGTAATGTACTCTATCGCCGTTTTTTATTAACCAAATTTCTTTATATCCACCAGCGCGAGATTGAATTAAATCTACTGGTGGCGATCTTTTGTTTAGATCGGCGTATCTTGATGAATTAAAATTTATAACTGGTGAATAGATAATAGAATAACTTGCTGCACAAGATAGCATTATGATCAATAAAATAAAACTTATATGGTATTTTAACATATATTATATATATCATTTAATTTTTTTAAAAGAGGCAGTAATTTATCTAATGGCCATTGTATGGCGCTATCGCTTTTAGCTTTTTCAGGATTTTGATGGGTCTCTATAAATATTACGTCTGCACCAGCGGCCACTGCAGCTTTTGCTAGCGTTGGAGTGAATTGGCGTTCACCACCAGAACTATCTCCAAAAGCTCCAGGACATTGAACAGAGTGTGATGCGTCAAAACAGACGGGGCATCCTAGATTTTTCATTATAGGTATAGCTCGCATGTCGCTTATTAAGTTATTGTACCCAAAAGATGTCCCTCTATCTGTCAATAAAATATTCGAATTCCCACAATTTCTAATTTTTTCTACAACATTTTTCATATCTTGCGGAGAAAGAAATTGCCCTTTTTTAACATTTACAGGTTTATTTGTATTTGCTGCTGCTATTAGTAAATCTGTCTGTCTGCATAAAAAAGCTGGAATTTGTATCATATCGCAGACAGCACCAACGCTCTCTGCTTGCTCTGGGAGATGAATGTCAGTGGTTGTTAATAAATTTAGTTTGTATTTTATTTGTTCAAGTATTGAGAGTCCAGCCTCCAAGCCAATCCCCCTATCTGAATTTATTGAGGATCTGTTTGCTTTGTCGAAGCTAGTTTTAAAAATAAATGGAAATGGACATGTGTTTTTAAGTGTAGTTGCTATTTCCATCACCATCTCTTTTGATTCCATCATACATGGACCTAAAATAAATACAAGAGATCCACCGCCTATTTCAATATCGCCAACTTTAATCATAATTATCCTTACAAAAATTTTGCGTCCATTTGTGCAATTTTAAATTTAATGCACTATAATAGCAAGTGTTCATAAACTTTAGGTAAACGGGGCTCAGTTTCGTGGTAGTTACTCACCTTACGCAAAATGAGGAAATAGGAGGTATGAGAGATTTTGAAAAAACAATTTATTTAAAAATCGTAGTAATATTAAACTAATATTACGAGGCTTTTTGAATAATATTGTGATTCAAAAGATCCATACATCCATTTTCTGCTTTTGCGTAAGGTGAGTTACCTAAAGTTTTATGGGTACTTGCTAAATTTTGTTTGTTTTTTTTGTAAATTTCTTGTAAAGTAATAAATATGGGGTGTGTATTTTCGATACAGAAAAAACAAACATTGGATAAACTTCAAAAACCACCATATAATGCAATTAAAAGTACGATTAGTACATTGCAATGCAATAAGTGGTTGCAATCAGTTAATGCAAGAAATTCAATTAATAATGAATTAAAGATTCAAAGAAAAGAAGTTGTGGCTGTAATTATCAATTACAGAATGTCGCCATATGATTTTTTTTCTAAAATGAATAGAGATGATCTTAAAGATATTTTTTCTTTAGAAGTTGAAAAATTGAGATCTAGCTTTGATTCTTTTAGAAACAATGCAAATAAACATGTAGGTTGTATTGAGTTGGCTACATCTACAATAACTGCTCATGCATATTTAATTAATTTAGAAAAATTCAACGATAACGAATTTTCTAAAATTTTTTTTGAATATATTAAGTGTAAATCATTTAAAAAAGAAGTTGTAGAACAATCTCCTAAATTGGCAAATTACATAAATTGGAATAACTTAACACATATGGAGCTGAATGATTTACAAAATTTTTTATCAAAGATATTTGAATTGTGTAATTCTGTAAAAAACAATCTATATGATAATGATATTGCACAACAGATGTTAGATGTAACTTGTTTGCTCTATTCATCTGTTCAATGGTTTTTGATATCAAATAAGAATATTAATTCTAGCTTGAAGAAAGAGTTAGAGTTTTGGGGTGGGTTAGCTTTTTTATTACGTGCAACAATGCCAGAAGAATTAATCTCTCCTAAATTTAGAATTGGAAGTCAATTTAAAGATAATAGGTTATTGGCGATACAGCAAACTATATATATAAAAAATAGTTAAGCAAATCAGTTTGCAAATCAATGTTAAAATGTGTAAAATATTAGAATTGTTTGGACTGGTAGCTCAGGGGATAGAGCATCCGCCTTCTAAGCGGATGGTCGCAGGTTCGAATCCTGCTCAGTCCGATATTTTATCTAGCTAGAAAATTATATGTCAAATTATGTAGAACAATATATAAAGTTTTGCGGCGATGATTTAGGTAGCATAAATTTTTTAAAAGTAGATTTTCCTAACGAAGTTTATAGTGAATTAGAGTCGAATTCTTTCAAAAATTTGAGCGTGCTTGATAAGCATGAAAAAGTTAATCGTCTTCTTTATGAAGAGATTAAAAATAGCAAAGATGGTTTATTTCTTTTACCTAAAATTGTTTCATATATTAGTCGCATAAGAAGTTTATTGCATCAGTATAATTTGTCTAGTTTTGAGTTTTGGTTAAATAATTACTTAGAGATTGACGAATCTAAGAAAATGAAAATTCGCGGCAAAATTGTTGGAAAGTGGATTCCTAGAGATGAATATCAAAAATTTTTCCCAATAGGTGAACGGAAAATTTATAATGGATCTCACTATTCTTGCGCGCATTATGCGCCAGATATAGACACTACGGTAGCTTCATTCAACTGCTACTTATCTGCATTTGCTGTAAAGATTGGAAGTGGGATGCATTATTGGCAACTGCCTGGTGGGCCACCAAAAGAGTCAGTAGAGGTAGAATTTTTATTTTATAAAGCATTTGGAAAAGATGTTTTTAATATTTTAGCTAAAACGTCGCGCAAATTATCTATTTCAGCGTTAGATTTATTAACGCAAAAAAATATTATTAAAAAAAATTTAACAGATTTATCATACGATATTGATCACGATAGAGATAAAAAGTCTGTTATTTTGGTAAATGATAATGATTTATACGTAGGCGACTGGCGTGATATAGATGTTGATAAAATTAGATCTATCGTAAGTAGATTTGTATTAATGTTAACAGAATATCAAAATCATCTACATGTTGGGTTGGTCTCTTTGTTTGCTTCTATGTCGTTATCTAAGTTAGATGTTGATAGATTTGTTAAAGAAATACTAAACAATAGAATAAGTGATTGTCGTTTGGGAGTAGAATTTTCTAATCAACAACGAAATCACTTAGATAAGTTTTTAAAAAATGTGTTGAATGTTCCTTCTGGGTACTGGTGTACTTTTAATGAATTTATAGATTCACAAGAGAGTATGTTTGAGTTTTTGAAATTAAAAGAGGCTCTTTGCGATCTTACGCATGAAGATTTGTATTATGAAAATGGCGAGATAACAGAAAAAAGAGAGGTGATATTTAGTTATCTTGAAAAAGTTTTGGTTGTTAATGGCAATGTGTTTAAAAATTTTTTCCATTATGTTGATTCATTGAAAGTTGCATTAAAAATTAAACAAAATGTACTGGGGTTAGATGTTCATTACCTTAGTCATTTGTCTGAGTATGATGAAATTGTCGGCGAAATGGGTAATTATTCTCATATGACTGTAATTTACAAAGATAATGATGATTTATATCCGCTTGGCGTTATACATGCTTCTGACTTAACAAAAAAAACATTAGCTACATCGTCGTGGAATGATTTTTCAAATCCAGGCGAAAGTGATTCGTATCAATATGTTGAAGTGATTAGTTTTTTAGATCATCATAAGAGCCAGATTAGTACATCAAGGCCATCTACCATTGTTGTAAGCGATGCACAATCTAGTAATTCGATTTTAGCAAGATTTACCATGGAGATAAATGATAAATTTTCTAGTGGTCAATTAGATTTGCAATCTATAGATTATCAAATAAATAATTTACTTACTAAGTTAAATTGTCAATCGAATATTCGTATATTGCAACGACTGTTGCAAAAGAAAAAAGCGCTACTTGAAAAAAGTGATTATTTCGTCTCTTACGATAGGGAAGTGTTAGAGTATATGCAGTTTTTGTGTGCAATTTTGGATGACACAGATCTTTTAACTAAAACGACAAATTATGATGTAGAAGTTGTAAAAGATCTTTTAAATAAATTGAAATCTCTTATGCTTAAACAAGAAGTGGAAATTGTTAATTTTGACAACATGGACTGTTGCGATGAGAATTATGTGCAGTTAGCATCTAAAAAATTATTGCAAACTAATGAACTCTATTCAATATATAAAATTATATGCGCTGCAAAAGAAAATGCTACAGAAAATCTTATAAAAAATACTGCAAAAGGCGGGGAGACTTCATTTTTTCAAGACACTAAAATTTTAGGAAATACAAAAGCTTCAGTAGGTCAAATTAAATTATTCGCAAATAACCGCAAAAGTTTTGCAAAACGGGCTACGGAAATTAGAAAAATATGGGTAGATCGTTGTAAAAATATTTATGAAGAAAATAGCGATATTAAACTGCATATTTTTATGGTGTCAACGATATCGTCTGCTGATGAGTTGTTTGAAAATTTGCCATGTCAATCTGTGTATAAAGATGAAATTTGGCTGTGGATTTGCCAAGAAGACAGGAAGGGAGAGCATCAGTTAAGTTCTTTCGTAAAAGATTTTGTTTTATCTGATAAGATGGTTTATCAAAATATTAAAATTCTTTTTGGAGAAAAGTCATCAATATATAAAAAAATCTTTAAAGAATCAATACATCGTTGTTATGATGAGGAAGTTATAAAATCTGAACCTAATATGACTATAATATTTATAGATCAAAAAAGCATTACATCTAGAAAATCAGATATATCTCCATTTCTATAATTTTATACGATCTTTATTCCACCTTACAAAAGGTTTAAATTATATTTTGGATATCTCGTTTTCGAAAAATTATAGTAATAAACTTATTTTTTAAGTAAATAAGTTTATTACTTAAAAATTACTCTTGTTGTGGTTGTTCTTTATGATGAGCAGGACCGCCTTGGCCGCCGTCTTCTTCTAGAATTTCGAGATTTACACGAAGGCCGTTGCGACTAGCGACAGACATCAAAAGTGTTCTTATTGCATTGATAGTCTTGCCTCTTTTGCCAATAATCTTTCCGATATCGGATTTTTCGACACTTAATTCTATAATTAATGTTTGAGTTCCGCCAATCTCGTTGATACGCACTTTGTCAGGGTAATCAACAAGATTTTTTACAATGTATGCTACAAATTCTTTCATAGTTCGATCCTTGATTTTTAAAGTTTATCAATATTATCATCCATTTTTCATAGACGATTTTGGCATTTTTTGTCTGAATTCCTCAGGTAATGGTGCAATTACATTTATACGTTGTTCTGTAATTGGGTGCAAGAAAATTATCTTGTGGGCATGTAACATTAAACGACTGCATGTCTCTTTTTTATCTCCGTATATGACGTCTCCTATTACTGGTGATTGTAGATATTTTAAATGCACTCTTATTTGATGTGTGCGACCAGTTGTCGGTTTTGCTAATATTAAACTCATTGTGTTTGAGTGTGACAAAATTTCTATATGTGTATGCGCTAATTTTCCATTTTCACTTTTTACACACATTTTGTTTCTTTTTGTGGTGTGTCTTCCTATTAATGTTTGAATATCCCCTACTTGCTTTGGCACCCCTTTACAAATAGCAAGATAGTGTTTTTCTATCTTATGCTCTTTAAACATAGCAGATAGTTTTTTGTGGCATTTTGGGTCTTTTACTGCAATCATAACACCTGATGTATCTTTATCTAAACGATGTACAATTCCTGGCCTGTTTTCATCTCCACATTGAGGCGTTCCATTTAAATGGTAGACTAAAGCATTTACAAATGTATCTGTTAAATTTTTCGTCCCTGGATGAACAACTAAACCAGATGGTTTATTTACTATTAGCAAATAGTCATCTTCGTACAATATGTCGATATCTATTTTTTTTGGCGATAAGTCTATCTGTTGTTTTTCTAAAAATGTAATTTGTATTTTATCTCCAACTTTACATTTTTCCCTTTTTTTTACTTTATCTCCATTTATCAATACTTGACCATCAGATATTAGATGTTGTAAATAAGATCTTGAATGTTCTTTAAATCGATTAGACAATAGGATGTCTAACCTTAATTCTCTCTCTTCGTTCAATACATTAAAATTATTAATCAATTTTCACCAGTTTCAGATTTTTTTAGTTCTTCAGAGGCTTTATGAGCTCTAGCTTTATCTTTAGCTATTTGTTGAGTGATAGATTTGCATAAATTTTTTTCAAATTCTGCATACCCTTTCTCTCCAAGCCATTTTTTAAATTCAGAAAAACCGCCACCTTCACCATCAACAACAAATGGCTTTGATGGTAAATCATATTTCTTAGTTAATGCCTCTGCCTTTTCATTCATAGACTGATTAATTGGATTAATTTCATCGTTCATACTTTTGAATCTCCCTTGACATAAAAAGATTTTAGCAATTCTATCTCATCAATCCATTTCTCTGTGTTAGGAGTCTCAAGGTATTTTGGTAAATTTTTTAAATCTGGGTGAGTCATAGCTATTTTAAAAGATGTAATGCCTATTTCACCACATCCTAGGCTTTCGTGTCTATCTTTTCGTGATCCAAGAGTGTATTTCGCATCATTTAGATGCATTGCGCATAAATATTTTAATCCTATGTGTTTGTCGAATTCTTTTAAAGTCTCTACCCATCCAGCTTTTGTTCGTATATCGTACCCTGCAACAAAAATATGGCATGTGTCTATACAAACGCCTATTGGTATTTTTTCATTAATTTGTTTTATTATATAACCGATTTCTTCAAATTGATAGCAAACAGACGTCCCTTGTCCAGCTGAAGTTTCTATTAATAATTTGGTCTCTCCTTTGTTTATTAATTTACTCATTTCGAGTAGACTTTCAACAATCATCTCTAGACATTCTTGCCTGTTGCCAGTAGTGTA
>JAHFTJ010000024.1 GCA_023269435.1 Chlamydiota bacterium
CCAGCAATAAGAAAGTAGTTAATTTTTACTTTAGAATTTTTGGGACTAGAACTATAGGGGTAAAATTGAGAATTATTTTCTTTGAAAATCACTCATTCGTTTCACCCCAGGCCTGACCCTGACGACTGACGACCTGACGATGGCGAAGATACATAAATAACCAAAGGAAACAAAATAATGAACATAATAAATCCAAATAATTCTCATTCAACTACAAGAATTGGTAATATACACAAATCTGTATTATCAAAGATAATTACAGCAATTATCAAATTTATAGCTAAATTGATTTGTTTATCAAATTCACCAAGACCTCATATCCAAGCTTCACCGATTCTCTCTAATAAGAAATTGATTTGTTTATCGAATTCATCAAGACCTCATATCCAAGCTTCGGTGATTTTCAATTCTGACTTTGACTTTGACTCATATATAGAAGAAAATATTAAATCGAGTGAACAATCATTGAATGATGATACTAAAATACTCAATAAGGCACAACTAAAGTTAAATTTATTGTTAATTAAACATAATAAATCTATAAAGACCACTAAACTTACAACGATTCAAGAAAAATCACACGATTATTCTCGCATAAGTAACTAACAAATTGAGCCTTGTTGGACTTGAACCAACGACCCTCTCCTTAAAAGGGAGATGCTCTACCAACTGAGCTAAAGGCTCGCGAATTAAACGATATCACCGCGAAACTTGACCCCAAGGGGATTCGAACCCCTGTTGCAAGAATGAAAATCTTGTGTCCTGACCGGGCTAGACGATGGGGCCATACAGAATAATTTTATTCTGTTAATATCATATCGTACTATTTTAGTAGAGTTCAACATTTCTATCAAACATTATTAACATCAAATGTAAAAAATAAAAATTAACCATTTTGGTTAGCGTAAAAAATTGAAATTGGTTGACCTAGTATTTTTCAGGTGGATTGGTTGTCGTTTTTCTTTAATAAAAAATGCTGAGAATATTGCTATAACCATTCCTACAGGGAATATAGAGAATGATATCAAATAGTTATTGAGAGAATAAAGTGGGCTACCATTTTTCATGGTTCCATCCCAACAAAAATCCAACATTACTCCAGATAACATTTGGACTAACATTGGCACTCCCATAATAATTACCGCAGCCACACCCATAGACGTGCCAGTGAGTTCTTTTGGGTTGCTCTCTGTAATTAGTGGATATCCGAGAATTTGCGAGCTAGAAAATAGACCAAGAAGAAAAAATAGGATCATTAAAATTGGTTCTGTAGGATGCTTGGTAAAGAGAATCAGCAGCATAACACCTATTGAAAGGATGGCCCCTGAAATCATGTAAGGTTTTCTTGAGTTGGTATTGTCTGAAAAATACCCATAAATTGGTGAACCTATGATTGTGCCAATACAAATCATACTAATTATAAATGAGGCATTTACAAGGGATATATTGTGCCCTTGTGTCAAAAATAGACTACCCCAAACGGCTCCTATTACCATTAGAGGGAGATTCATAAATGATGTGTACATACCGCAAAAAATATTTTGAATATTGAATATGCTTTGTCTTACACCATTCCAAAATGGTACAATCGGTATTGATGATTTAGTATTGTTTGTAATTTTGATTGGAGAATCATAGACAAAAATATAAACTATCATATAGATAATGACACCTAACATTGCATCAACCATAAGAGCATTGCGCCACGTTAACATTTCAGCTATAAGCGAAAATGGCCCTTGCGCTATAACGCCACCAAGCATCCCAATAGTTATTACTAATCCAACTATAAAAGCTTGTCTTTGTAATGGAAACCATTTTGATATTAACATCATAGTCGACAGAAAACAAAAAGCGTTCCCAATACCGGAAAAAAAATGACAAATAGACGCAACATAAATTCCATGTGCAAACGCAAAACCAGTTGTTCCAAGTATGCAAATACCGAGGGCAGTTAATATAACTTTTCTTGTTGAGAATCGATCTAGAATTATCCCCGCTGGCAACAAAAAGATTACATCTGCTAATAGGTAGGTTGCGCAAAGATTTCCAAAGCTCATTGCATTTAAATTTAAATCTTTCATTAACATTGGGGCGATTGCGTTCATCATATGCATTTGAATTAATTCATAAGCAAAAAAAATTGCGGCAGAAAAACAAACTAGATATGGCATTACTTTTTTTAAAAAAGATTTGTCTTTTATGTGTAATATCATTTGCTAATCTCCATCTGATTAATAAAAGTCGTAACTTTTGATTTAAAACATTTCATACATTGAGATATGTAACTTTCATTGCCACCAATTTGTATTTGATCTCCACTTACTACTGGAGCACCGGTTGCATCTATACGTACATTCATTATACCTTTTCTTCCACAATTACATATAGTTTTTATCTCACAAAGTTCTTCAGCCCATGCAAGCAAATATTTGCTCCCTTCAAATGGCTCTCCTAAAAAATCGCTCCGGAGGCCATAGCAAAGAACTGCCACATCGGCTTTTGTAGCTATTTCAGATAGTTGTATCACTTGCTCTTTTTTTAAAAAATGCGCCTCATCGATGAGAATGCAACTAAGGTTGTTCATAATATTTTTTTTCTTTTCAACAAAAAGAAAAAAATCGAAATCATCGTCAAAGCCAACTGCATCATGTTTCAATCCAATGCGTGAATAGACGGTGGCTTTCCCGAAGCGTTTATCTATTTCTGGAGAGAATAATATAGTTTGCATCCCACGTTCAATATAATTATAGTTAGCCTGTAAAAGCATTGTACTTTTCCCTGCATTCATCGCAGAATAATAAAAATATAGTTTTGCCATCATACCTCATGCATTGAATTTATACACAAAAAACCTCAAAAGTTAACTTTTGAATTCATTTGTGTATAATAATTGATTTGCTATAATAAAATCTATCGGAGTAGTAATTTTTACATTTTTCTCATTGCCATCTACAATATATATTGGATGATTTACAGCCATGATTAATGAACAATCGTCAGATGCATTTGTAATAGTAGTATTTTTGTGACATTGCAAAATTAGCTCATAAGAAAAACTTTGTGGTGTCTGTCCGCGCACGCATCTTGACCTATCTGGAATTGAACAAACCTTATTACCATCAATATAGTTAATTGTATCGTGTGATGGTATACATGTGTTGACTGCATTATGTTTTACAACTGCATCTATATTTCTTTCCAAGATCTCTATTGATAAAAATGGTCTCGCCCCATCATGAATGATAACAAAGTCAGGATTGCTACGCATACCAAGTAATCCTTTATAAGACGATTCTTGTCGAGTGCTTCCGCCAGGAGTTACAAGTGTAATTAAAGAATTATTTACCAAAATTTTTTTAGATGAGACAACTACAATTTCATCAAATAATTCGGAAGTTATTAATGTATCTAAAGCATGCTCGTAGATGAATTTATCGCCTAACTTAAGGAACAATTTTGATGTAGTGCCGCCAAAACGTAATCCGTCACCGCCCATTAGTAATACAGCTGCAAATTTCATTCTACAAAATATATCATATTTGTATTTCTTTAGAAACCATCTTAAGTTTATCGTCTTTGGTATTAGATAAAAATCGGAGGGGGTGGGATTCGAACCCACGATATGCGATTAACATATACACACTTTCCAGGCGTGCTCCTTAAGCCACTCGGACACTCCTCCTAAAATTAAGCAATATTATTATATGTAAAAAACTGTTCTTTTACTAGCTAAAAAAATAAAAATATTTATCAAATATTTAGATATTAACACACACGAATTCTTTTACAAGACAAAAATTACAAGTGGATTATAATAGTTAAACAAATGAAAAAATTTTTTTTTATCCTCCTTTTATCTGGGTGCAATATAATAAACAACGATACTGACAATGAGAAAAAAATACTCATATTGGTTAGCGTAGAACCATACATCGAAATGGTAAAAGAGATAGCACAAGACAAGGTAAACGTAATATCTGTAATCCCACATGGGGTCGATCCTCACAACTGGGAACCTACCATATCGAAAATTGGCAAACTCAATGATGCCACAGCATGGTTCACCATAGGCGAATCTTTCGAAAATACATTATATAAAAAATTAAAAGAAAAAAATCAAAACCTGATCAAAATAGACTTATTGTCTACAATCGAGAAAATTCAAAGTTTGGATATGTGCCCAAACTGTAGCGACACACACGCTTGGCTAAGTCCAAAAGATGACATAAAACAAGGAGAAATCATATACAATTTTTTGTCCGCTGCAATGCCAGAATATGACAATTTATTCTCTAAAAACTTTAATCTCTTAAAAAATCGCTTAATTGAATTAGATAAAAATATTAAAAATACCCTTGCTTCTTATAAAGGAAAAATTTTACTTACAACACACGGAGCTTACGCATATTTTTGTCGCGACTACGGATTGACACAAATTGTAATATCTCCTTTCCACGGGCAAGAACCACGATCTAAATCAATTGTTAATTTAATTAACGATCTAAAAAAGAAAAATAATTCAATTGCAGTTATCTTCTTGCAGCCAAACCATAATAATAAACCTACAATAAAAATTGCCGAACAATTTTCCATTCCAACCCATGTAAATGATCCATATAAACAAAACTATATAAAAACAATAGAAGACATTGCAAACGACATAACGACTAATGGAGAATAAGTTGCACTCAACAATAACAATTACTAACGTCTCATTTCAATACAACTCTACCCTTATCTTGCAAGATGTTAATCTTACATTTAAATGCGGAAGTTTCTATTTGTTAATAGGTCCAAATGGTGGGGGTAAAACAACACTTTTAAAACTAATTATGGGACTATTAGAACCAACTAAAGGGGAAATTTCCATATATGAAAGATTGCCAAAATACAATCTTAATTATATCGGATACATTCCACAAAGTTTTACTTTCGACCGAAAATTTCCAATATCTGTTAAAGAATTTATTATGATGGGAGCTATTTCCAGGCTTAAATGGTATGGCGCATGGCCTGCTGAAATTTTAGAAAAAGCCGATAAATTATTAGACGAGATGGAGATAAAAACCCTAAAAGATAGACAAATCGGAACGCTGTCGGGTGGACAACTACAGCGCGCGGCAATGGCAAGAGCGTTAATTAACAATCCACGCATATTATTATTAGATGAACCTACTAATGGACTAGATGTAGATTCATCTATGTTTATTCAACAAAAACTAACATCGTTAAAAAGCGACAAAACAATAATTATGGTATCACATATGATATCAGATATTATTGATAGTGTTGATGAAATAGAGTGCGTGCAATGCAGCGTTGAGAAAATTACAAAAAATACAATTTGTTCACACTATAAAATAGGATTATATCACCAAAAGTTTAATGGCAAATGATAATTAATTTACTAAATGCAATTTTAACAAACCAATTTTTGCAAACGGCCATTTTTGCGGCTATTGCAGCTTCTTTTGCAGGAGGCGTAGTCGGTTCGTACGTAGTGTCAAAGCGGATAGTATTTATCAGCGGAAGCATTTCACATGCTGTTCTTGGTGGAATTGGCCTATTTGTATTTTTACATTTTCCACCACTTCTTGGAGCTCTCTTGTCAGCCGTTGTATTTGCAATACTAATAGGGACAATTCATTTAAAATTTAAAGATCGTGAAGATACTGTGATAGCTGCAATATGGTCTATAGGAATGGCTACAGGGGTAATATTTATATCATTAACACCAGGGGCAAACAACCAATTAATGGATTTTTTATTTGGTAATCTACTTTGGGCGACAAAAAAAGAAATATGGATGTTGATATCTCTAGATGTTGTGATCTTGATTTTATCAAAATTATATCATAGACGTTTTTTATCAATATGTTTCGATGAAACGCAGAGCCGGCTACAAAAACAACCTGTATCTTTACTATATTTTATTTTACTAACGCTTGTGGCTATTACAGTTGTTTTAATGATTCAGATAGTTGGTGCGATACTTGTAATCACAATGCTATGTCTGCCAGCAGCTATAGCAAATTTTTTCACAACAAGGCTTTCAAAAATTATTTTACTAGCTATTATATTATCTTGCCTCTTCTCAATAGTCGGAATCCTCCTCTCGTATGTACTCGATTGGCCACCAGGGTCTACAATTACTTTAGTTATCACTATATGTTATTTTTTGTCTTTACCACTAAAGATCAAATCTGCATAATAATTATCCTACGTTCATCCATATAGAGAGGAATATTTAAAATATGTACGCAATCATAAAAACTGGTGGAAAGCAATACACTGTAAGAAAAGGCGATGTAATAGATGTTGAATTAATTTGTTCTACATCTGAATCGGAAAAAGAGATTTTGTTTAATGACATCCTAATGGTAAGCGTTGGAGATGTTGTAAAAATAGGCGCACCAACACTTAATGAAGCAACTGTTAAAGGTGAGTTGCTTGGAGAAGCAAAAGGTGAAAAACTAATTGTATATAAATACAAAAGACGTAAAAATTGTCATACCAAGAAAGGACATAGACAAAAATTTTCAAAAGTGAAAATTACCTCTATTGATATTTAAAAAATTAAAAAAATTAAGAGATAAGAGATGGCACATAAGAAAGGACAAGGATCATCACGTAACGGAAGAGATTCGGCTTCCAAACGATTGGGTGTAAAAAAATTCGGAGGTGAAATGGTTAGGGCTGGCAATATAATAATGCGTCAGCGAGGAACTAAAATTCACCCTGGAGTTGGAGTTGGACAAGGTTCTGACGATACCCTGTTTGCTTTAACTGATGGTCGAGTTCTCTTTAAAAAAGGGAAAAGAACAACTGTATCAATATTAGTTGCTTAAGTAAATATGTTTACTGATAAAGTAAAAATTCAAGTCGCAGCTGGACGTGGCGGACATGGAATTGTAGCATGGACACGCAGAAAGTACTTG
The DNA here is from genome assembly GCA_023269435.1 of Chlamydiota bacterium. Classification (GTDB taxonomy): domain Bacteria; phylum Chlamydiota; class Chlamydiia; order Chlamydiales; family 2-12-FULL-49-11; genus JAHFTJ01. The sequence goes on from JAHFTJ010000024.1 coordinate 6,942, forward strand.
CCAAAAGGCGGCCCTTGCGGTGGCGATGGCGGTAATGGTGGATCTGTTTATTTACGAAGTTCAAAAAATATATACTCATTAGATCATCTAAAAAATACAAGAATTCTCAAAGGTGAAAATGGAGAAAATGGCATTAATAATTTTAAACATGGGAAGCAGGGAAAAGATTTAATCATACAAATCCCCTGTGGAACATTCATCATAGATGCAAACACTAAGCAACTTTTACACGATGTCATAAACGAAAATGAACAAATAGAGTTATGCAAAGGCGGTCGAGGCGGTCTTGGTAACAACCACTTCAAAACACCAACAAACCGCACTCCCCTCAAATGCACTCAAGGGAAAGCTGGCACAACTTTAACTATAGAGTTAGAATTGAAATTAATAGCAGACGTAGGCTTTGTCGGACTACCAAATGCTGGCAAATCGACGCTACTTAACGCTCTAACGGCCACAAATGTAAAAATTGGCAATTACCCTTTCACAACTTGCAGACCAAACTTAAGTTATATACAATTTGAAGATTATTCGCGCATATATTTGGCAGACATCCCAGGAATCATAAAAGATGCTAACCAAGGTCGCGGTTTAGGCTTAGAGTTTTTAAGACACATAGAGCGAAGTAAAGTTTTAGTCTACATAATTGACATCGGCGCTCAAGACGGTCGTTCACCTATTGATGACTTTGCCCTACTGCAAAATGAAATACGTTTGTATAATCCATTGCTTTTAGATAAACCATTTTTAATAGCATTAAATAAAACAGATCTCCCTGATGCGAAAAAATATATCGAAGAATTTATATCTAAATATCACTTTCCAAAAGATACACTCTTTCAAATATCTGCTATCAACAAAACCGGTCTGGAAAATCTAATCATGCAAATGAAAAATCGTAATTTAAAGGCGTCCATTGTATGTCAGAAAATATAACAACTATAGAAGAGATCATATCATTATGTAAACGGCGTGGCTTTATATTTCAAAGCTCTGAAATATATGGTGGTCTTCAAGGAATATATGATTACGGCCCTTTTGGTGTTGAACTCAAAAACAACTTAAAAGGAGCATGGTGGAAGGCTATTGTTTATGAACGTGATGATGTAGAAGGTTTAGATTCATCTATTATTACTCATCGCATGACTCTTAAACATTCAGGGCATGAAGATACATTTACTGATCCTTTAATTGATTGCCGTGATTGCAAACATAGAATGCGGGCTGATCATGTTGTCAATAATAAATGCGACAATTGCGAATCGCAAAATTTAACAGAACCTCGTAATTTTAATCTAATGTTCCGGACAAATTTAGGTCCTATTGATAATGGAGTAAATTACGCCTATCTCCGCCCTGAAACTGCTCAAGGGATTTTCACAAATTTCAAAAATGTGTTAGATGCAACTTCTCGAAAACTACCTTTTGGTATCGCCCAAATTGGCAAAGCTTTTCGCAATGAAATTACTCCAAAAAATTTTATCTTCCGAGTGCGGGAATTTGAGCAAATGGAACTAGAATTTTTTGTTGAACCTGGAACAGATGAAGAGTGGCATCAAGAATGGATAAAAAACCGCCTTAAATGGTGGCAAAGCCAAGGGCTTTCTCCAGAAAATCTAAAACTTCAACCACAATCTGCTAGTGAGTTAGCTCATTATTCTAAAGCTACCACAGATATTTTATATCGATTTCCACAAGGTTTTGAAGAGTTAGAGGGTATCGCTAACAGAACTGATTACGATTTGGGCTCTCATACAAAAGATCAGGATAATCTTAAAATATTCTCTAAGGTTAGCCCAAATAATAATTCTACCACAAAACTTGGTGGATTAAATTCCGAAACAAAAGAATATAGACTCCCTTTTGTAATTGAACCATCTGGCGGTTTAGATCGAGGGGTCTTAGCTATTTTGACAGAAGCATATACCAAAGAACAGTTAGAAAATGGTCAAGAACGTATTGTCCTTAAACTAAAACCTCATCTAGCGCCTATTAAAATTGCAGTCATCCCGTTAGCCAGAAATAATGAAAAAATAGTATCAAAAGCCAAAGAAATTAAACAATCGTTACAAAAATTTGGTATTGGCCGAATTAGATATGAAGACACTGGTAATATTGGTAAAGGATATCGTCGTAACGACGAAATAGGCACTCCTTTATGCATAACCGTTGATTTTGACACATTTGAAGGGGACACCGAAACTGTTACAATTAGATACAGAGACTCAATGTTACAAGAGAGAATAGCCATTAACGATTTAGAAAAATTTATTCGAAATTATTTTTTATAAAAAAGTCTAATTAGTTGGTGCACAACTTTTGGTTAATCCATATAAGATTTTTCTCTACGCATTCTCTAAAATTAAATGGTAGAGATGAATTCATTTTGATTATTTTTGAAGCTAAAAGCGCTTCCAAATAGCGTCCAGTCCAATAAGCTGCAATAGAGTACTCAAGGAGTAACCCATAGTCGTAAATCCATTTTTCAACAAATAGAGCGTCATTAGATTCTTGTAATACCAACCCCTTACTTGCTACTTGATAAGCCTCACTGTAATTACCAAGCCCTCTTTGATAAAGAGCGAGGCGATAAAGTGGCTCAACCCTCGATGGACGATATTCAAAAGCCTTCATATAACTATCTATAATTTCTTGATAATCTTTCTTTAATGACTCTTTTAATATTGCTACTTGAAGTAGTGACCAAAAAATTTCTTCATCCCACCCACCCATTTTAATACGTTTCTCGTAGTTTTTTAGCGCCTTCTCCAACTCTTCTGCATCTCTGTAAGATTGTGCCAAATAAAAAACATAACGACTATTATTTGGCTCTTTTTCAATTGCCAGTTCTAAAACAGCCGCATCCTTTTGGTATTTTAACGGATCTTTTGATCGATTTCCCTCTGGCCTTGCTATATTAATCACACCCGTCAAACATTCGCAGCTTTTTTCACCAGGAGCATCAATAACTTCATGTACAACGCCGCTCCATTTCCATTCAATTTTAGAATTAATAAGTTGAACGCGTTTATATTTAGTGCCAGATAAATTTGTCTCAATATAGTAGAAGTCTTTATCTAGATGTGGACGTTTAAATTTTTCCAAAAACACCAACTCTTCATCGGCATCGATAATTAAAATGTAATCGGCTTTTCCCTTTGCAAATGCTAAAGCTTCATTTCTATTGTGGCAGAAATTTACCCACGGCCGCTCGTGTAATTCACCTGGAATATCTTTCAAGCATTCTTTTATTAATTTCTGTGTACCATCAGTAGAACCTGTATCAACAATAACCCAATAATCGATCATCGACTTAATAGACTCCAAACAACGAACAATAACTGGCGTCTCATCTTTAACGATCATGTTTAGGCAAACAGATGCTGCCTCAACAAAACCATTGCACAACACAACTATTACAATTAGCAACTTCTTCATCATAAGACAACCGCATGAAAAATATAGCCAGAACCGAAATCGAACCAGCGACACAAGGATTTTCAGCCTTTAAAACCCATATCTAACAATTATCTAAAATCACCTTACATTGCCCGATCATACGGGGAAATAGGATTATTTCCCAGAAAAGTCTGTCGAATGTGATTAATTAATCACTAGTTCATATTCTTCCTCTTCTGCGCTAATGTCGATACCTCTATCTCTAAGGGCATTTTCAATTTTTTTAATGCGACTTATAAATGATGGGTGCGACTGAGGTATTCTCGGATCCCCGCCACAAGAAATTGTAATTCGTTTCCAAAATGTATTGCGCTCTTCGATGTTCTTTTTTTGCGCTGCTATAAGGAATCGCCTGCCGCCTCTCAGCTCTTCGTTAGAGCTATTTTTTATTGCAAAGTCATCAGCTTCACCCTCTCGCCATTGTGAAAATAGGGCCCTCGAAACAAAACCCGCCATAGAGGCTACTGCTAAAGCGGGTAAAAAAGAGAGATAACACATTCCGAAAATAGACGCGGCAAGTTGACAAACGCCTGGAACACATTGCATAGTAAGAGTATCGTTACATTTGATATGGCTAATTTCATGCATTATTGCCCAATTGCATGCATCTTTATCAGCTTCATGTAAGTCAGGATCAACCATGATTACAGCATCGCCATTTCTGAACATATTTGTTCCTGATGCACTACAAGCTCCCTGATTAGGAGTTTCAACGAATATCAGGTCTCCCCTAATTCCAGCCTCGTTAAGAAATGGTTGCATCTCATTCTTAATTTGGCTACCAGGTAAAGTGCTTAATAGCTGCGCATATCTAGAATCAGTTTTATGAATTCTTTCCAAACCGAGCTGACTTTCTTGGTACAAAGGAAGGTTAAAATACATCATATTATAAAAATTCAATACAAATTCCCATGGAAAGGTAAAAATACCACTGGCTAATGACATAACAACTCCTCTTTAAGATTTCAATTGAAAATGTTAGCTGAAAACAACTTATCCTGTAAAGGGGTTTGTAATACTGGGAATTCCACCAGCTTGCTCTATAGCTCGCCCTATTTCACGCTTTTTGTTCGCTATGAATATTATCAATCTGGCATTAGACATCTGCTTTTCCACATTAATATTGATATTTTTAGCACGCAAAGCCATTTCAATTTTTTGAATGCGACTTGTAATTGATGGATGAGAAATATCAAGTCTCATATCCCCGCCAGGAGAAATTGTAATTCGTTTCCAAAATGTATTACGCTCTTCAATGCTTACTTTCTGAAATGCTATAAAAAATCGTCTACCACCTTTCAGCTCTTCAACAGAACTATTTTCTATCGCAAAGTCATCAGCTTTTGCCTCTCGCCATTGTGAAAATAGAGCATATGAAACAATACTCACCGCAAATGCCACCACTAAAGCAGGTAAGAAAGAGAGAAAACACATTCCGAAAATAGACGCGGCAAGTTGGCAAACGCATGGAACACATAGCGTAGTAAAGAAATCATTGTGTTTGATATGGCTAATTTCATGCTTCATGACAAACTTACATGCATCTTTATCAAATTCATAGAAGCCAGGAGCAACCTCGATTACAGCATCGCCATTTTTAAAAAAATTTGTTCCTGATGCACTACAAATTCCCAGATTAGGAGTTTCAACAAATATCAGGTCTTTCCTAATTCTAGCCTTGTCAAGAAATTCTTGCATCTCATTCTTAATTTGACTATCAACTAAATCGCTTAATAGCTGCGCATATCTAGGATCAGCTTTACGAATTATTTCCGAACCGGACTCGAGCCCCTGCCACAAAGACAACTCAAAACGCATTCGCTTATAAACATAAAGGGCAAGCGCGCTTGGCAAGGTAAAAAAACCACTAAGCAATGACATAACAACTCCTCTCTAAGATTTCAATTGAAAATATTAGCTGAAAGCAGATTAAAATTACACAATTATATTCGACAAAGTATTTAATACTATTTAACTTTATTTGTTTGTAATAATAATTTTATTATGAAACAAAAAAATGAGAGTTTTTTATATTCAGATCAAGAAATTCATAATTTTTGTGTCCAACTTTTTGTCGGCAGCGCAAACATGTGTTTGCCATCTAAAAAAACCGTAAACGGAAACAAGAAGAACAAAAACATACTCGAAATCGGTTTCTTTACCACCTAAATAACTTGTAGATTCAGACTAGTGCATCATGAACTTAGAACCGATTAGGACTCGCTTGCCTTTGAAAGCAAATCCCAAATACAAGATCCGAGAAATGCCATGATCAAGGAGCTCTTGCGCATATTTTCTATCTTCGATTTGTCGTAGGGCTGATGCTACTGTAGCATCCAAAGAAAGAGGATCTGCACTTTCCGTTTTCTTAAATTCCATGATCACTCCTAAATCTTTTGGATTTTTGGGAATCAGCATCACATCGTAGCGACCCAAACCGCTTTCCTTATTGGATTTAATGATGTAATGATCCTGGAGGCCGACCAACATGCCGAGAACAAACATATGGTAGATCTTCTCGGATTCTTCAAAGGGAATATCAAAAGCGCTTGCTGCAGAGAGCATGAATTCTTGAAATAACTGAGAAAATGTGGAAATATCAGGCTGTGTCAGGCTACTTAAGAGTTGTCGGTATTTTCTTTCTTGAAAACCAGTGTAGAACCAATTTTCGATCATTTGTCGAAAGATCATACTCACTTCGTGATTAGGAATGTGGAGCTTGCAAGGTTTGTCATGTGATGGCGATGAGTGAATGGAAACGTACCCACTGTACAAAAGCATGGACCCATAGGGAATGGGGATCTTGAGTGAGCATCGAGAACGTAACCCCTTCCCGAACGATTTTCTCAATAAATCCTTTTTGCATCAAGGTCTCTAAATCGATTTTGATTTCGTCGGAACCTGTGACAATTAGGCGATCCATGAGTTCAATGTCGCCTGTATTGACCCAGTAAGGAAGCATTTGCCCGTTGTTATTGATGCAATTTAAAACAGACCAAGGATTGTAAATTCCAAAATCTTCTCCTACCCGATATCCGTCATACCAGTGTCGGATCTCTGCACGCAAATGGGACAGATTGAAGAGCTCTAGAAGTTCGTGGACTTCTGACTCCAGAAAACCAAATTGGTCACTAAATAAATCGTTCACAAATGAAAAAACTGTGATATTATTTGCTCCAGAAAACATGCTTTCTTTGGCGACTCGCAAAACTCCGGTCAACACCGTGCGTTGCATAAAACGATTATCTTTAAAACTTTTCGACATCCATGTTCGGAAAATTTCCATGAATGGAGCGTAAAAATTGTGGATATATGCCTTGTGCATAGGGGCATCGTATTCATCCACGAGTAGGATCGCATTCTCTTTGTGATATCGCGAGAGCCATTCAGAGAGCCACAGCAAACTACTCTCAATCAAGGCAGGATCTGGATCTTCGTTGAGGATCCTCTCATAAAGATGACATTCTTTCGGAGTTAGGCAACCATCTTGTAGCAGGTAGGGATGCTGCGCATATTCTCTGGCAATGACCTCGCGAAAGGATTGCAACGTTCTTTCTAGAGAAGAATGTTTGACGTCCTTTAGCGAGATGAAGATCACAGGAAATTTCCCCTGTAACTTCCGATAGGATTCTTGTTTCCAGATGAGAAGATCCTTGAATAAGTAACTCATGTCCTCATCACTTTTTGCAAAGAAATAGTATAACATTGATAAATTGAGAGTCTTCCCGAATCGCCGTGGACGCATGAAGAGAGCGGCCATGGTTCCCTTTTCCAAAACTTCTTGGATAAAAAGGCTCTTGTCCACATACAGATACTCGTCATCTCGTAATTTCTTGAAATCGCTAAGTCCGATAGGAAGCGGCTGGTTTTTTCGCTCTTTAGCCATGGGATCATGATAGATCATAGAATGGTTTTTTTCAAGTTGACTTTATAAAATCTTTTAAGATACCATACTCCCTCGTGAGACGGATTTTCTTTTTCCTTTTTATGGGGTGTCTGAGCTGTGCTGCTCAACCACTTGCAGTGATTTTTCTCGATATTGATGGAGTTTTGGTTCGGGGTTGGGAGACAGACGGAAAATGGCTTAAGCTTGTCGAGATTTTTGGTGAAAAAAAGTATTATACCTCGCTCGAGTGGAGCATTGCGACAGCTTATTTTTTGAACCCTGGGGCTGCCCAGTGTTTGGATCTGTTGATTGCCAACATTGAGAAAACTCATCAAGTAGCCATCGTTCTTTCCTCTGCATGGCGTGAAAATGGAACCTTGGAAGAGATTCAGAATCAAATGTTTACAATGTGGCCATTTTCCCTTAAAATCCTCGACAAAACGGTACACAATGACGCAAGATACACCCACGCTCAGGAGGCAAAAGAAAAGCACGGGATTGTTCTTCGATCCCGCGCAGATCAAATCGACTACTGGCTTAGAGAACATCCCAATTTATCAGTGGACGCCTTTGTTATTTTAGATGATTGGGACGATGATCTATCCAGTCGATTTCCTGACCATTTCGTTCATGTGAAAGATGGGATTTTGTCTCCATCTGACGTCTCTTCTGCGCTCTCTAAGATCTTCCTGTCTCTCAAGTAAAATGTTGTTGACTATAGTGCTTTTCGTATGAACTCATACTAAAATATTTTATACTATCTTGTTTTAAATAGTTAAATATTTTAAAGTTATGACTTTTTCATGCAAAATGAGAGTCTATCATTATGTCCTTTCAAGGCATCGAGTTCACCCAAGAAATGCGTCAATTAGTTATGAATGTTAAAATTTTTTTGACAAACACAAAAAAAGCCTTGAAGCACTAGGTTCGAGCTGGGCTGACCAGGAATGTGTAATCATTACACAGCTACTCCTTCTTGCCTGAGCTGTTCACTAGCATATTTAAGTGCAAGGCCATTTTGCTGAACGGCAGCAAGCACTAAATCCCTGTCGCCTTTGAGCTGTCTACTAGCATATTTAAGTGCAAGGCCATTTTGCTGAACGGCAGCAAGCACTACATCCCTGTTGCCTTTGAGCCATTTACTAGCATGTCTAAGTGCAAGGCCATATCGCCGAACGGCAGCAAACACTACGCCTATGTCGCCTTTGAGCTGTCCACTAGCATATTTAAGTGCAAAGTCATCTCGCTGAATGGCAACATACACTACACCCCTGTCGTCTTTGAGCTGTTCACTAGCATGTCTAAGTGCAAAGCCATTTCGCTTAACGGCAGCAAGCACTACATCCATGTCATCTTTGAGATGTTCACTAGCATAGTTAAGTGCAAGGCCATTTTCCTGAACGGCAGCAAGCACTACATCCATGTCATCTTTGAGATGTTCACTAGCATAGTTAAGTGCAAGGCCATTTTCCTGAACGGCAGCAAGCACTACATCCCTGTTGCCTTTGAGCTGTTCATTAGCATAGCTAAGTGCAAGGCCATATTGCTGAACGGCAGCAAGCACTACATCCCTGTTGCCTTTGAGCTGTTCATTAGCATAGCTAAGTGCAAGGCCATTTTGCTGAACGGCAGCAAGCACTACATCCCTGTTGCCTTTGAGCTGTCCACTAGCATGTCTAAGTGCAAAGCCATTTCGCTTAACGGCAGCAAGCATGAAATCTCTGTCGTTATACCTCCTATTTGCAAAGTCGTAAATACCAACAATGATATTGCCAATTACAGGGATCAAAAGAGTTATACAACGTAAAACGGACTTATTATTTAAATGTTTATAATAATGGCTATTAACAATAGTTTGATGGCTAATAAATGGAAGAACAACACTTTTTTGGAATAAGTCTACTAGGTTGCTCAATGTGCTAATAGTTGGTATGTAATCACATGCGTTGTCAGCATTCACAAAAAAATTATTAATACTATCAATCATTTTGTCATCCTTAAATTAAAATTTTCCAAAAAAATAGCACATCTCTAAATTTCCACAAACATAAAAATCGTTTAACCGTATGCAGGGTCAGGCATTATTTTTCTGCGTGAGGTGAGTATGAAAGTCAAATTCAATTTTTCCGTATAAAAAAATGCATTTTAAAAAATTTCGTATATATTTTTTTCAGCGTGGACATCTTTGTATACCTCAAAAAGTGACATTTTTAATAAATGCCTATACTAATAAATACCATTTATAGTATAATTAATTATAATTATAAAAAGGAGTAATA
>JAHFTJ010000059.1 GCA_023269435.1 Chlamydiota bacterium
AATTCGGATCTGGCTTGGTGTGGCTTATCAAACATCAAAATGGTCGCCTGGAAATTATACAACGTTCTAATCAAGATCATCCAATCGTTCCAAATGCTATAATTCTTATTGGTTTAGATGTGTGGGAGCACGCCTACTATCTAAATTACCAAAACCGTCGCTCCGATTACATTAAAGCATGGTGGAACGTAGTTGACTGGGACTATGTTTCAGAAAAATTTTAATCTGAAAGTATAGCAGGTCCTTTTAGCTCAAAGCTAGATGATTTAATTTTTACTTCTAAAGGTCCGCCAAGCGTTTCAATGTTTACTTCTCCTGGTTTATTGCCAAGATATATAGCCGAACATGAAGACGATCCAGTTCCACAAGATAAAGTTAATCTTTGAACTCCACGTTCATAAGTTCTTACAAATAATGTCCCATCTTTTTTTACATAACAAGAGTTTACATTTATACCTAATGGAAAAATTTCTCTCATTGAGTTGATTTTCTCTCCTATTAAAAGTAATTCATCATCATTTAAATATTCTTGTATTACAAGATGTGGTTCAATAGCTGCTGCGTAAGTTAAATTTTTCCCACATAGATTTATTGAATATAAGTTCCCGTGATTTTCGAAGAGTTCAGGTTTTGTAATGAATTTTTTATTCAATTCAAAAGTAACAAGGGGAAGTTCTACGGAATAAATTCCACCTTCATATTTATAAAGTTTATGCTCACCACGTGGTGTTACTATATAAAAATTTTTAAATTCCTTATAATTAGAAAAAAGATATGCTGCACATGCACGGGCGCCATTCCCACAAAATTCACCAAGCTCTCCGTCTACGCCGAGGACCACCATTCTGACGTAAAAATTTTCATCTTTGTTGCGACCATCAACTAGAATCATTGCATCATCCCTATTTTCTGCTATAAGTCGGTCGTGTGCCATTTTTAAAAAATCATCACTCAATGTTTGTAATTCTATAGCGTCGAAAATTACAAAAGTATTTTTACACGCCTCCGCTAAAATATATTTATTATTATTCACTTTTATACTCCTCCTCATTATTTTCGCTCTGGTTTATTTGGTTAATTATTGCTGGCTCTTTTATTTGGTTGTTCTCTTCTATTGTAACTTTCAAAGTCGCGCCATTGTTAATTAATACTTTTTCAAAGCTACATATTTTTCCAAGCATTGAATAAAGCAGAGCGCTTTCATTTATATATATGTTTATATATAGTTCAGGGAAAAAAATGACAGTTTGAACTTTTTGTGCCGTTTGTATCATTTGTTGATTTTCACACTTTGTAATTGGTCTAAAAAAATCTTCAGATTTAAATGTTTCATTACCAAGCGTTACTTCATAGTTTAATTTCATTAATGTTATAATAACTTCTGCGAATTTACAGAATTCCAGTGTATCTTTTTCAAAAAACTGTATTTCTTTCTCATCGAATACTTTGTTATTAATAATTTTATTTTTGACAGAGCCTTCTAAAATCACTTCTACTTTTTTGTTTAAAAAACATTTAAAAATTTTATTTCCACTAGGATAGTTTACATTGTTGTTATTCATATTGTTAATATAAGATTCTTCAAGCTGTTTTATGTTTTTTTTGCTTAAATAACCGGAATACCTATCTTTTATATCTAACATTAAAAATAAAGTATCTTGGTTACTGGGTTCTTTATTTAATGATTCTAAATTTAATTTCAACTCTTCAAGTGCTGTATTATTTGTGGTTTCAATTGTTTCAATTGTTTTCTTGCTAGATAATAATAAATTTATGGTTAATACATCAGATGTGCTTGTGTATTTTTGATTTTCTTCTTTTTTTAAAGAAATTTCTATTTTTCTGTTATAATTATTAAAATTTTGCATGTATTCAATGCTATTTTTATGTGTGCCTGTGTTTTCCATAATTAACTCCTTATTTATGTTTGTTAAGATTTTCTCTTTTAAACATAATTAAATTATAACAAATTAATTAATTAATTAATAGTATTCTGAATTTAAATTATTTATTATTAATGAGTAGTATTTAGCTATGAATTCGATTGCCAATTTTTTTTTAAAAAAAACACGATAAAAGATAAAAAAATGCAATAGTTTTAATTTGATTTTCGTATAATTTAGTATGAAGTTATCCAAATCTGTAGCTTTTATTACTTTTTCTATTCTTACACTCTCTACTGCTACTTTTGTTGTTAGTGAGTTTTTTTATGAAATATCGATAAATAAAATGTTAGATGCTAAATATCAAATAGATACAATAATACAGAGGGGGCTTGTGAGAGAGGCTTTGCCGACTATATTTTTTGCAGAAATTTTAGGGCTCTCTTACGATAAGGTAACAAATTTTTTTACTTTTGATGAAAGAGTTGCAGAAAAAAAAATATTGTCTAACAATGTCATTAAATATGTTAATGTAAAAAAAATAAAACCAAATATAATTTATATAGATTATGAAGTTAGGCAGCCGATAGCTGTGATTGCAGATTTCTCTAATAGAGCCATAGATGATGAGGCATTTATTTTTCAGTTAGCCCCTTATTTTCCTGTTATGAAATTACCTAGTATTTATCTTGGCATAAATAAAATAGATGAAGACCTTGTAAATGAGAGAGTTAACTTAGCTTTTCATATCATGAAAATTATAGAATATGCACTCCTCCCTCACGACATTACCCTTGAATATATTGATTTATCTAGAGTTTCACATCCAAGTTATGGTAAAAGGGAAATAGTTGTAATTTTTGAAGTCTCTTGTCGAAAACACTATCTTAGATTGAATGTAAAAAATTACTCAAAAGATTTGGGGAATTATCTTTCAATAAAAGATAAAATCAACGATCAAGAGTGGAAGAGGGTAGATAAAGTAATTGATATGAGAATTAATAAATTAGCTTATATTGAAGAGCTTGTGCTCGAAGGGGGGTAGTGTGATTTTATTAAAAGATGAAATAAACAATAATGTTATTATACGTTGCGATGGAAGGTTAGATGCTGTCACCTCTCCACAGGTCGAAAATATGTTAAACAATGTATTGTCTGAAAAAAAATACAATATATGTATCGATTTTAATAAAATTGATTACCTTAGTAGTGCCGGCATGAGATTGTTACTATCTATGACTAAACGAGTAAAGATACTTGGCGGACGATTTGTTTTATTTTCTATTAATGAAGATGTTATGGAAATAATAAAAATGGCTGGATTTGAGCATATTCTTAATATATACTCTGATGAAAAACAAGCCGTTATTGATATCTGATGAATTTTATTTATACTTCTAATAATGCAGTTGAAGAACTTAGGAAAATCACTAAAATAAATCATAAAAAAAAGAGTGTAATTGTTATTGCAGGTCCTACAGCTAGTGGAAAGACCAAATTATCAATAGAAATTGCTAATCTTATTGGCGGTGAAATTATATCGTGCGATTCTATGCAAATTTATAGAGGCGCAAATATTGGAACTGCAAAGCCGACAAAGCTTGAAATGGGAGATATTAAACATAATTTGATAGATTTATGCAATATAAATGAATCATTTAATGTGGTTAATTTTTATAACGAAGCACTCTCTTCTCTTCAAAAAATATTGGATAATGGAAGCGTTCCAATTTTGGTTGGTGGATCTGGATTTTATATGCACTCTTTTTTATATGGTCCGCCAAAAGGACCGCCTTCTGATGATAAATTGAGAAAAAGGATAGAAGAAGATTTTGATAAGTATGGCCACGATGTGTTGTATGGAAAATTATATGAATTAGATCGTGATTACGCTTGTTCAATAACTACGCAAGATCGGCATAAAATTATACGAGCCCTTGAAATTATCGCAATTTCGGGTAAAAAAGTTAGTGAAATACCAAAACCATCACAAGAGGATGCTCCAAATAATTTAAATTTTCTTTGTTGGTTTCTCTATTATCCAAAACCGATACTATATCAAAAAATAGAACAAAGATGCGACGAAATGATTCAAAAAGGAATTTTAGAAGAAGTTATAAAACTTAAAGTTCTTGGCCTTGAAGAAAACAAATGCGCTGCAAATTCCATAGGTTATAGGCAATGCTTGACTTATCTTAATTCTCAACAGAGTAAATCAGATTGGAATTGTTTTGTAACATCATTTAAACAAGCCTCGCGCAATTACGCAAAAAGACAGTTTACATGGTTTAAAAGGGAAAAAATTTTTAGATGGCTAGATCTTTCGCAATTATCTAAGGAGAGTGTATTGGAATTAATAATACAAGATTTTGAGCGAGCAAAATGAAAAATTATTTATTTATGCTGTTGATTTAGTATAATTTTCAATGCAGCAAAAATAACATGATTACAATTATATGCAGCGCCTATATATTTTTTACCTTCCACTACCTCGATAAGAGCTCTTTTTATAATACTATCTTCTCTAAATAACTCAGGTTTATTAAGTTTAAAAACTGATTCTACCTCTATCTGATGATAAAAACGCTGAAACAATGGTTGTACAAAATATGTACGATTTAAATACATTTCTCCTTCTGAATAATTAATTTTTCCAAATTCTTCAGTAAAACAGCAGCGATTCCCGCTGAAATTCATCAATATCTATAGGAGTTGAATTCATACTCAAAAATGAGTATCTCGATACATTTAGCGTGTCATATCTGAGCATTTATATATAAATTAAAATTTTAT
>JAHFTJ010000025.1 GCA_023269435.1 Chlamydiota bacterium
CATCATCAACGATGAGAGATGCATTATCAATTATTCCATCTTTTTTAACGTTTGTTTTATCTTTAGTTGATTGTATGATAATTTCTGGATGCTGCAACGTTTTTGAAGATTTTATAGGATTAATATTCCATCCAAAAAATTTAACTAAAAAACCTAATAATTTACAGAATATTGAAGAGGCAACAGGTGCAAGCTTAGAAAACGTTCTATCTTTAACAAATACATATTTAATATTGTTTTTTAAGATGTGCGTTTTTAATGCATCACCTTGAACGCCACCTCCAATAGAATATCCATACCCTATAATTTCTTTAGCTCCCATTCCCCCGTTTTGTTTATCATATTCTAAAAAGCTAAGAACTGCCTTATAAGCTTTTACCATTGCCGATCTACTTACAAAGCCGGAGCTTTCACCAACCCCTGGGTAATTAAACACAATACCATTGCTATTGGTTTTATCCAAAAGGTTATAAAAATTCATACCATTCAATTCTTTTTCATAATATGAAGCGTTTCCAAGTGACTTTAATACCCATTTATCCTTATCAACGACATAAGAATTTTCTAAAATCATAGCATCTATTTTATATCCATCAACTTCTATTGTAATACGTTTGTGTTTAAATGATTTTTTTAAAAAAAAATCTCTTATTAAGGTAACTTTTAATCTGGTTAATGACATTATATTTTTATATAAGAAATCATTATTATCTTTATTATCTTTTAATGTTTCCAATCCGTTTTCTATTGAAGACTCTATGCGCGATAACTCATTTTCTAATGAGGAAGTCCCTATTAAACGAGTTCTTAATAAATCAATTTCACTTTTTGGGTTCATGCATTTTAATGAAGCTGGCACAACTAATTTTCCTATTAGTGAGTGGATAATTTGATAAATTCCTATTGGAAAAATAATAATTGAAAGCACTATCTTTAAAAGATTAGATGAATTTTTAGTATGTGTACATGTGTACTTAAGAGGTTGCATGCAAGTAACAAATTGACTTTCTACTATAGAGTTCATTCCATTATATTAAGATATTATTAATTTAATTGCAACTAAATAATTGATAGTTCGTCAAATTCAATAAAAATTTATTATATATTTACAATGAAGTCAAAAGCCAACTTTTGAGTTTTTTTGTGTATAAATGTGATTATTAAAAAAACACCAAAAACTACCATTTTAACAAGTAAAGATGATATAATTAAGACTCTTGAAAACACGTGAAGTATTAGTTGGTAATGTAGGAGTTGGGGGAGATAATCCTATTCGTATTCAATCAATGACAACTTCAAAAACAAGTGATATTAAAGATACAATAGATCAAATAATTCGATTGTCAGATAAGGGTTGCGAAATTGTACGAGTCACAGTTCAAGGGATAAAAGAGGCAGACTCTTGCGAAGGAATTAAGGGTGGACTTATCCAACGTGGATATACAATTCCATTAGTTGCAGACATCCATTTTTTCCCACGTGCGGCAATGCGTGCAGTTGATTTTGTTGATAAAATTCGGATAAATCCTGGTAATTACGTCGATAAACGAGCCTCTTTTAAAGTCAAAGAATACGATGATGCTTTATATTGCGAAGAAATTAAAAAAATTGAAGAAAAATTTACCCCTCTCGTCGAAAAATGCAAAAAATTAAAGAGATCAATGCGAATTGGTGTTAATCATGGCTCCCTCTCCGATCGCATCATGAACCGTTATGGAAATACACCTAACGGAATGGTAGAGTCTGCCATTGAGTTTGCGCGTATTTGCCGCAAAAATGATTATCATGATTTTATATTTTCTATGAAATCGTCAAATCCAAAGATAATGATTTCAGCGTATAGACTTTTAGTCTCTGAGATGACCGATCTAGGATGGGACTACCCTCTTCACCTAGGTGTAACTGAAGCTGGAGAGGGAGAAGATGGACGCATTAAATCTGCAATTGGGATAGGGTCGCTTCTGTTGGATGGGATTGGAAATACTATTCGCGTTTCGTTAACAGAAGATCCATGCAACGAAATAGACCCTTGCAAACGTCTCATCGCTTTCGCAAAAACTTACAAAGATACAAAAGCAGAAAGCACCATTAAACAATATGACAAAACTGTAATTGTAATGGCAAATTCAACAATGTTTTTACAAGAGCCTTGTATTGCAGCAATTGTTAAAGATGAATCTCCCGATCAATGGTCAATGCTTGAAATTATCAAACCTACATTAATCTTCCTGTCACCATCGACTAATCGATTGAATTATTCACGTCAATTTTTTAATTGGCTTAAAACAAAAAAAATGCAAATCCCTATAATTATTAATTTTCGTTACGAATGCTCAAAAGAGGAGATTGTCATTCAGTGTGCAGCTGAATGCGGCGCGCTATTTTGCGACGGTTTAGGGGATGGGCTGTGGATTCAAGCTCCATATGAAATCGAATTTCTACGCAATTTAAGTTTAAATATTTTACAAGCTTCACGAATGAAAACATTCAAAACAGACTTTATCTCGTGTCCTGGCTGCGGGAGGACATTGTTTGATATACAAGACGTTTCAAAAAGAATTCGTTCAAAGATATCGCACCTCCCTGGCATTAAAATTGCAATAATGGGGTGTATTGTGAATGGACCAGGAGAGATGTCAGACGCCGATTTTGGTTATGTAGGATCTAAGCCCGGTGTAATAGATCTATATGTAGGTAAGCAATGTGTTGAAAAAGAGATCAACTCTACAGATGCAGACGACCATCTAATCGATCTAATTAAAAAACATGGCCGCTGGGTGGAACCGTAAAATGTCTATTATTTTTTAGCTCTTAGTCCATTTAAAACGTTTCGCAGAAGATAGTTTCTTTTTTGTATCTTTTAACATTTGTTTGCGCATTTTTTTTTGATCAATCTCTTTATCATTTGAAAGCGATTGATCAACTGAAAGGCTAGTTTTTGCTTTTTGAAGGAACTCCCATTGTTCTTGACTAAAATTTTTTGGATCGTTTGTTATTTGCTCTAAATCATCTCGACTCAACCCCAATCTAGTTTGATTATTTTCGTTCTCTTCTTTCAATTTAGCTCTAAGAATGTCCATATTCTCTTGAATATCTGCTTTTTCCGATTCACTACCATTATTAACTATATATTTATACTTATCAAAAAAATCCATTGACCTTGAAAAGATCTCCTCCATTCTCTGTTCTTTTTCTTTTTGATCCAAGGAAAAAAGCTTTATCAATCTATCAAATTCATCATCCATAGACTCAATACCCCTAAAAATAAATAAAATTCCTAACTCACATTACGCAAAATGAGGAAATAGGAGGTATGAGAGATTTTGAAAAAACAATTTATTTAAAAATCGTAGTAATATTAAACTAATATTACGAGGCTTTTTGAATAATATTGTAATTCAAAAGATCCATACATCCATTTTCTGCTTTTGCGTAAGGTGAGCACATATTCAATTGTCAACTTTTTTTTGTTGACCTAATACTTTATTTATTACATAATGTACCGCTTAAAGTGGTGGCATGGCCAAGTGGTAAGGCGTAGGTCTGCAAAACCTTCATCCCCGGTTCGAATCCGGGTGCCACCTAAATACAATCGAATTCTATGTTATATATCGTCGGAACTCCAATAGGTAATTTAGAAGACATTTCTTTGCGAGCTCTATCTACATTAAAAAAATGCAATTATATCCTTTGTGAAGACACCAGACGGACAAGCAAATTATTAAACCACTATCAAATAACCAATCGACTTATATCGTATCATTTACACAATGAAAAGAGGAAAGCAAAATCTATCATTGACGATCTTAAAAATGGCATGGAGGTAGCAATAGTTAGCGATGCTGGGATGCCAACTATTGCAGATCCAGGTTGTGAGTTAATATCTTTATGTCACGATGAAAACATTAAAGTTACATCGATTCCAGGGCCATCTGCAATTATTACTGCATTAGCGCTAAGTGGATTAGATGGATCGCGCTTTCAATTCGTTGGTTTTATTCCAAAAAAACCATCTAAAATAAAAAAATTAATCGATGAAGCCATCGCATTTGAAGGGACAACAATTCTCTTTGAAACACCTCATCGTATTATCAAAACTTTAAAATATTTTCCAGAAAATCAAATAATAATAATCGCTAGAGAGTTGACTAAAATTCATGAAGAGATCATTAAAGGGAGTATGGAAGATATTAAATCCCACATGGAAAATAACAAATCATCCGTTAAAGGAGAATTTGTTATTCTTCTAAACACTTCAATAAACAAATAAATTTGACGATGAATAATATTGTTGTTGGTGATTTTGCACGCAAAAAAATAGCGGAAGGCATTGAATTAGCATATAATAAAGTAAAATCTAATTATGGCTCTAAAAACATTGAACTGAACGGCTATCTAACTATCTTTGATTTAGAAGCGCAAGACAAATTTGTAAATTTAGGTGTCAAAATAATTAAAGAAGAAGCAAAAGAGATACACTATAAATTTGGTGATGGGACAACTCTTTTGATTATTTTGATACACTCTCTTTTAAATGATTTATATTGGAATGCAGATAACTTGCAATCTGATTTAAAAATCATAACTGATTATTTAAAAGAAATCTCAATGCCACTATTAATGCCAAGAGATATTTTTAATATAATTAATGGAACGTCTAAAGGTAATAAAGAAATAGTAAATTATTTATTAGAAGCTATTGACATGGTTGGTATAAATGGAACTATTGCAATAGATGAGAACGACAACGACATAACAGAAGTAATGATAAGCGATGGAATACAAGTTAAATCAAAATTGCTGCAATGTTCTACTAATAACACGTTAAATGATGTAAAAATTTTGATAACTACAAAAAAAATTACATCATCTGCTCAAATACTGCAAATTCTACAACAGACGATACAAACAAATAATCCGCTTTTAATAATAGCAGATGGCATTGAAGGTGAAGCACTTTCAACAATTAAAATAAATAATATACATAAAACTATAAATGTTTGCGCAGTAAAATTACAACAATGCGATGTAGAAAAAATAGTACTCGCCACTAATGCAACTATGATAGTAGATAGCGCTCCATTAAAAGCCTTAGGTAATGCACAACGTGTAATCATAGATAAAGATAACGTAATATTTTTTGGATGTAAAAAAAAATATAAATCTAACAGATTAGCTATAATAAAGGTTGGTTCAAATGATGAAATAGAAAAAAAATCGCTTATCAAACAATATCAAAAAAGCTTAAGAGCCTTAACTTCAGCGTTATCTTACGGGGTTGTACCAGCTATTTCTACATCTGCATTTTTTGCATCGAAGAAGTTAAATCTTAAGTCAAATCTATTAAAAACTGCCATCACACATCCATTAAAAATATTAATTGAAAATTCACAACTTGACTATACTACTATAACTAATGAGATAATGAAAAAAGAACTACCATACGGCTTTAATTCTCACACAAAAACAATAGACAATCTCATATGTAATGGTGGCATAGAATCTTATGCAACTATATGTGATATACTACAACGCAGCGTGCATACTGCATTGCGATTAGCCTCATCAGGTGTTTTGATAACTAATTAAATTTAATTCACTAGACCCCTTTCGAAATTCTAGTATCAAAAATTTCTATGTTCTTGCACGTAACTTTTTCATAAAATCTGAACTTGTGAAAAACAGTCAATTCTCACTTAGATGACCGCTACGCTATCGCCGATCGCTCGGGACTCGTGTGCAAAGCACAACCTCGCCGCCTATATGCCCCTTCGGGCTCGCGATCGACGATTCCTCTTTGTGATAATTGACCCATCGGCTGCCCGCCCTGCGGACATGGCAGATTAACAAAAGGTGGCATGCTTCGCTGCAATTATCATACAATAGATTCCCCTCAAAATTAAACTTTTGAGTATACTTATTCAGCTTATTAAGATTGATTCCTTCTGTGTAAGTATTGGACTTTGGATTCATACGCGCCCTCATCCTAGGAAACCTTGCCTCTTATGCACTTCCTGTTCGTCGGGCCAGCATTTTGTATACGGCTTTCTTCAGATTCCACCTCATGATGGATACCCTTGCCTTCTCTAACGGTTCTCCTTACCAGAGCCCGTAGAGGACTTTCACCTCCTAGTTTAGCGACATACCGGTCGCACGTATCGCTCAACTTATTCAAGTTGAGCTGCTTCGACGTCGCTGCGCTACTTCAAATATGCGGCGCCGGCTTTGTCAAATTCCCAACTTTTGAATTCATTTATATATATTAAACATTAGAGGGATAAAGAAGTATAACACTTTTACTTTTAGATAATTGTAAAAAATGCAGAAATATATTGAAATTAATAATTATAAATTTATTAATAATATACAAATGGAGGCTATCAATCATGAAAAATTCACCACATAGAACAAAGCATATAAAAGATAAAAATAACAAAAAGCTTAATTCTACAAATGTAAATTTAAATGAATCGGATGAAAAGAGAAAAAAAGAGATCGTCTCCATTTACAATTCTATGATACCTATCAAAGATCACTTAAAACAAATAGATTATAAAAAAACAAAAGAAATATTTGATTATTTTATACACCATTGGCAAAGAGAATGCACTGTTCATCTCAAACACATACACGGATCAAAACGAACTTCTCCTAATGAAGTAGAGAATGATGGATCATGCGAAACAACCCCAAAATCACCAAAAAAAATTGCAAGAAAATTCGAAAAAGGCCATCTAGAAAAAAGCAAAGAAATTGCACGACAAATCGTTAAACACAAAAACCAACACTGTAAAAAAATCGCATAATTTACACTATTCAAAGAGAGAAGTATTGAATTTGCTAATTTATTAGTTTATAATAAATAAATGAGGATAGTTCACATATCTGATATTCATTTTTTTTATTTTAATAAGAATCCGTTGCAATTTTTTAATAAAAGTTTTTTTGGAAATTTAAATTATTTATTTAATAGAAAAAAATTATACAATCAGCATCTAGCTTATCTTGTGACTGATACATTTTTAGAACTTGGCGTAACGCATATAATCATCACAGGAGACTACACTTGTAGCTCAAACAAACAAGAATTTAGACAGATGAAAAGATATGTAAATTTTTTAATAAAAAAAGGATTCATAGTTTTTACTATTCCTGGTAACCACGATTGTTACACTAGAAAAACAGATGATCAAAAAATATTTTATAAATACTTGCATAGGCTAATAAATTTCAGTGGGGACGCTAATTTTAATTTAATTAACGATAGAGTTGTTGCATATAATTTACAGGATAATTGGTGGCTTGTTTGCGTTGACTGTGCACATAAAACATCAATTATAAGCTCGACTGGGATATTTGATTTAAAAACGGAAGAAAACTTAAACGATCTCCTATCTTCACTTCCAAAAAATGCTTCGATTATCATTGCAAATCATTTTCCTTATAAACCATTTAAATATCCACGATGTCACCTTCAACGAGGAGAAAGCTTAAAGCAAATAATTCAAAAAAATAAAAACATCAGATTATTCATGCACGGCCATTGTCATATAAACAACATAGAAAACGAGAATCAAAATTTGACAATATCAGATAGTGGAAGCATTTCATTAATTAAAAAGAGCACTTTTAATTTAATAACATTAGAAAATGATAAATGTTACGTTTCAGCCTATTTATATAATCAAACAAAATGGGTAGCACTCTGAAAACAAGTGAGTCCTTAAAAAGGATAAGTTCTCACTTAAAACTCACATTACGCAAAATGAGGAAATATGAGGTATGAGAAATTTTGAAAAAACAATTTATTTAAAAATCGTAACAATATTAAACTAATATTACGAGGCTTTTTGAATAATATTGTGATTCAAAAGATCCATACATCCATTTTCTACTTTTGCGTTTTGATCTATTAATACTCTGTTCTTGGTTTGCACAATATATAACAACATCATCTCTAAATGAACTCTTTTTAGAAAGTTCGTTGAAAGTTTTACACTTTTTTATCTCATATTCTAATAAGGATTTGGATTCGTAATATTTATTTCTGTAATGCCTGTATTTTTTTTATCAGCTGCAATTTTGGATGCTTTTTTTTGAGCACACGTTACATGACCAACTGGTAATTTTATATTTGATGCATTTTCTAATAATTCAACTACTTTTAAGTAATTACCTTTAACTTGATTTGAAATGCGTTGACTTTCTGATTTTTCTACAAGATATTTTAAAATAGAACAATCTTCGTATAAATCATTTTGATTAAGATCAATATCTAATAAATATGCATTCTCTATTAATAGCTTAATGACTTCATATAATTTTGACTCTCTAGCCTCGAAATATATTATATGTTTAAAAAACAAATTTAAATCATGCTTGTATTTTATTCTAGATTTAGAATTTTTATGTAGATCTTTTAACTTAGTAACAACCTTATTTTTCTCATTTTTAACGAGAAAAATATAATTACGTATACCGATATAATTTAAATATCCAGTTTTATTTTCAAATGAATATAAAATAGGCATTATTAATGTGGAGATTGATGATGAAAAATTTATATTTGCATTAGCCATATTAATAATCTTACTATTACTAATAGATATTTTTATTAAAATATTGCATATAATTTTTACAGCTAATCTTGTAATCAATTCTACAGCTAAAATTGGCAATAACATTACAGAAACTGTAAATCTTGCAATAGGAGCTAATAACTTTCTTTTATAAGAAGGGTCTGATTCATTACAAAGTTTATCTAACAAGTATAAATGTGAATTTATTAATAATTCCTCTGTAACCATTGTAATCATAATAATACCACCTGTTGTTTTTACTTGTATAAGTGTACTCTATTTGTTTTAATTAAAGCAAACAGATTTCATAAAAACTTGTTCAATTGGAATCAGATATGTTTAGTTAAATAAAGTAAGAATTTTAAAACATCCCTAAGTTGGCATTAGAAGTAGATTCTTCAATCTTGTAAGATGCATCTTTAAATGCAGCCACTATTAAATCCTCTAACCCATCTACATCTTTTTGGTCTACGCAACTTGGGTCAATTTTAATAGATTTCATTTGCTTATTTCCGTTCAAAACTACCTTAACGAGACCATTTCCAGCCGATCCGACAAACTCAGAATTTTGCATTTCATCTTGTAAATTTGCAAACTGATTCTCGAGAAGCTTTCTTTGTTTTTTCATTTTTGAATAACCACTACCCATTTTAATCACCCTATTTTAAGTTTAACCTACCATTTAACTCTATCGCAGCAAAATTCAAAATTGTATCATAACGGGCATTTTTTTGAACATAAGTAGCGCGGACAAATGAAATATTTGCATTTTGCTCAATAGCTAACTGTTTTTCATTTACAACATCTTTTATTTGAAGTGATTTTGCATTAATTATTTCCTCAAGTGGACGTGTAGATAAAGTTGCGTTTTTTTCAATTTTGTAACTTTCTGTTTTTAATTCATCTATGTGTTTTAAAATTTGATCTATCGATGCTCTGTTCTTGGTTTGCACAATATATAACAACACCATCTCTAAATGAACTCTTTTTAGAGAGTTCTTTGATTGTGACAATGTAAATTTAGATAAATAATCTAAAATATTCAATACTTGGTTAAGTGTGTAAATTTTAAACGATTTTTTATATCCATCTTTCTCAGATTTAGAAAAAATACAATCGTCAACAGATATCTTATTAACTAACAAAAGAGCTATATTGCGATAATGTTCAAATAGCATTTCAATAAAAAAATTTAAATCTTTCCCAGAGGTAAAAAATCTTTTTGCAAACTCAAAAGAAAATGAGATGTCGATATCTTCAAAAGCTTTATCTAATTCAAAAAAATCATCTTTTGAAGACCAATTTAACATTTGAAATACATCGTCTACTGCAACTGTTTTATTGCCAAAACAAATCAACTGATCTAACAAAGATTGACCATCTCTTAAACTCCCATCGCTATAATTGGCTATTAATTTAAAGACATCTTCTTCAATGTTTACATCACACTCTTTTGCAATGCTACTAAGTTTATTTACCAAATCATCGAATTTTATTCTTAATAATTCAAAAGTTTGACATCTAGAAATTACTGTTGAAGGTATTTTTTGCAACTCAGTCGTTGCGAAAAAAAACTTAACATTGCATGGCGGCTCCTCTAAGGACTTTAAAAGTGCATTAAATGCCTCTTTCGTTAACATATGCACTTCATCTATTATGAATATTTTATAAACATCTTTACCTGTCACATATCTTATTGAGTCGTTTATATTTCTTATATCTTCTATGCCGCGGTTAGAAGCACCATCTATCTCTATTATATTCAAAGAATTATTAGCAATAGATTCTAAGCAAGATCTACATTTATTACACGGTTCACAGTCAAGCTGTATGTCGCTACAATTTAAAGTTTTTGCAAATATTCTAGCGATAGTCGTTTTACCGGTTCCTCTTATTCCACAAAATATATATGCATGCGATACACGATTGTTTTTAATTGCATTTTTTAATGTTGTAATAATTACATCTTGTCCAATCACATCTTTAAATACTTGTGGACGGTAACGTCTTGCAATAGCTTGATATATTTTTGTATCGTCAGTTTGCAAAATAGGCCTCACGTGTTATATATTATATAATAGTCGTCTACTACTGGTGTAGACCGTTAAATTTAATATAAATGGCTAAGCAAACAAACCACTTACATATAAAAAAAATATTTACCAAACACAACATGTTAGGTGCTCGCCTAATAATTGGCCTGATATTTACCATTATATTAACTCTTTTTATCCATTTTAGGGAACCATATACCGAATCATTAACAGTTGGCAATATATCGAAAAAACCTATCTTTGCAAAAATTGATTTTAAATTTGCAGACCCAAGCGCTACGGCTATAATAAAATATGAAGCACAAAGGGATATTGGAAATATATATAAAATAGAACAGTCTGATATAGAGCATGTTACAAATAAATTCGAAAACTATTTAGTCAATCACCCAAATTGGCGAAAAGGAAACGACATCACATTTGAAGAGATGTATGGACACCTAAAATCTATTACTAAATTACTGATAGACGCAAAATTCACAGATGTTAGAACGGTGAAAAAAACAAATGAACTAAAAACACCACAAGATAATTTTTATACTTCATATAATATAGATGGAGGTAATTTTAAAAAATTACCAAATAATTTCTGGGAGGAAGTCAAGAAAAAACTAACAAAAAAAAACAATATAAATATAAATGAACATACAATAGAATTTATTATTAATTACTTGCAAGAATGTAAATGGAATATATATAACGATATAGATGAGCAATTATTACACAAACGTCTTATAGAGAAAGAAATACCAGAGAAATTTACACATGTAAAAGCTGGTGATCTATTATTAAAATACCAAGAAAAAATAACAGATCGACATATAGTTATGGTAAACGCCATGAAAAAGGAATTTCGAAATGCTAATGATTTATGGTCTCTTCACTTAATTATTGGATCAATATTTTTTTCAATAATAACAGTCATTCTTGGGTCTCTATATTTTTATATTCAACACCGTGAATTTTTCATATCAGCAAAAAATCTAACTCTTTACACAATAATTATTTCACTTTTATTTATATTTATAAAATTGTCAGAATTTACCATTCTTCTTCCAGCGCTAGGATTGATAGAATTCATAAAATATCCTGTATTTTTACCATTTGCTACAATTTTATTGTATATTTTAATTAATGAAGAGATAGCGTTATTTTCTACTTTTATATTAACAATTATAATAGGAACTACATTTGCATTTAATATAAAATATTATATGATTATTAACATGATAACTAGCATTATTGCAATAGTTGTATCAAAAAAAATAAAAAAGCGTAAAGAAATTTTCTTTGTTAATGGTAAGATATTGATCTCAACATTCATTGTTATTATTGGGTATAATTTCATCGATTACAAATTGTTTTCAATGAATACGCTTATAGATTTATCTGCAGCTACAATAAATTTATTAATAATATCGATATTATTAATAATTTTTTTACCAATATTAGAATCTATGTTTAGCATAATTACAGACATGACACTCATGGAATATACAGACCCTACAAATGAATTATTAAGAAGATTAAGCATTGAAGCTCCAGGAACATATCAACACAGCCTATCTATAGGACATATATCGGAAGGAGTCGCCAACTCTATAGGCGCAAACGGTTTCTTTTGCCGTGTAACAACACTTTATCACGATATAGGGAAATTAAATACACCTCAATATTATACTGAAAATCAAATGTTGAATCAAAGCAAGCCATTTAATATACACCTTCTTTTAACATCTGCTGAATCGGCATATATAATAAAATCTCACATACCAGACGGGGTTGCATTAGCAAAGCAATACAAACTTCCACGTCAATTTATAGATATAATTATGCAACACCATGGTACCACGCTAATTAAATATTTTTATTTAAAACAACTAGAAGAAGTTAGTGGCAACGTAAAAAACATAAATGAGAATACATTTCGTTACGCAGGGCCAAAACCACAAACCAAAGAAGCTGCAATAATAATGTTATCAGATTCTATAGAGGCTGCCTCAAGATCTTTAGAGGACAACTCTGAAGCATCAATTCGTGCACTTGTTGAAAAAATATCTTATGATAAAGTAAATGATGGACAATTTAATGAATGCAATTTAACCTTCAAAGAATTAACAATAATAAAAAATAAATTAGTAGAGATGTTAATGGCAACACATCACCTAAGAATAAAATATCCAGAATCATTAAAAGATAATACAAATAGCTAAATGAATAGATACAGAATTGGACAAGGAATTTAATGAAGTATATTGTCATTGCAGCTATTCTATATAACAATTGCTCGGGAGAATAATGGAAAAAAACAGTGTTATATTAGGAAAAATTTCAATTCATCCAAAAGGGTTTGGATTTGTATCACCTAAAAAAGGTGGGATTGAAGACATATTCATTCCATCACAAAACATAAATGGTGCTATTGATGGAGATACGG
The DNA here is from genome assembly GCA_023269435.1 of Chlamydiota bacterium. Classification (GTDB taxonomy): domain Bacteria; phylum Chlamydiota; class Chlamydiia; order Chlamydiales; family 2-12-FULL-49-11; genus JAHFTJ01. Next base: position 13,071 of record JAHFTJ010000025.1, read on the forward strand.
TAGAGGTAAAAATTACCTCAAGAAGTTCAAAGGGATTTGAAGGAATTGTATTAAGCATAAAAAAACGTTTACGAAAACAAATCGTAGGAACGGTTATAGATTTATTGAAAAATGGAGAAGGTATAATATTTTCTGCAGCAACCGGTGAAGAGAGAGACATTATTTTAGAAAAGGATAAAGAGATTGAGTGGCAAATTGGAGATCGAGTTCTCCTTGATTTAATAAAAATAGAAAACAACATAACAACATGCAAATGCAGTAAATATTTAGGAAATATAAACGATGCAACAAAAGATACAGACATTGCTATAGAAGAATTTCAAATTCCAAGAAAATTTCCAATCGCAGTTATTAAAGAAGCGAAAACTTTTTTAAAAACGATCGATATAGATGAATCTAGAAAAGACTTAACACACTTAGAGTGTTATACAATAGACCCACCTAATGCGAGAGATTTCGATGACGCATTGTCTATAGAAAAAGATGAAAACGGAGAATATCATCTAGGCGTTCATATCGCAGATGTCTCATTTTTTGTAAGACCAAATTCCAAAATTGACAAAGAGGCGTTAAAACGAGGTAATTCAACTTATTTTATAGATTTAGTTGTGCCAATGTTACCAGAAGAGTTATCTAATGAATTATGCAGTTTAAAAGAAAATGTCGACCGCTTTACAGCATCTGTATTGATTCATTATAGTGCAAACGGCGAGTTGATAACTTATAAAATATGCAGATCTATCATACGAAGTAGAAAACGTTTTACATATGAAACGGCTAAACAAATTTTAGACAAAAAAATACCAAGTAATTATTACACAAACTTAAAACTCCTTGTAGAATTGTGCATGCACTTAAAAAAACAAAAAAAAAGCCGCGGATGTGTTGAGTTGGAAATGCCTGAACTTTGTCTTTTACTTGGAGAAAATGGCGTTCCTACTGGTAAAAAATGGATAGAATACGACATCACACATCAAATGGTAGAAGAGTTTATGTTGGCAGCGAATGAAATAGTCGCTACGCATCTTATAAATCAAGGTAAAAAATCTATTTTTCGAATACATGAAGAGCCAGACTTAGACAATATAAATGATTTTTTGATGTTCGCAAAACTTTTAGGATTTAAACTGTCAAAAGATGTTAACCAAACAAATATTCAAGATATATTTCAACAAGCAATAGACTCTCCTTTACTTAATCAATTAGCAGTAAAGTACATACGTAGCATGAAATTAGCCATCTATTCAAAGGAAAATATAGGACACTACGGCCTTTCATTAACAAATTATACCCACTTTACAAGCCCTATACGTAGATATAGTGATTTGGTAATTCATAGACTATTATTCGAAGATAATTACACACCAAACTTAGAAGAAATTGCAAATAAATGCACGGAGAGCGAAAGGAGAAGTTTTAAAGGAGAATTAAGCGTATTAAAGTTAAAAAAAATACGATATGTAGATAGCTTAACAAACAAAAACCCTAATACAATATTCGAAGCAACCATAACAAAAGTACATCATCATGGGATCTCATTTAACATTAGTTTTATAAATCTTGATGGATTTATACATGTCTCTGAACTAAATGATGACTATTATATATTCAATCAAAAATGGTGCACATTAACCGGAGAGTCTACAGGAAATAATTTAACAATAGGACAAAGGGTACGACTACTATTAACAACTGTTAATTTAGTCTTCCAAGAGTGTACTTGGAAAATAGTAAATTAAATAATGAAAAAACATCTAATTACAGGTATGATAATCCTTTTACCGCTAGTATTAACAATTGCTGTTATTGCCTTTATTGTAGATTTTTTAACAAAACCATTTATGGGATTTGTTTTAAATTTTTTCGATCAAAACAACCTTGCAAACAAAGGTTTTTTAATATTTTCCCCAGAACAAATGATAATGCACATCAGTCAACTAATTATTTTAATTTGCATCTTTTTAACTATTTTATGTTTAGGAATCGTTGCTAGATGGTTTTTAATTAATTGGTTAATCACTATTGGTGAGAATATTCTCCATAAGATACCATTGATTAATAAAATTTACAAAACTACAAAAGATATAATAGTAAATATGTTTGGAAAAGGTAAAAATTCATTTAAACAAGTAGTTATGGTGCCATTCCCTGACAACGGAATTTACGCTCTAGGCTTGCTGTCTGGCAAAGCGCCAAACATTTGTTCAAAAAATAGATCTACTAATTTAACATCTGTATTTATACCAACCGCACCTAATCCAGCAACTGGATTCGTAGTAATGTATAAAGATAGCGATATTATTCTAATAGACATGAAAGTAGAAGATGCTATTAAATACATATTATCTTGTGGTTTATTCGCGCCTCCAGAAAAAGAAAACAGAGAGAAATAATGAAAAAAAATTTAATATCTGGATTAATACTTCTCCTTCCAATTACGATAACAATTATTGTAATATTTTTTTTAATCGATATAATAACTAGGCCATTTTTAGATAATGTTAAAACTATTTTAATGCATTTTTCAAAAATAATTAATTTCAATCTTGTACAGCATGCTATGTTATTTATCATAATAAGTAAGATTATTGCCTTAATATTATTATTTTTAATAGTGTTAACTTTAGGGTTTTTTGGTAATCGCATTCTTTTCCGTTGGGTTGGAGAAAAAATACACAAGCTTATGATAAAAATACCATTAATCAATTTAATATATAAAGTTTGTAAAGATATAATATCTGCAATTTTATCTGACAAAAAAAAATTGATAAGTCGTATAGTAACAGTTCCATTTCCAAGCAAAGAGACGTCAGCATTTGGTCTTGTAACAGGAAATGCCCCGCACGAAGTTCAAGAAGCGCACAATATTAATAATCCATCTGAAATAATTAAATCTGTATTTGTTCCGACATCTCCACACCCTATTTCTGGATTTTTATTATTAACAAAAGAAAAACATTTAAAATCAATAGATATGAAACTTGAAGACGTCTTTAAGTTTCTTATCTCCTGTGGTGTATTTACAACAAATCCAAAAAATGAAGATGAACATGAA
>JAHFTJ010000026.1 GCA_023269435.1 Chlamydiota bacterium
ACCTTCATTTTTAATCCATTTATTTATTGTTCCAAAAGTCATTGTTGGTGATAACGACGGCATCCTTAATATAATCGACATAATTTTATATAACTCCTTCAATAGCTTGTATAATACGCATAACGTTTGGTATGCTTTCAATTTCTAATGCGCGCGAATATGGAAGTGGCGTCTCTTTCTGACAAACCCTGGCAATTGGGGCGTCTAAATAGTCAAAACAACAATCACATATTGTTGCAGCTATCTCGGCGCAAATACCTGCAAAATAGTGCCCCTCTTCTACTAAAACAACCCTATTTGTTTTCTTTACAGAATTAACAATAATATCTACGTCTAATGGTTTAATGGTTCTAAGATCGATAATTTCTACACTTACACCCTTCTTAGCCATGTAATCGGCAGCTTCTTGACAGAAAGTGAGCATTCTACTATAAGAAATAAGGGTAACATCATCTCCGCACTTCATAATACGCCCTTTGCCAATTGCAATTAAATGCTCACCTTGAGAGACGAACCCTTTCATCCCATATAGAAGTTCATTTTCCAAAACAAAAACAGGATTGTCATCTCTTATTGCAGATTTAAGCAACCCTTTAGCGTCTTGTGGAGTGTATGGTGCCACCACCTTACACCCTGGAAAATTGCTGTAAATAGATTCAACGCAATGTGAATGTTGACATGAGACGCTAGCAGCAGCTCCATTTGGCCCACGAAAAACAATTGGAACTTTAAAACGTCCCCCAGACATATAGTGTAATTTAAAAGCGTTATTAACAATTTGATCAAAAGCTACAAATGAGAAATTAAAACTCATAAATTCTACAATAGGTCGCAATCCTGTTAACGCTGCGCCAATAGCCAAACCAGAGAAAGCACATTCAGAGACGGGAGTGTCGAACACTCTCCCACTTCCATATTTATTCAACAGCCCTTTTGTAACTTTATAAGCGCCATTATATTGAGCTACTTCTTCACCTATAATAAAAACACTCTCATCACGCTCCATTTCTTCGTCAATTGCCTCTCTAAGAGCTTCTCTAACATCTATCTCAATTTCATCCATTTTATATACTATAAACCCCATCTTCAAGTGTATTAGGATTTGGAAAATCACTCTTGTCTGCGAAATTCATAGCCTCAACCACTCTTTTTTTTATACTATTTTTAATATCTGCCAATTCGCCATCTTTTAGAAAAGAAACGCTGCTGATAGCCGATACAAAATTATCTATAGGATCACGCTCTTTTATTTTATTTAACTCTTCCTTGCTTCTATAATTAGCAGCATCAGAAATAGAATGACCACGAAATCTATGTGTTACAGCCTCTATAATTGCAGGGGTTGATTTTTTTTTCACATAGTCTGCAGCCTCCTGGAATGTTTTGTAACAACTGCAAAAATCCATTCCATCAACACAATATGATTTTATGCCGTAAGCTTTTGAAAAATTTTCACCAATTGGTAAATTGCATATACATCTCTCTATTTGAGTCCCCATGCATAACTGATTGTTTTCAATGACGATTATTAATGGTAAATTCCAAAGCTTTGCTAAATTTACAGATTCGTGAAAACTCCCTTGAGCAACTGAACCATCACCACCAAAACAAATAGCTACTTCATCTTTAATATTTTTATATTTTAAACTGAATGCAAGCCCTACACCAATTGGCCATTGACCACCTACAATTCCGTTGCCACCATACATTCTCTCTCCATAAAAATGCATAGACCCGCCACGTCCTAACGAATTTCCATTGGCCTTCCCATACAACTCACACATCCCTTCTTCTATTGTCATCCCCAAAAGTAAAGCCAATGCATGACATCGATACGTTGTCACCCACAAATGTTTGTCTTTGCCAAGGGCATGCACAGCCCCAGTTTGAATCGCCTCTTGACCTACGTAAGAGTGATAAAAACCCCAAACTTTGCCGGCTTGATAAGATTGTTCGCCACTTTGCTCAAAGAGACGGATAGTGAGCATCTCTTTTAAAATGTTCAACGCCCTATCGCGCCCCAACCCATCAATAATTAATTTATAATCGCAATTTTTCCTATCCATATAAACATCATATGTTATATTTCAATATCATTAAAGTACCTTCTTTTGATATCTTTATTCATTATGGGTAAAAGAGCTATATTCTATGACACTGAAACAACTGGCCTAAAACCAGATAAGGATAGAATTATAGAGATAGCGGCATTCGATCCTGAATTAAATCGCACTTTTTGTAAATTTATAAATCCACAAATTCCCATTCCTGAAGTCTCCACAAAAATATCTGGAATAACAGACGAAATGGTCAAAGATGGACAAACTTTTGCAATTGTTGGAAAAGAATTTTTTGAATTTTGCAGTGGAGATGTAATATTAATAGCTCATAACAACGACAGGTTTGATAAAATTTTCTTGGAGGAGGAGTCAAAACGATCTTTAATAAAGATGCCAAATTATAAATACATAGACACACTTCTTTGGGCTAAAAAATATCGACCAGATTTACCAAAACACTCACTCCAATACTTAAGAGAAATATATGAAATAAAAGCAAACAATGCCCATAGGGCGTTAGATGACGTAGTTATCCTTTACAATGTATTTTCTCTGATGACAGAAGATCTCACCATCGACGAAATCTATGACCTAATTTATACCGCTAACAATAACGCAATAACTCAAATGCCATTCGGAAAACATAAAGGGGTACCATTGGATAAAATTCCAAAATACTATATCAAATGGCTAGCGTCATCCGGAGCCTTGGACAAAGATATGAACAAAAATCTAAAAGATAACATAGAAAAAATGGGCCTACTTAATGAAGCTGACTAAGAGTTGACGCCTCCCACATTTCACGAAATTGATAGCATGATTCTATTAATTGATTTATTGTCCCTTCACATATTTTAACTCCATTTTCTATAAATATGATTTTATCAGCACTCTCTATTGTTGTTAGTCTATGAGCTACTATTATTTGCGTAACTTCGCCGTGTAAATTTTCTATACTATCTTTTATTTTTATTTCACTAATTGTATCGAGAGAAGATGTCGCTTCATCAAGTATTATAATTGAGGCATTTTTTGCTAAAGCACGAGCTATTGCAATTCTTTGTTGTTGTCCACCAGATAAATTTTTCCCCATTTCAGCAATTTTACTCTCATATCCTTCAGGTAAATCTTTGATAAATTCATGGGCATATGCTTTTTGAGCCGCTTTGTAAATTGCATCATCTGATAAATTTTGCCCATATGCAATATTTGATTTAATTGTATCATTAAAAAGAAATGGCTTTTGAGGAACATATGAAATTAAATTTCTTAAAGATTTTTGAGTATACTCGCAGATAGGTCTCCCATCTATAATTATAGACCCTTCGTTCACTTCATAAAGCCTTGGAATCAATTGTAAAATCGTAGACTTGCCAGATCCTGTAGATCCAACAATAGCGACAGTTTCGCCTCTATTAACTGTGAATGTAAAATCCTTTAAAATCCATTTTGATTCATATTTAAACCAAACCTTATTAAAGACGATAGAGTTATTGAAGGATAAGATAGGTAGAGCAGAAATATTATCAACTATTTCAGGCTCTATATTTAGAATTTCAAATAATCTCTCAGCAGCAACTACACCCTTTTGCACGTTAGCATTTTCTTCTGCAAATTTTCTTATAGGTTCGTAAAAAAGATGAAGCAAACCACAGAACACTATTAATTCAGCTAATTGCATTTTTAATATATAAAGACCAACAAACAAAATCAAAACGAGTGAAAATGTAGTTACAAAATGTAAAATAGGTCTAGTTAACAAATCGTAACGACTAACCTTACTCTCTAATTTTTCCATTTTATCGTTATGTTCGCTGTATTTTCCAAATATAAATTTTTCCATAGAGAAAATTTTAACAGTCTGTATCCCTGCTAAAAAATCTATCAATACTGACGCAAAATCTTCCTGATTTTTTTGTATAATTCTAGTGACTTTTCTAACTTTTTTAGTAATAACTTTAATAGAACAAATAATAAGAGGAACACCTAAAAAAATTACAAATGAGAGTTGCCATGAAATATAAAAACACATCGATAACGTTGTTATTACAATAAAAGGTGTATGTAAATAATTAGTAATCCATGAATTTATCGAAATGGCAATCTGTGAGCTATCATTTACTAAACGCGTAGAGAGAGATCCAATATTATATTTTTGAAAAAAATTCATCGAAAGTTGTTGTATATGATTAAAATATTGTTGTCTTAAATCTCTACTTATTTTAATGCATAAAATTCTAGATACATATCTGCTAAAAAACAAAAAAATACCCTTTATAATAGCAACGCACATCAACGCAGTTACTATTTTTAAAAACTGATTCTCTCCATGTAAAAATTTTTCTTTAATTTTAATTAAATAGCTTCCAACAGGGGTAGATGTGTAGTCAATAGCATTAGCAACAATTCCAATTGTTAACATCTCCAATTGATTTGCAACAGTTAACCCCAAAAGAGTAACGAAAGACAAAGCTAAATAAATTAAATTTTTTCTATTTTTAAACGATGTTTTTAATAACAAATACATGTGTCAAATATACCGAGTTGTCTAAATTTTTGATAACGTTCTTCTATTAATTTATCACAATTTTTAACTGACAATATCAAGTGTTGTCTAATTATAAACTCTGTGACATAATTAAATACAAAAGATGGATCGTTATGAGCCCCGCCAACTGGTTCATCGATTATTTCATCTATCACTTTAAATTTAAGTAAATCTTCACTATGCATTTTAAGTTTTTCTGCTGCAATTTCACTTTTGTTTACATCTTTCCACAAAATTGACGCACACCCTTCTGGAGATATAACAGAATAATAAGAGTGTCTCAACATTCCTATAACATCACTAACGCCTATTCCTAAAGCGCCACCAGAACATCCTTCACCTATAATCACTGTTATGATTGGAGTTCTAAGATTTGCCATTTTAAATAAATTTTTAGCTATAGCCCATCCTTGTCCCCGTTCTTCTGCTGAAAGACCAGGGTAAGCTCCTGGGGTATCTATGAAGGTGACTACTGGTATGGAAAATTTTTCAGCTAACTCCATTAATCTTAGAGCTTTTCTATACCCTTCTGGAGATGGCATTCCAAAATTTCTCTCTATGCGGCTCTCTGTATCGCCCCCCTTTTCTTGAGCAATTATTACAAACTTATTTCCTCCTATATAACAAAACCCGCCTATTATAGCTTTGTCATCTCCATACAATCTATCGCCATGCAACTCAACAAAATTAGTAGATATATTTTTAATATAATCTATCGAACGTGGGCGATATTGGTGACGACAGATTTTAACCCTCTGCCATGGTGTAAACTCTATTGTCATAATGAGTTACTCTCTCTTGACATTGGCAATGTGAGGTCTTTTTTATTTTTTACAATTTCTATAATTGTAGGCTTTGTGATGATAATCGAAAATAATTCCTCTATATCATCCTTTTTAAGACGCAAACACCCATCGCTATTATAACCACCAACACAATCGTCAATTTCAACCAATTCGCACTTATCATCGTCATAACGCATTGGCATGCCATGTAGCCCATATCCTTTAGCGCTATCCGAACAATTTTCAATTTCTTTATCAAATGGGAGCCATCGCGTTCCAAACACTTCTACCATTTTAGTTTTTTTATTTTGAAAATAGTGTTCAATGTCCTTATCATATATAGCCACCTTATTTCCTATTGTATATTTACCAATTGGAGTCAAGCTCCCCGATGGTGAGTAATTATCTAGCCTGCCAACGCCTATTTTATAATTTTTTACAAAAACCCTCTCGTCAACATCTAAATCCAAATAATAAAAATCCATGTCGCATTTTTCTAAATCTACAATCAAATAAAATTTAATATTCTTATCCTTTACAAAGACATTAAATTTATCTCCTGGCGCCACATTCTGAGTTAAGTAATCAATTTTATTATTTAACCCCCTTGCGATAAAATGCCTTGAAGTTTCATAATATGTAGCATAATCTGCAATCCAAGCTGGGCGACCCTTTAACCAAAACACTCTACTTGTATATGTGATTGTTTCAACAATCGGAAATTTATCATTTCCTTTAGAAAAAAATCGTCTTATTTTATCTATCTTTTCACTCTCTTTTTGAATATCACATATTTTAATATCTTGATTTACATTCTCATCTTTATTTACAACCAAACAAACATTATTTTTATTTGTCTCTACTTCATCATTCAGGTTATTTTTTATAGTTTTTACATCTTTTTTTAAAAACCCAGCAACACCAATTATTATAAATAATGAAACGGTAAACAAAATAAACGTTTTTCTAAATGACATACATTCCTCAATCGTATTTTAAGTAGCGCTTAGCATAGCCTTCTTGGTATAATTGCCCAATTATATATATTACTACAACAGCCAATATCATAAGCTAATAAAAATTTTGATCCCCAAAAATTATCATTTCCAGCCAACGGAATCAATTCCATGTTACTTTTCCCATTAAAAACAATTGTAAATAAATCATCTCCAGATATGCAATGTACTGATCTTGAAGATCCATTAAAACGTCTCAACTCGCCAAAAGAAAATTCTTTTTCATCAATTTTTATTGAATCACAAAAAATAAAAAATACAGAGAACAAATGATTCTTTTCACCAAAATTCTCTACTCTTAAATGAAGATTTACACAATCGTCATCCCTATCTATTTTCGTCTCAACCCACACATCTGATTGTAGAAATTGATCTGCGGGAGATACAATACGAGACCAAAAAGTTTCATCTAAATCATTAATAAATTTTCTACTAAGTCCATAATTTGAGATATCCCCAATTTGTGAAAAATGCGGGGCAAAAGAACGTATATGATTTTTACCAATTTTAATAGAACAAATTCCACTATTTTGACCAAAAAGTGATATTAATGAATTAAACTGCTCGAATTTATCGCAATATAACCCAATATTTGGTGTTGATATTTCATTGCAAAACTCAAATTTAAACTCATCTACCATGTAAATACATTTTAGCAACTGATTCATGAAACGTGAATATTTCAACTCGCCTATCTCTACTGAAAAATCCAAATTAATAATATGTTTGGCTGCAGTAAACAACAAATGAGCGCTACTTTTAAAAAGACCGATATCAAAATTATCTTCCTGAGCTAGAAAACAATACATTGGCTCTCCATCAAACGAAAACATAGTCGATAATAAATGCGTAAAATGAGCGGCCACTTTTATCGAATTTTCACACGTCAAATAACTGCCTAAGATAAACAGAGAGGCGCTATGTAGTGTAGCGTCGATAGGTGAAAATAAACCATTTCCATTATAGATTATATCTTCTATTGAAATAATTTTTTTTTCTACTTTTCTACCAAACAAAACATATATTAAATTAAACAGCGTCTCTTCATATGGAGAGGATATCTCTTCTTTGAGTTTATTTAATGAAACAATAAGAGTTTCATCTCTATCATGTGCAAATGTTTGAATGAAAATTTCGTGCAAATTATTTATCAAAGATGACGAGACTTTATTCATATTACATTTAAACTTCTTGCAAAACTTCACTTTTTTACAAGAAGCTTACCAATTATTTACGCGTTAGAAGAAGCCATAAATTGCTCTTTAATACATTCTATCTCATTTTTCATTTTTTTACCTGCTGTAAATTTAACCGCCTGTCTCTCTGGTATAACAATAGATACAGAAGCATTCTTTGGATTTCTCCCTATTTTTTTCTTTCTAGTTACAACCTCGAATATACCGAAATCCCTAAATTCTAATCTATCTCCAGATGATAGAGTATCGGTGATTGCATCTAAAAATGATTGAATAATCACTCTAACATCGTTAGGGTGCTGTTTTGTATTTGATGCAATAGATGATATAAGTTGTTTTTTCGTTTTAGTTGCCATAAATATAACTCCTTGTTATTTTTTAAATTCAGATATGTTTGTCTATCATCCCATTAGAAACATTTTTTCATTTTTGTACAAGAAAAGTTTTTAAAAAATCAATTTTATTTTTTTCTGTAAAAATAAATATATATCAATTTAAATAAATTAAATTAACATATATATTTTTTTACCATAATTTAGTATTATACAACTATCTTTAACTCTATATGATACTTTTTTACTTAAGTTTTGTTGAATTTTTATTTAAATGAACTATACTCATCACATTATTTATCTAAATTTATTTTCTTTTCTAAGTTTTTAACTAATTTTGAAACATTTCCACTAATTTGTGCAGTATTTCTATTTTCATCAAAAAGAGATATACCCTTATTTTTTAATACAGTTCTATTAGAGGCATGTCTTGCTATCCACTTATGTATTTCGTTGCTTTTTTTCTTAATCTCATTATTATTTATTTTATCATCTATCAAATCCAATCGTTTTTTTAGTTTCTCTCTTGCTCTTTTTATTTTTTCGCTCTCTTGCTCTAATTGTTTATCCACTAAAACCCTCCTACGGCAAATTTACATGCACACTTTATAAGTATAATATGAATACAATATTTAATTCTATCTTCACTTGACATCCTCCCCCCCCCTAAATGGAGGGAATTCCTACGGCGTTCAGCTAAATACCTAGCTCTGACTCACTTCGGTGGTTCCTGCTTCTTCGAGCGGCTTACAACAACCATCTCTCCACGGGCTAACAAGCGTAGCATTCCGCCGTTCCATTCCATTTTATATTCTAATTGGCTACGGAATATGCCCCAACCTTGATCTAGGATATTGCGGTTTAATCCGGCTTTTTGGCGCACTTTTTTCCCTGGCTGTTCTCTGCTTCCCTTTGTTGATTTAGACATATTGCTTACCAGTAAATCCTCTACACATACGAGCGCGTGGTTTTTGCTGATCGTCGTGGTGGTCTTATGTAGGAAATCTTTACGGGCATTTGCTATGTTTGTATGAATTTTCTGAACTATGATTTTTGCTTTTTTCCAGTTATTGCTGGGTTTGAACTGAAACAAACCATTTCTCTCCGTTATTGGAAATGTTAACATTGCGCAATTCACCGATTACCTCACGGCTTTTGCGGTAACGAAGCCACCAGAGTTTTGGTAAAAAAATGCGGCTGTTTTTTTGATCGAGTTTAATTTGTTGAGAATCTGGATAACGAAAACTCGAGCGATCGCCCTTCTGTTTGAAGCGAGGAAAGTCAGCCAACTTGGCAAAAAAGTTTTTGTAAGCTTTTTCTAAGTCTTTTAGAGCATGTTGGAGACAGTGGCAGGGAGCTTGTTTAAGCCAAGGCGTTTCTACACTATTGCGCCACTCGGTAAGCTGCTTCGCCATTACAACGTAACCAATGAATTTATGACCAGCTTCGTGATTCTCCTTTTGAAGTGCTAACGCTTTATTAAATACGAAACGACAAGATCCAGAAAATTTGCGCATGTCGCGTTCTTGTTCTCCATCAGGCTGCAGTTCGTACTTAAATGCCTGCATTCGTTGCATGCTCTAAATTATAATTTGGTCTATAAAAAAAGAAACGAGATTCGGCACGGAAGACATTGCACGTTTCTAATGCACGTGCATCTGGTCTTTGTTACAAAATACCGTCGTGGAGTATTTACCAAAGAGATATTGGACGTTTTGCGTCTAATCTTTTCTAATGTTTGCAAAGATTTCGAAGCTGATTTACTCACATTACGCAAAATGAGGAAATAGGAGGTATGAGAGATTTTGAAAAAACAACTTATTTAAAAATCGCAGTAATATTAAACTAATATTATGAGGCTTTTTGAAAAATATTGTGATTCAAAAGATCCATGCATCCATTTTCTCCTTTTGCGTAAGGTGAGTGATTAAGAAATGACAAATGATAGACAAAAAAAAATAGCTGTGAACGAGGCTGTAAAACTCGTGCAAAATAATATGAAGATAGGAATAGGTACAGGCACTACAACCGAACTATTCATAAAAGCACTTTTATCACACATAACAACAAAAAATATAACGATTAAATGCATATGTACATCTATTAAATCTAAAGAAGCAGTTGGAAAATGCATACCATTTTTAAACGAATCTTTAAATGAAGAGATAGATATAACGTTCGATGGAGCCGATCTGTTCGATCAAAATACATTTCATAGAATTAAAGGGGGAGGTGGAGCGCTTTTAAGAGAAAAAATTGTAGCATTGCGTTCAAAAATTAATGTAGTTATAATAGATAGTTGCAAACTTTTGTCGCCTCTCGGCAACTGCAAGCTTCCAATAGAAATAATACCATTCGGTTATTTATCTACTATTCAAAAACTAAATGAATTAGGTTACATCGGTAATATAAGGAGTGATATAAATGGAATAGTATATTCTGACAATAATAATTATCTATTTGATATAGATTATAATTATATAATAGAAAATATAGAAAAAGAGCATAATTCTATTAAAACAATACCAGGCGTAGTAGAAACAGGTCTATTTTTCCAAAATGCAAACATAGCCTACATTGGAAATAAAGATGGGACAGTTACTGAACTACGAAAGAAGTCTAATGACTAAACTTAAGTGCTTCTTTATGAATTGTTAATACAAATATACGTCTATCATCCTCTCCATAAAAAATATAAAAATGATTGTTATCGCTTAACAAAGCAGTAGGATAGATGATTTTATTTTTACTCGCATAAAGAGCATTCCCACTAATCGGAGCATCTACACTTTTAATTATATTAAATGGGTACTCTCTATTAAAAATATAAGCACCAAAACAATAGACGCCGTGTTTTGATGTTTTATCTTTATACAGAAAAGAAAATGACTTCTCACCCTTCTCTTTACTGTGAAAAATAGTTATATAATTATCTTTAAATTGAATTGCAGGCGTACCACCTCTAGGCGTTGAATGACACCAAACACTATAATTACTATTTTCCACTATTTTTTCACATACGCCATTCTCTAAATTTACTTTAAGTATTACGTGTGGCTCTATTAAATAGATAAGATATAATTCATTATCTACTATAAACGGACTCCAATTTTTATCGTGATTTTCATTAACCAATTTTCTATCATAATATTCTTTCCCACCATCAAATTTTAATCTCTTTACATCTTCTATTTGAAAATTACCATCATTTTTTTTAACCACTTTCCCAACAAACATACGAATTAGCCTCTTTTCATTTTCATATACGTCGTCGTTAAAAAAAACATATGCCTCTCCATTAAACGAGATTAATCTAGGATCACCAGCGCGATTATTTACCTTAACACCACGAAGAACATTTCCATTGTTTTCAATCAAATTAAATTTTTTATCTAATTTAAAAATACACAAATAATTTTTAGGATTTATTCTAAATTTCCACTTAATCCAACTTAGAATATCGTAAGATTTAGTTCTAGATACCATTAAATATTCGTCATCACATTGAATAACTCCTGGATTGCACGGTTTTCCTATAATATAGGGAAATTTAATCTCTTTTGTACTATCTACAACACAGTTAAATGATTTTTTTAAATCATCTGGAATTTCAACACAATTCCAAATTCGAAGAAAATATAATATAGACAATGTAAACGAGCTTGACAACAACAGAAACAAAAATTTTTTATTCATTTCATTTTTAATTGCTCTTTTAATTTTAAAACATCTATTTTTGATATAAATATCTTGGCGTCATCCTTCCCATACAATAAATAGATATTATCATCATTAACAATTAGAGATGTAGGAAAAATAATTTTTCTTCGTCCGTTGTACAAAGACTTACCAGTTAAAGGAAATTCAGTCGATCGTATAATGTTAAATGGATACTGTTTGCTAAACATATAAGCCCCAAAAATATAAACTCCTTGACCGATCTTATACCTCTCCTTGTTAAAAAATGAAAACGGCTTAAGTCCAATTGCATGTGTGTGAAAAAATGATAAGTATCCGTCGCTATACTCTATTGCTGGAGTGCCACCAGAGGCCATTCCATAATTCCAAATTGGCTCATTTTTATTTGCAACAATCTCTTTGCATTCTCCGTTATCCAAATTTGGCTCTATAATAACATGAGGAGAAATTAAATATATTAAATACAATTTTCCATTAAATACAAAAGGAGTCCAATTTTTTTCAACAGAATTTGATGTTAAACCAAGATTATAATACTTTTCAGCCTCTTTAAATTTTAACTCTTTTTTTTCTATAAGTTCGAATCTCCCTTCGCATTCTATCAATTTACAAACAAACATCCGTATTACATTTTTATTTTCTTTAATTACACGATCAAAATATAAACAATATATATCATCGCCAATCTTTATTAACCGTGGATCGCCACCAAAAGTTGAATGCTCTGTACATATTGCATTTCCATTTATAATAATCGGATTAAATTCAGCATCTAATTTTATAAATGACAATTTATTTGGATAATTTTTCGTTAATTTTCGTTTTATTTTACTAATAATATCATTTTTTTTAACCTTTGCTAACATCAAATAACCATCTTCATAGGCAACAACACCTGGATTAAATATATCAAAACAACCAGGAACTATAATCTCTTTTGTATCAGTTATCACATCTTTAAAAGAACATCTAATATTTGATGGAATTTCCGTTCTATGAAGTGTGTAGAAATAAACACTGGATAATGCAATTAAAATAAGAAAAATATATATAAATATTTTATTCATTAGACGTTATTAAATACTAATAATTCATATAAAATTTATTGTTGGCAAGTACGCATAATGCTTCAATAACCTCTTGAGCATCATCGCCTTCAGCTTCTATTTTTATTTTAGCGCCTTTAGATGCTGCCAACATAAGAATTCCAAGTAGAGATTTTGCATTAACGCTGAGATCTTGGTAATGCAAAGTTATATGCGATTTAAATGCAGACGCACATTTTACTAATTCTGTAGCAGGTCTGGTATGCAACCCCTTATCATTCAACACGGTAAAAGAATTTTTAATTTTTTGTTTTTGTATCATAAGAGCCAAACTCAATTCATATATTGAAACGTAATGACTATATATTACAAATTAAAGTTTTTTACAAGTAATTTTCCGTCAATTCATTGATCAATTTACTAAATGTAAATATCAATGCATCTACTGCCTCACCTTTACACATATCAACGCCAACTTTTTGTAAAAGCGGTATAGGGTAATCACTTCCACCTGCAGATAAAAATTTCAAATATTTATCTGGACCATTTTTTTTCACAATTTCTACCAAAGAAAGCGCTGCCGCAATTCCAGTTGCATATTGATAGACATAAAAATTGTAAAAAAAATGCGGCACCCTCATAAATTCAATGGCCAACTCTTCATCAACTACAAAATTCGGTCCAAAATAATCTACATTTAATTTACGATACTCTTCTTTCAGCAGCGTTGGAGTTAATGGAATGTCTTGCTCTGCCAATTCATGTATTTTTAACTCAAACTCAGCAAACATTACTTGTCTAAAAAATGTAGCTCTAATTCCATCAACTTGTTGATTAATAATAAACATTTTTTCTTCATGACTGCTAGCTTTTTTTATCAAATATTCGTATGTTAATTGTTCATTAAAAGTAGATGCAACTTCAGCAATAAAAATAGGATATTGAGCATCGACATAAGGTTGTGCTTTGTTACTCATTAACGAGTTCATACTGTGTCCAGCTTCGTGGGCAAGAGTAAGTACATCGTTTAATGTACCGTGAAAATTCATTAAAATATATGGCATGCTATCGTAGCAACCGCTTGAATAAGCTCCGCTCCGCTTCCCTTTCCTCTCGTAAATATCGACCCATTTATCTCTAGTTATACCATCCTTAAGGGTCTTTTGATAATCTTTACCGAGAATATCTACAGATGAAACAACTATTTCACACGCCTCTTCATATGTAAATTTTTTATCATATTCATTAACTAATGAATTAGTCATATCCCAAGGGTAGACCTGATCTATTTTTAAAATATTCTTCCTAAGCTCAACATACTTATGTAATATGCTCAAATTATCTCTTACTGCTTCTATTAAAGAGCGGTATACCTTAACAGGTATGTTATGAGGTTTTAGAGAGGCTTCAAGAGAAGAGTTATATCCTCTAATTGTTTTATTAAAAATATGATTTTGAATTTGTCCGTTAATCAATTCGCAGAGTGTGTTTTCAAAATTCCCAAAAGATCTGTGGAGCGTTTTAAATGTATTTTTTCTCAAAACCCTATCGTCACTTTTCATTAAAACTTGATAGGTACCTTTTGTGAGAATATGTTCACATCCACCTGCATCACTAACATTAGAAAATTGTAAGTCTGCATCTGAAAATGCTGAAAATGCTGAAGATGGAGTCATTTGACTTTTATTCACTAATGCTACAATTTCTTCCTTATCACTAGATAGAACATGTTCTTTTTTATCAAAAAGTTTTTTTAAAAAAAATTTATACTGACTCAATTCTTTACATTTTAAATATTCATCTATTTTAGCCTTGTCTATTTGTAAAATTTCAGGTTCTACCCATGAGCTAACTTTATTAAATTGATGCATTAAAGCTATACTTCTCTTAAAGGCATCTTTAAATAAATCATCACTCACATCCTCATCATGACGCAAATGCGCAAATGTGTAAAGTCTCTCTAAATCAATAGAATAATCGAAATAAGAGTCAAGTAATTTTCTTAAATCAACCGCACTATTTCCAGCCTTACCTTTATAGAACTTTAATTTTTCCCAATCCGTCTTTGATATATTCAATATTTTATTGTAATCATCTTCCCATATGTCTTTTGTTTCGTAAAAAACATTTAGATCCCACGTTGATTCATTTTTCATTGCACCTCAGAATAAATACTTTTTTAACATATTCTCACCTTACGCAAAAGCAGAAAATGGATATAATGGATATATGGATCTTTTGAATCACAATATTATTCAAAAAGCCTCATAATATTAATTTAATATTACTACGATTTTTAAATAAATTGTTTTTTCAAAATCTCTCATACCTCCTATTTCCTCATTTTGCGTAAAGTGAGATATTAGCATTTTAATAAAAATAGTGCTAATTTTATTGCAAAAATATTAAACCATCGTTTAATATCCTCCTAGAAGATGTTTTTAATAAACGTAAACAAAGGAGTATAAGAAATGGTAACACAAGTAAAGACAAAATTACGCCCTTTAGCAGATCGTATTTTGATAAAACGAGAAAAAGAAAAAGAAAAGATCTCTGGCGGAATAATTATCCCAGATAATGCCCAACAAAAAAAAGAAGTTGGAGAAGTAATAAGTGTAGGTCCAGGTAAAAAAGACAAACATGGAAATTTTATTGAAATTCCAGTTAAAAAAGGCGACAAAGTAATGTGGCAAAAATATGGCGGAGACGAAATAGCAATGGATGACGATGAATTTGTGATAATAAAAGCAGAAGATTTAATAGCTATTATAGAATAGTAAAAAAATTATAATTAATTATTTAGGAGATAATATACCTATGACAGCAAAAGATATAAAATTTAAAGAAGAAGCACGTCAAAAAATTAAAAAAGGCGTACAAATCTTAGCTAGCGCAGTAAAAGTTACTCTTGGTCCAAAAGGACGTAACGTAGTGATAGAAAAACCTTATGGTGCACCTCACATAACAAAAGATGGCGTTACAGTAGCAAAAGAAATAGAGTTAGAAGACAAATATGAAAAC
>JAHFTJ010000027.1:0-10955 GCA_023269435.1 Chlamydiota bacterium
TGAACTGTGATGCCATGTTTTGACCTCCAATAATTGTAAAACATTTATCACAAGTTTACGAAATCTTATTTTTAAATGCTCCTAAAAAAGGGCCTTGTAGAGGTTAGCGGGAATCGCTGGTAAAACAGTCAGGTGCTTTATTTTCTTTAATATCTTTAATACAATAATTAGTTTCTTCATCAGCACCAAGCTCATATTTTTCAAAAAAAGGTAAATCATTTTCTTTATCACATTTAGTGCCAATATAACAATGCTTTTTCCAGTCTGGGCCTTTAGATTTTATATGGTTATTGCTTGAATTGGCAACAACTATTACATCGCCAAATTTTAATTCTTTCATGTTTGTTATGCATTTCCCGTTTTGTCTTAAAAATTCCCTAAATTGGTCGCCTGCTTTATTTTTTTGATTTTCGATATGGCTACGATAAAATTTTTGAATTGTTATTATACGTTTTATATCATTTTCTTGAATTTGCTGCATAATTATCCTTCCTTTTTCTTAATTATATCAATTATGTCATATTATTGACAGTTAATTATGATTATACTATACTATAATTAACTATATAAGCACTAATTATTAACACAATAAATTGGTAAATATGTCTATAAGAATATGTACTGTTAAACACATGCCACTTAATATTATGACAGGCAAAGACGCTAGAGAGCACGCTGTTAAGGAGAACAAAAAATATATAGTTTATGATGCGTTTGGGTCTGAATTAAAAGAATCTATAGAATGCTTAAAAATAAATAAAATATATACAATATTTTCTATAAGTGACGGTTTTGATAATTATAATCTATATGTACAAACAAAAGCTGATAAATCTACTCTACGAAAAATACTTGAATATATTATAGGTTTTTTTAAGAGTCGCAATCCAACTTTGATAAATCAATTAAATGATAAAGCTATCGATGATATAAATGCACAGTTAAGTAAGCTAAAGAGCGAAGAGATTGTAGATGGTACTTATTATATTGACTTTATTGGCTACGATAAATCTTTAGATGGAATTGAAGAATATTTAAAAAAAAATATTAAAAAATGTTTTGATTTTAATAAAGAGCGTAAATATGAAAAATCATACTCTACATTAAAAAAAAGTTATGACTTTTTATATAGTAAGGATAAATTAATAGCTAAAAAACTTTTTGATAATGCTATAATAAATGAAAAATATACTAATTATGAAGGTGAAACAAAAAATCTGTCTTTGTTTGATTGTTTTACATTAAAAAATAATGAGAATAAAGATGTAACGATAGAGGATGCAGTTGAAAGGATTTTCGAAGGCAAAAATTACAAAGATTTGTAGCTTTTTCGAGACTTTTTCAATCTTGAAGAAAATAAAATCAAAAAATCGAAAACCGGCGTCAGGCACCTGAAATTAAACATTAAACAAAGTAATGGACTATATATATAAATATCATTAATATTGTCTGATATGGCGTTAACATCTAAAGAATTAGTCGAAATAATTTCAAAAATTATTTATGAAAAGAAGGGGCTTAATGTTTTAGCTCTCTATGTTGGAGATTTCTCTACGGTTACAGATTATTTGATTATAGCTGAAGGAGCTGTTGATAGGCATGTAACAGCAATTGGTCAAGAAATTGTTAAGGAGTTGAGAAATAAAGAGTCTTTACGACCATACCATGCCGAAGGATTGGGGGTTGGCGATTGGATTTTGATAGATTATTTTGATGTTGTTGTTCATATTTTTAAACCTGAAACGCGAAGTAAGTATAATTTGGAAGAGTTATACGCGGCTGGCCGCACGGTGGAGTTAGAGTTGCCTGTCTCTGCCTAATATGTAGGATTTCTATAGATGCATAAGCGAAGGGTTGTTATTACTGGTATGGGGTTAGTCTCATGTTATGGTAGTGACTTGAATGTTTTTTACAATAATTTGTTAACTGGTGTAAGTGGCGTTTCAAATATCACATCATTTGATTGCGATGACTTGCCGACTAGATTTGGCTCATCTGTCAAAGATTTTGATCCTATTGAATTTTTAGATAAAAAGCAGGCGAGACGAGTCGACCCCTGTATTGCATACGCTATAGCAGCTGGCAAACGCGCGATTGCGCACTCTGCTGTTGATATGAAATCTTTAAACAAAGAACGCGCAGGCATTTTAATTGGCTCTGGTATTGGCGGAATGCGTGTATATAGTGAAGGTGTTGAGGCTATATTCAATAAAAATTATAGAAAAGTCTCTCCATTTTTTGTCCCATTTATATTGACTAATATGCCAGGTGCGCTTCTTGCTATAGAGCTTGGATTTAAGGGACCGAATTATGGTATTTCAACCGCTTGTGCAACATCTAATTTTGCAGTAGTCGCTGCAGCTAATCATATTCGTTCAGGTGATGTAGATTTAATGTTAGCCGGTGGTGTAGAGGCTTCAATGAATAAAATGTGTATAGCTGGGTTTAGTTCATCAAGGGCGTTGTCGCGTAATAATGATGATTGCAAATGCGCTTCTAGACCATGGGATAAAAACAGAGATGGATTTGTTATTGGAGAGGGGTGTGGCGTTGTTGTGTTGGAGAGTTTGGAACACGCTTTAGATAGGGGGGCGACAATTTTAGCTGAATATAAAGATGGCTACATTGCTTGCGATGCATTTCATATAACAGAACCAACACCTGATGGTTCTGAAATAGCTCGATGTATAGGAGGGGCTTTAAAAAAAGCTCAATTAAAACCTGAAGAAATAGATTATATAAATGCGCATGCTACATCTACCCAATCTGGGGATTTATGTGAAATACGAGCTTTGAAGAAGGTCTTTGGAGATCATATATATAAAGTTAAGGTGAATGCGACAAAATCGTTGATAGGGCACGCGTTGGGAGCGTCTGGAGCGTTAGAATTAATAACTACAATTATGTCTATTCAAAATAATATGGTTCATCCCTCAATAAATGTGACAGATCCTGAAGATGAAATTGACGGTATTGATATAGTTAGAGATGTTAAGCAAGATTGTAACGTTAGAAATGCAATATCAAATTCATTTGGATTTGGCGGTCATAACTCTGTATTGATAGTATCAAAATATGTAGAATGAAAATTATGAGAGATGATTATTCGATTGGCATTGTTCCAATTTTGAAAAAAGATGGTGAATTTTACACTTTTATTGTTAAACACATAGGTGGGCATTGGGGATTTCCAAAAGGTCATCCAATTGATGGGGAGAATCAATTAGAAACCGCTGTAAGAGAATTAAAGGAAGAGACCAATTTAGATGCATCTAACTTATTGAGCGATAAAATGTTAAGAGAGGAATACTCATTTTTTATTGGCGATGACATAGTTAATAAAAAAGTAGATTACTTTATAATTGAAGTCTCTAATTTACAATCTATAATCTTAGATCCAAATGAAATCGCCGATGGTAAATTATTGATAATAAAAGATGCTCTCAATTATTTATCTTTTAAAGAGTCTAAAAAAGTATGCGTAGATGCTATTGATATTTTGTCGACATGTTAAGTAATGCAAAAACTATTGATGCCGTCTGTTCTTGAGTCGGATTGTTTTTTAATCCCCCTTTTTGAATATTATGCTCACCATCTTTTGTAAAAAATTTGTTTGTGACACCTTTTGTTTGCTCAACCCCCCTTATTAAAGGGGTGCTCATAGGATCAATTTTCATTGTTATCTCCTTTTTAATCACTTTTTATATGAAAAAATATTTTAAGTCAATGAAACACTCTCGAAATAATTTTTTACTAATATTCATAATAAATTGGTTTATTTATCTATTTTTAATGATTTTGTCTGCAGCTTCAATAAATAAAGAAAATGCTTTATTTGGATGTATCTCCATACAATATATTTCATTAAATTTATTAAAATTTTCTAATGAAGTTATTTTGTTTTTTATTATTGTTACATTTTTTTCTATATAATCAAATAATTCATCATTATCATCAAAATGATTAATTGTATATAAATTCATTTTTGATAAAACACTTTTAAATAAACATATTAATTTATCACATCGTTCTATATCACATACATTTATTTTGTTAATTTTTTTTGATATTCTTTCAAAATCACTATAATTATTGATTATATATTCGTTAGATGACATAGTATTCATATATTTTATAATAGCATGGTTATGCATAAATAAGATACACAATTAAAACTCAAAGAATTATTTTAAACTTAATTCACTTTACTAAGATGATTTATTACAAATGCTTCTAGCATTGCCGGGTCCTGCTGTTGTGTTTGCGGTAGAATTATTGATGTTGTTTCAGTTTGACTTTTTGATATTTGTCGTTTGGCAATTAAATTATTTTGTTGAAATTTTAACGATAAAAAATTGTATTTAATGCCAGTTTCGTCTAAGAAGATAATAATCTTTTTAATTTCAAATGGTTATGATTTTCTTAGACGAAACTGGCGTCTAATTAAATTCATAACTCCGCTTGTAGTTACGCATTCAATGGCGGAGTTATGGTTTAAACGCAGAGTGGTCCCCAGCCTGAGGGAGAAAAATGCGACAAAAACAACGTGTTAATGGGTGTCTCGTGAATGGTATGATAAGAGCAGCATTTACTATGATTTTCCCAAGGCTTCTTATTGCAAAAAACGGATAATTTTTAAAATTGTCAAAACGTCTATTTTTTTCTGCAATAATATCCTTGTCGTCAAGCTTTTCGGTTGTGATTTTATAAAAGATGTACCAAATTAAATTTGTAATTGTTCCTACTATTCTTGCTATAGCAGCAAACGAGTGTTTAATTATTTTATATGCACTAACAAAAGAACCTATTCCGTAATATAATCTAGACCAATACGTATCGGTGTCTTTTGTTTTTGGAAAAGGATTTGTAAATCTCCAATTACACGTTGTTGCCCAGTCAATATGTGATGTTTTAATAATAACCTCCAATTTAATATTACATGTTTATGTAATTATATGGAATATAATTAAAACTCACTTTACGCAAAATGAGGAAATAGGAGGTATGAGAGATTTTGAAAAAACAATTTATTTAAAAATCGTAGTAATATTAAATTAATATTACGAGGCTTTTTGAATAATATTGTGATTCAAAAGATCCGTACATCCATTTTCTGCTTTTGCGTAAGGTGAGTTAAAATTCAAATAGTTTTCCTATATAGAAAATTATTTACTAAGATGATTTATTACAAATGCTTCTAGCATTGCCGGGTCTTGTTGTTGTGTTTGCGGTAGAATTATTGATTTTGTTTCGGTTTGACTTTTTGATATTTGTCGTTTGGCAATTAAATTATTTTGTTGAAATTTTAACGACAAATAATTGTATTTAGTTGCGAAAACACGAATGCGTGTCATATGGTAGAGCCATATAAGGCATCTTGGCGGTTTACCGAAACGATCTTTTAATTCATTTAATATCTCATCTACTTCTTCATTAATGGTAGCTTCGCCAAGCCTATGGTAAATTTCTAATCGTATAGATGAATCTGATATGTAGTTAGATGATATTTTAGCGTCGTATGTGAACTCCATTTGCGTTTCGTAAAATGATGGAGTTTTATTTTTCTGCAGGGCATCCATGGTTCTTTTAAGGAGTTTGCAATATAAACTAAAGCCTACGTTAGCAATGTGTCCAGATTGTTTTTCCCCTAGAATATCGCCGGCGCCACGCAATTCTAAATCACGCATTGCTAGCCTCATTCCACCGCCGAGACCGCAATTTTCCATTAGAGATGATAGACGATGTTGTGATATTTCAGAAATTTCGTGTTTTTGTTGTGTAAGAAAATAAGCGTATGCCGATTTATTCCACCTTCCAACGCGTCCACGCAATTGATAAAGATCTGATATTCCAAATCGATCAGCTCTGTCAATTAATATTGTGTTGGCATTAGGAATATCAAGTCCACTCTCTACTATTGTGGTTGCTACTAAGATGTCTATTTCGCCTTTTTTGAATTTATGGAAGATATCATCAATGTAAATAGGATCCATCTGTCCATGCACGATACCGATTCGACAATGAGGGGCGAGTCTGCCAATCTCTTGAGCTTTTTCCATTATCGTCTCTACTCTATTATGTATAAAATAGACTTGACCATCACGTGAAAATTCCCTGAGTAGAGCATTTTTAATAATTTCTTCGTCGTCTTCACATACGATTGTTTTAATTGGAAGTCTATCTTGTGGAGGGGAATTTATTATTGACATTTTCTTTGTCCCAATCAAAGAAAGATATAATGTACGTGGTATTGGAGTTGCCGTCATTGTTATGCAATCTACCCCGATTTTTAATTTTTTTAAATTTTCCTTAGCTCGCACACCAAAACGTTGCTCTTCATCAATTATGATTAAACCTAAATCTTTGAAATCAACATCGTTGCTTAGAAGTCGGTGTGTGCCAATTAAAATATTTACTTGACCAGATCTTACTTTTTCTAACGTCTCGATGTTTTCTTTTTTCGTTTGAAATCTACTTATTACATTTACTGTTACATTGAATTGTATAAATCTATTTTTGAAAGTCTCGTAGTGTTGTAGTGCTAAAACTGTTGTAGGAACGAGAATAGCTACCTGCTTACCTCCATCGCATACAGCCTTGCATGCTGCTCGCATCGCAACTTCTGTTTTTCCGTAACCGACATCGCCACAAATCAATCTGTCCATCGATTTGTTTGATATCATATCGTTATTTATGTCTGCGATTGCTTTTATCTGATCATCTGTCTCTTCATATGGAAATGTCTCTTTAAATTGTTTTATTAAAGGGCTATCCTCCCCGTATGAGAAACCACCTTCGAGTTCTCTTTTCGCTTGCATTAGGAGGAGTTCTTTGGCGTATCCGATGATTGCATTTTGAGTTTTTTCTTGCGTTTTTTGCCAAGCTGTTGTGCCAAGTTTATTAAGTTGAGGTAGTTCATTGTGAGCTCCAATATATCGTGAAATAAGATGCGATTGTGTTGCCGGGACATATAGTTTACTTTGATTTGCATATTCTATTATGAAGAATTCAGATTCTATTCCTAAATGGTTTTTCTCTTTTTCCATTCCAATATAACGACCTATGCCGTTGTGAAAATTTACTACGAGATCGCCTTTTTCAAGTTCATGAAATTCACTAGTTGGCGTGTGAAAAGATGTTCGCCATTTTCCGCGTCTAATTTTGTGTTGTTTACTCAACTCTGTATATGGAAATATAGTTATATTTTTCTCATCTTCAATGAGCGAAAATCCTGAAGAGAGGTAACCGTCTATAAAGTGCCAATCATCCGACAATGATTGAAATTTTTCCTTTAATTTCTCTTTTTCTCTATCGTTTTCTGTCAAAAAATAAATTGACATTGATAGATCTTCGTCTTGAAAATCGCTTTCAATTGTTTGAAATGGATGAAATATTCGTTTTGACTCTATTTTAGTCCCAAATATTTCGAGACTTCCATCTATTGGTGTTTCTAACCAAAATATTTTTTGAATATCGTTATTTATTAAGTCTAAAAAATCTATAAAATATTTTGAATTGTTGACGATCTCTTTCAGCGAGATGCATCTCTCTTCGATTTTTATAATATCATCAAAAATTAATATTGAGTTTGGTAAATATGTTAAAATTGAAGTTTTGTTTTTTTCTTTTAAAAGGAGCGCGCATTCGTTAGCAGGGGAGATTGTTAATTTATCTACATTTCCTGTTGATCTTTGATTTTGCAAATCGAATGTTCTTATTTGTTTAATTATGTCGTCAGAAAATTCTATCCGATAAGGGGCCATGGCAGATATTGGGAAGATATCTACAATTCCATCTCTTATCGCAAATTCACCTTTATCGGAGACTATTTTGCACATTTTGTAATCAAGTGAAGTTAGAAGTGGAGCTACATACTCAAAAATCATCTCTTCGCCTACATGTATATCTATGAATAAATTTTTCACCCGTTCTTGAGAAATGACCTTTTGCAAGAGACATTGCAATGGCGTCAGTAAAATTAGCGGAGATATCTTATTGGTTAGTTTGTATAATACTTCCATCCTCCGTCCCATGATATCTGGGCTTAGGTCATCTGGAGAGAATCCATCTAATGCAGGCATCTCCAGGAGAGAGTCACCATTAAAATATACGAGATCTTCATATAATTTTCCTTCACGCTCTCCGCTAGTGATTATTACAACATCTTTGTCTGTCGCTTTTAACAAAAGATGTATTAAAAATGCCTTTGGTGAATCCCAAAGACCTTCAAAGAGAAGTGAGTTATTACTTTTTATGTTTTTTATGAAAGTTTTAGCAAAACGTGTTGTATAGAGTGCATCAATCATTTTAATTATACTATTATCTCACTCTTTGCAATTTTCTGCAACATATAGGCGCCATAGACAGGTTTTCGTTATTTTAACTTGTTTATTTATAAAATAAATATTAAGATAATAAAAATTATATGAGAGTGTATCATGCAACTAATAGGCAATCTACAACAACAACCTATACAGTCATTTGAGAATATAGAGCAGTCGTCTTTTTTTCTTATAAAAAATAAATGCGTTGATTATATTAAAGCACATTACAAAAGTTATTTTAACATATACAGATATTATGAAGGGTGTGGGGAAAAAGATAAATATTATAATGTTGCAGAAAAATTATTTATTTTAGCAAATGATAATGGAATTAAAGATGTTAGTATTGATAAAAATAATTTGACGATATCGTACGATGATCTTATAGAACTATGCAGTTTATTAGTTAGTATTGGTCCGGATAAATGTGGAAATTCATGCATACAATACATGGATATTAAGTTAGATATTGAAGAGTATAAGAATAAAAACTGTAAAGAAATTTATACTATTGAATTTCCTCCATATAAAGAACAGATTCAATAGACCTCTTTCAACCTCACCTTACGCAAAAGCAGAAAATGGATGTATGGATCTTTTGAATTACAATATTATTTAAAAATCGTAGTAATATTAGTTTAATATTACTACGATTTTTAAATAAATTGTTTTTTCAAAATCTCTCATACCTCCTATTTCCTCATTTTGCGTAAGGTGAGTTTCAATTTCGAAAGAGGTCTATTGAGTTAATTGGAAAATATTGAGATTATCGTTTTTGCTTTGTCAAAAGCCATCTCTATATTCTCTATATCGTCTCCACCAGCTTGAGCATTGTCGGCTTTCCCGCCGCCCGAACCTCCTATGATTGGAGCTATATCTTTAATTACTTCGTTTGCTTTTAATCCTTTTCCTATTAAATCTGAGCTTATTTTCATAAGTAATTGACATCGTTGATCCTGTACATTTGCTAATAAAATTACTCCAGATTTTATCTCATTGATGAGATCGTTTGCAATCGCCCCTAATTCGTCTTTAAATAACTCAACTGTTGCAAAGATGATAAAAATTTCCCCTATTTTTTCTTTTTTATTTATAAGTTCATGCAATAAAGTTTTGAGGTAAGTTTTACGCATTTTTTTTGCTCCCTCTTTGAGTTTGGCAGACTCTTCAAGTGTCGCATCTAGTTTTTCTGATATTTTTTGTATAGGAACTTCTAATTTATTTCCTATTTCTTGCAAAAGGTCTTCTCTTTCATACATGAAGTTTTCGGCTTCTTTCCCAGACAACGCTTCGATCCTCCTTGTTCCTGCTGCTATTGAATATTCTTTTGTTATACGAAATAGCCCTATTGCATTTAAATTTGATGCGTGAGTCCCACCGCATAGTTCTTTTGAGAATCCGTCTATGTTTACTACACGCACTACATCTTGGTATTTATCTTGAAAAAATTGTTTTATATTTTTATCTAATTTCGCATTTTCGTAAGGTATTTCGGTTGTAATTACAAATCCGTTATCTCTGATTTTATCATTTACAATTAATTCTATTGTACGTATTTCATTGACGGTTAAAGCTTTGTGATGAGAAAAATCAAATCGTAATTTTGTAGCTTCGACTAGAGATCCTTGTTGCTTCACATGCGAGGCTACTACTTGTTCTATAGCGAAATGTAGTAAATGGGTCGCTGTATGATTGCGTGCAATTAAATTTCTGTGATTTGTGTTTACACATAGGTTTGCAGGCTCTCCACTTATAAGCTCGCCGCTTTTTACGAATCCTTTGTGTAAAACTACCCCAGGATAAGGAGATATGCAATCGTCTACTTGAAAATTTGCTTTATTATGATAGATTTCGCCTTTGTCTCCAACTTGACCTCCACATTCTGCGTAAAAAGGTGTTTTGTCTAAAATTAAAAATCCAGCTTCACCATCTTTTAATATATTGCGAAATTCGTCTCCAACTAAAATTCCTATTATAGATCCTTCAATTTTTAATTCATCATACCCAACAAATTTTGTCGGTCCATTTTTTTCTACGAATTCTTTGAATAAGCTCTCTTTTGCGATTTGAACTGTTTTATCACGTTTTGATTTTGAAAGTTCTTTAGCTCTCTCCTCCAGCAACATAAAAGAGTCTAAATTTACTTCTAAACTATTATCTTTCGCAAGTAACATAATTTCTTCTAAAGGAAGTCCATATGTGTCTTTTAGTTTGAACGCCTCTTCTCCAGTTATTTGTTTTGTTTTTGTGTTTTTTGCATTATCTATAATTCCGTTTAACATATTTCCGCCATGCTTCAACGTTGTAAGAAAGCTCTCTTCTTCTGTTGTTAGAATTTCGCATATTTTATTTTGAGATGCGTGCAACTCTGGAAAATCGTTACCCATTTCTTTAAGTAAAATTGGAAATATTTTTGATAAAAATGGGCGATCCAAATTTATTTGCCTTGCATATCTAACGGCTCTTCTTAAAATTTTTCTTAATACATAGCCGCGGTGTACATTACTAGGCAATGCCCCATCTGCAATAGCAAATGATAATGAGCGAAGATGATCTGCTATGACGTGAAATGGAGCTCTGTTTGTTTCATATTTTATTTTTGATATGTTTTCTATTCCGCTTATTATTGAT
>JAHFTJ010000027.1:10965-15468 GCA_023269435.1 Chlamydiota bacterium
CACCCATCTTAAGCGAAACTAAACGTTCTAGCCCAAGCCCTGTATCTACGCAATGACGAGGGAGAGAATTCATTTTGCCACTCTCGTCTCTATTGAATTGCATAAAGACCAGATTCCAAAATTCGAAAAAACGTTCACCATCTTTGTCTTCTTTTGGATTACGAGCGTTACCAAATTTATCTCCTCTGTCGAAGAGCAATTCTGAGCACGGTCCGCAAGGTCCAGTATCTCCCATAGACCAAAAATTATCTTTTTCTCCAAGTCTAACTATTCTTTTTTCGTCTATAAAACTTTTCCAAAGTTCGTAAGCTTCATCATCATTTTCAAATACAGATACCCAGATTTTTCCTTCGTCTAGTTGCAATATTTTTGTAGAGACTTCAAAAGCGAAAGCTATTGCCTCTTTTTTAAAGTAGTCTCCAAAAGAAAAATTTCCCATCATTTCAAAAAAAGTTAAATGGCGTGTTGTATGTCCAACGTTGTCAAGGTCGTTGTGCTTGCCACCAACACGTATGCATTTTTGAGCTGTGACACTTCTACTATACGACGCCTTTGTCTCACCTAAAAAATTTTTTTTAAATTGATTCATCCCTGCATTTATAAATAATAAAGAGTCGTCGTCATATGGAATTACAGGTGATGATGAAACTATTGTATGACCATTTTCATGAAAAAATTTTATAAATTTATTTCTAATTTCAGATGTATTCATTATAGTTAAATTTAACGTTTTTTAAATAGAAATGCAACGATGAATGATGAAAAGAAAAAAATTTTGCAAAGTGTTGCAAACACTGTTAGAGGGCTGACTATGGACGCTGTAGAAAAAGCCAAATCGGGACATCCTGGATTGCCTATGGGTTGTGCTGAGCTTGGGGCTTATTTATGGGGAGAGTTTATGTGTTATGACTCTAGCGATCCGTCGTGGTTAAATGGCGATCAATTTATCTTATCTGCTGGTCATGGATCTATGTTGGTGTACTCAATGTTGCATTTGGCTAAATACAACATATCTTTGGAAGATATAAAAAATTTTAGACAGATGGGGTCTACAACACCTGGACATCCAGAATGTTTGGAAACCAATGGAATTAGAGTTACTACTGGACCTCTTGGGCAAGGGGTAGCAAATGCTTGCGGTATGGCTCTTGGGTACAAAATATTAGAGGACCGTTTTAATAGAGATGGGTTTCCAATTGTAACTAATAAAATTATTTGTTTGGCAGGGGATGGATGTATGATGGAGGGTGTCTCAGCAGAAGCGTCGTCGCTTGCTGGACATTTATCTTTAAATAATTTGATCCTTATATACGACATGAATTATGTGACTTTGGATGGAACATGGGGAGAGTGTTGTTCAGATAATCAAGCTGAAAGATATATCTCTATGGGTTGGGATGTTGCAGAAATATGTGATGGCAACGATTTGGATCAGATAGATGAAGTATTTATCAAATTAAGAGGTGAGTTGAAAAAGCCTACAATAGTTATTGTCCATACGCAAATAGGGAAGGGTGCGCCAACAAAAGCTGGTACTAATAAAGCGCATGGAGCGCCGTTGGGCGAAGGGGAGATACGAAAGGCAAAAGAAAATTTAGGACTCCCACAAGAAGAATTTTATGTTCCTACAATTGTTAGCGAATATTTTTCGCGAGTTAGAGAGAGATGTAGCGATGAAGTTAAAAAATGGCGCTCTCTTTTTGATAAATGGAAAATTGATCATGTTAATCTTTACGATTTTTACGAAGAGATGAGGGGGCAAAAAGTTTCAGATGATGTTGTAAATTTAATTTTGAATATGCATGTAGATGGTAAATCTTCAGGGAGAGCAGTCTCTGGCGATATACTCAAAATATTAGGTGATAATATTTCGTATTTAATAGGTGGTTCTGCAGATTTATCTAGTTCTGACTGCACTGTTATGAGTGGTCATTCATTTATAAAGCGTGGCGATTTTAGTGGAAAAAATATTAAATATGGAGTTCGTGAATTTGCTATGACAGCAATGGTAAATGGCATGTCTGTTATAGGGTTGCGTCCATATTGTGGAACTTTTTTCGTCTTTTCTGATTATGGGAGAAATGCTGTCAGGTTGGCTGCGCTGAGTAAATATAAATCTATTTTTATCTACACCCACGATTCTATTGCGATTGGAGAGGATGGTCCTACACATCAGCCAATTGAACATCTGGCATCTTTTAGAGCTATGCCTGGCATTAAACTGTGGAGACCTGCCGACTCAAATGAAATAAAAGGAGCATGGATATGGACTATTTTGTATGGTGGCGGTCCAGTAATATTAGTTTTTACTAGACAATCACTCCCTATGTTAGTGTCGACACCAAAACGCGATTTTGAAAATAATGTTTTTCGTGGTGGATATGTATTAATAGAGGAAGATAAATCGCGCCGTGTTGATTTCACTTTGATAGGGACAGGTTCTGAATTGCAATTAGCTGTTGAAGTCTCTGAAAAATTAAAATCGGAACGATTCGGCCACAAAAATATTCGAGTAATATCATTACCATGTTGGCATTTATTTGAAGAGCAAGATAATATGTATAAAAATAGCGTCATTGGAAAAGATCATGGAAAAATGGTAAGTATAGAAGCTGGTTCAACATTTGGTTGGGAGAGGTATATAGGTAAAGATGGGTTGGCAATTGGAATAGATGAATTTGGACGTTCGGCGCCAAGCAAAGATCTTATGGAGTATTTTGGATTTACGGCAGACCTTATTGTTGATAAAATTATCTCTTATTTTTGTTGTTAGTGGTGATTTGACTGCTTTTGTAGCAGTAAATGATCCTAATTCTAATTTTGTGATCATGCCAATTAACTGCTCTATTAATGTTTCGTCTACTACAGTGGAAATAAATATTTTTAATCCTGATAGATTAGATATAGTTCAGAACGCAATAACAAATGGAAATTTTGCAGACATTGTAGTACATAAGATCACTGCGATAAAAACTAAAGATGAGATTGTAGCTGATGGTGGAATATCTGTTACATTTACAATAACTGCAAAACCAAATCCGGCAGTCGTTGGCGGTTATAGTCTCTTTGTAAAAATGTTGCCAATGCGTCTTAATACTTTATTATCTAGTAATAACTTTTTTAATTTTCAAGCAATTAGTTTGATTGGTTTTATAAACTCTATGATTTTTTTTAATATAGTAGGGACTAACCAGTGGTTTTCAGAAATTGAAAATAGTATGGTAATTTCATATTCTAACATATCAGATAAATTGATAGAAGTAGACGATAGTTTTGGCTCTAGCGAAACGAAATCGATCACTTTAACATTTTCTATCCCAAGTTCTTTATTTACTTCATTACCTAATGGGGTGTGGTGGTTTTCTGTAGCATCAATGATGATGCCAAATTATAAGAAAACTATTGAGCAAATAGTAGTTGAAACATCTAATAGATTAACATTAAATATTAATAATTTGATATATTTAATTAACACTCAATTAACTCTTACCGATACAGTTATTGCTAATAAAACATTCTTAAAAAATAGATTAATTGCTATAAAAGGAGACTACACATTATTTTTTACAAATTTAGCAAATCAACCAACTACAACAGATGACGAAAAAACTTTAATAGAAGCGACTATACATAGTTTGGATCTTCTATTGTCAGGCCTGATAGCCTGACTCTTCATATTGATTTGTAAATTAAATTTAATTCACTATAACCATATTTTGTCCCTTTCGGGAGTAGATATTCCGACTATAGATAAAAATAAGTTTATACTACTGTTCTTTGATAAAGAAAAAACATGCATTTTTTTGTCTAACGATTGTTTTACAATAGATGTTATATGTGATGTATTCTTATTAAAAACTTTTTCCCAATCTCCTTGCATTAAATCAAAACCTATATTTTCTAATATGTTTTCTGTAATGTTATATAAATATAATTTGCTTAATTTTTTATCATATAATACATCAATCGTAGTATTAGTCTCTGCAAACCATTTAGATATTTTATTGTAGGAATTTTCTTTTTTTTCTTTTTTATTAAATGTTGATTTGTCTGCCGATGTAGATCTATTACGTTGCATATTCTTATATAATTTATTATGTTTACAATGTTGTGGTGTTAATACATCTTTTATAACATGAATTATATTCTTTAATTGGTTTTGGGTATCTTGATTTTCTTCCACATCAAATGTTAATTGTATCTTCATATTTGATGGGTGTTTTTGATTACTGCTAATTTTTTGCATGATTTCTCCATTCTTGAGTATCTTCCCAAGAATAGTATTTTGACAAATTAAAAATTTAAATACAATTAATATTTTCTTTATAATTTACTATACACAAATGAATTCAAAAGTTGGGAATTTAACAAAGCCGGCACCGCATATTTGAAGTAGCGTAGCGACGTCGAAGCAGCTCAACTTGAATAAGTTGAGCGATGCGTGCGACCGGTATGTCGTTAAACTAGGAGGTGAAAGTCCTCTACGGGCTCTGGTAAGGAGAA
>JAHFTJ010000060.1 GCA_023269435.1 Chlamydiota bacterium
TATTTGAAGTAGCGTAGCGACGTCGAAGCAGCTCAACTTGAATAAGTTGAGCGATGCAGACGACTTAAAAAGATGAGGATGCCAGCGAAGTCAAAAGCCAACTTTTGAGTTTTTTTGTGTGTATTATTAATGAAATTTCGTACTATTCAGGAAATCCCCTTAAAAGGGAAGCGTGTATTAATTAGAGTCGATTTTAATGTGCCAATAAACGAAATCGGGCAGATTATGGATGATTCTAGAATTATACAGGCGTTACCCACTATAAAATTTGTAGTAGATCAAGGTGGGTCTGCTATATTGATGAGTCATCTTGGAAATCCAGGTGGCAGAAGAGTTGCTGAGCTCTCTTTAGCCCCGGTGGCTAAACGACTATCAGAATTTTTGAATAAAAATGTTGCAATGGCCCCAGACTGTATTGGTCAGCCAGTAGAGAAAATGATAGCCAAGTTAATGCCTGGCGAGATTTTATTGTTAGAAAATCTTCGCTTTCATATAGGCGAAGAGAAGCCTGAAGAAAATCCAGACTTTGTAGATAAACTTTCTCGGTTAAGTGATATTTATATTAATGATGCATTTGGATCAGCGCATAGAAAGCACGCATCTACTTATTACATAGCTGAAAAAATACCAATTGTTGCAGCCGGCTTTCTCATTGAGAAAGAAGTGCTTGTATTGTCAAACTTGTTAACGCAAGCTCAAAGCCCCGTGTATGCCATTATAGGTGGCAGTAAAATTAGTAGCAAAATAGGTGCATTAGAATCGCTTCTAAATAAAATAGATGGTCTTTTAATAGGCGGAGCAATGGTTTTCACTTTTATGAAAGCTCTTAATATACCGGTTGGTAATTCACTTGTAGACGATGCGCATATCGATACGGCAAAACAATTAATGAAAAAATGTAGGGCAAAAAATATAGATTTTCATTTGCCGGTAGATATTGTTATTACAGATAGTTTAAGTTGTAATGCGCACACCAGTGTTGCATTAGTTAGCGATGGAATTGAAGGTGGTTGGATAGGTGCAGATATAGGCCAACAAACAGTTGAGGAGTGGAGTAAATTTTTAAAAAAAGCTAATACAATTTTTTGGAACGGTCCACTTGGAGTTTTTGAATTAGAACAATTTAGCCATGGGACAGAAGAGATAGCTAAAATAATTGCAAATAGTTACGCAATGTCTATAGTAGGAGGAGGCGACTCTGTTGCTGCAATAAATAAATTGAAATTAAGTCAAAAATTTACTCATATTTCTACTGGTGGTGGTGCGACGCTAGAATTTATCGAGCATGGTACATTATCAGCATTAAAATTATTATCTAAAAAATGAGCAATGAGATAAGTTTATTGATTATTAATTGGCGATGATTATAATAGATATCCTATATTGACTGATTGTTTTTAAATAATAGATGGTTTCTTCAATTAAAACATTTAGTTTAACCCACAACACTAGGATGAGTGTGCTCGATATCTCTACGAGCTTTTCTTTATTTTTTGACTTGCACCTAGTGAGCGCAATGTGCAATCAGCAAACATTTTGTATAAAACAATTTATAAAGGTTTCGTTTTTATGACAACTGCTATAAATGCTAATTTTGGTAGATTACGTTCAGTAATATGGCCAATACATAGATCAGAATTTAAAAAATTTTTTCCTATGTTATTAATATATGCTTTAATCGTTTTCAATTATAGCTTACTTAAAGCTGCAAAAGATGCTTTACTTATAACTGCACCTGAATCTGGAGCTGCAACAATTCCATACATCAAGTTATGGGTCATTCTTCCAATGGCATTTTTAAGTACATTAATATTTACAAGATTATCTAACCGCTATACACGTGAAAAAGTTTTTTACATTATGATGTGTGCATTTCTAATATTTTTTGTATTGTTTATAACTGTACTCTACCCTTTACAGTCCTATCTTCATCCACAAAAACTTGCAAATCAGTTGCAGAGTATGATTCCGTCTGGTCTTCAAGGATTTATTGCGATATTCAGAAATTGGACCTTTACTCTTTTCTACGTTATGAGTGAACTCTGGGGGACGCTTATAATGACAGTTCTTTTTTGGGGATTTGCAAATGAAGTAACAGATGTGAAGGAGGCAAAACGTTTTTATTCTATTTTAGGCGTCGGGGCAAACATAGCCACTATATTTGCAGGGCAAATCGGAATGTTTATATCTAGTAAAACATTTTATTCAAAATTTGCTTTATCAAATGATCGGTGGGGGCAAAGTCTAGTCGTTATTTGCACGTTAATTATAGTTAGTGGGGTAGCAACCGTTATCATTTATCGACATTTAACACACAATGTTTTTAAAAAAGAAATTGTAGATAGCAAGCCACTCCAAGATGATAAGTCACTAGATTTAAAAATGGGGATGCGAAAAAATTTTGCATATTTGTCAAAATCTAAATATTTAATTTGTATAGCGCTTATTGTTGTAACGTATAATATTGCTTTGAATATGGTTGAGGTGGTTTGGAAACACCAAATACATGTTGTCTATCCTTATGCTGCAGATTACAATATGTATATGGGAAAGGTATTGACGTATATAGGTGTGGTTTCAACGTTGTTTGCCCTATTTATATGTGGACAAACGATAAGACGATTTGGGTGGAGCGTAAGTGCGTATGTAACTCCCGTTATACTTTTAGTAACCGGAATTTTATTTTTCGCATTTTTATTATTTCGTAATGTAGGATTTGTTGGCACAATGGCTGGACTTATGGGGGCGACGCCAATAATTTTAAGCGCTCATTTTGGTTCTTTGCAAAACTGCCTTTCTCGAGCTAGTAAATTTACTTTTTTTGACGTAACAAAAGAGATCGCTTTTATACCTTTAAATAAGGAGAGCAAATTAAAAGGTAAGGCAGCTATAGATGGTGTTGGGTCACGCTTGGGAAAATCAGGTGGCTCTCTTATCCACCAATTGTTACTCCTTGCGTTTGGCACAATATCTGCGAGTGCCCCATATGTGGCGATTTTGTTTACAACAGTAATTGCAGTGTGGATTTTATCTGTAAAATCATTAGGCGTACAATTTGACGCTATAACATCTGGCGCGAAGCCGCAGGCTCCTACTCCAGTCAAAGGAGCAGATGCAGAAACACCAACATTTGCCCATGTTTAGTTAAAAGATTATTTTGTTAACATAGTTATATAGAATTATGCAAGACAAAAAAAAGGACTTGTAATTCCTATATCAAAAATAAAATAGACTATGTAATATAAAAATAAATTTTACTGCTTGTTATAAAATATAAAAGTGAGTATTGTGTTTATTACGTTATAGTTGGCCAGATAGCTCAGTCGGTAGAGCAAAGGACTGAAAATCCTTGTGTCGCTGGTTCGATTCCAGTTCTGGCCACCATTTTCTAAAGCATTCTACGCATAGACTCTGAACGTTTTTTAACGTAAGGAGTCACTATGCTAACATCTTATCAAAAGTCCCATTTTCCGCATTTTTTACGCAAGTGGTCTGAACAAGTCAGAACACCTTTGCCTTCAAACTTCCTAAACCCAAAACAAGCCTCTTTCCTATCAACTTTTATCTTCGTTGCGGAAAAATTGCGTAAAAAGCGCAAAGTTTGTTTATCATTTTCGCAATTTACCTGGAGAAATCCAAACTGGAACAACGGATTAACAATCCTATTCCCTTTTATTCCAAAAAATTTATAATCACTCTATTCAGGTAAAGACTATGGCAAAGAGTTCAGATAACATCCGTTGCATTCGCAAGTATCCGAAAAAAGATGGCACCTTTAGTTTCCATGCTGAAGTAAGAAGAAAGGGTGCTAAGCCCCTTAGGCAAGTTTTTCGTACCCTCACTGAAGCTAAAAATTGGGTGCGCTCTAATGAGACCGCCATTTTGGAAGGAAAGCTCCCCCAAGAAATTAAAGCAGGAAAATATACAGTCAATGATCTGATAGAGCAGTATGAGACGATCTACTTAAGTCGATTTCCTAAAAGAGTGAGAAGTCAAGTTCATCATTTGGCTTGGTGGCGTGAACACTATGGGCATAAATTGTTGAGGGATATGACACCTTCTTTACTTGCCCAAGCCAAGCATGCTCTTCTTAGTGAAAATACAATTAGAAAAACTCCCAGGTCTGGTCTGGGGTGAAACGAATGAGTGATTTTCAAAGAAAATAATTCTCAATTTTACCCCTATAGTTCTAGTCCCAAAAATTCTAAAGTAAAAATTAACTACTTTCTTATTGCTGGAATCTAAAAAG
>JAHFTJ010000061.1 GCA_023269435.1 Chlamydiota bacterium
ATTTCAACGAGCCGGTACATCTGTACCATTGAATATTGCCGAGGGTGCTGGAGAATACTCGATCGCTGAGAAGGCAAGGTTTTATCGTATGGCAAGACGTTCAGCTACGGAATGTTCTGGAGTTTTTGACATATGCCGAAGGCTGCGGCTGATACAAGAAGTTCAATATATGAAAGGGCGTATACGCATAGTCTCGATGTTAACAAAAATGACTCAAGGGGCTTCTTTCGTGAACGTTACCGTGCCCGTTGCCATGCCCGATCTCTCCCAAATTGGAAGGAACCTGAGTAGTTACACTAAAAATTCAATATTTGGTATGATTTAATTTTGTGTTATTTTGGAGGTTTAAATGAGTTGCGTAGATCTTTTTAGCAGATTAAAACCAAAAATTAATGTGCAGGAGAATAAAAAAGATGGATTTAATGGGTGGATGAAATGTGCCGGTTGTTCTGAGATTGTTCATGAGAGCGAATTAGCTGATACATTAAATTGTTGTCCAAAATGTGATTATCATTATAAATTTAGCACTGAACAACGCATCGATCAATTGGCAGATAGAGAAAGTTTTAAAGAGTTGTATAGCGAGTTGGTTACAGTTGATCCGTTATCGTTTGTAGATGATGAGAGTTACTGTAATAGGGTGGCGAATGCTAAAAAAAAGAGCGGGAGAGATGAGGCCATTTGCGTTGGTACGTGTAAGGTGAACAGAGTTGATTGCGCTATTGGAGTAATGGACTTCAACTTTATGGGTGGGTCTATGGGTTCTGTAGTCGGAGAGCGGTTGACTAGATTGATAGAATATAGCATATCTAATAATATTCCTTTAATTATTGTCTCTTGTTCTGGTGGCGCTAGGATGCAAGAGTCTATTTTTTCTTTGATGCAAATGGCGAAAACTTCAGCTGCGCTTGCAAAACTAAATAAAGTTGGATTGCCATACATATCTGTATTAACAAATCCTACAATGGGCGGTGTAACTGCATCATTTGCCTCTCTTGGCGATATCATTATTGCAGAAAAAGGGGCGTTGATTGGTTTTGCTGGACCGCGAGTAATCGAGCAAACAACAGGTGAGAAATTGCCGCCAGGCGCACAAACCGCTGAATTTTTGATTGAGAGGGGGATGATAGATATTATTGTTTCTAGAACACATTTAAAGGAAAAGCTCTCTTTATGTATTAATTTTTTAATTGATTAGTGGAATTTAGATTATGCTGTGACTTTATTTCTTTTGTTTGGTATATATACTTAACATGTGAAAAGGGGAAGTAGAAGTTGGCAGAAGAAGAGAGGGTACTTATAATATTGGATGACAAAGTGCAAGCGCCTATGTATGCATCAAAAGGGGCATCAGGAGCTGATATAAGGGCAAATATTGATGAATCGATTGAAGTAGGAGTTGGTGAATCAATATTGGTGCCTACAGGAGTTAGAGTTGAGATACCAGATGGTTATGAAATTCAAGTGAGACCAAGAAGCGGGTTGGCTCTTAATAATTCTATAACTGTTTTAAATACGCCAGCAACTATAGATTGTGATTATAGGGGTGAGATTAAAATAATTTTGATTAATCATGGCAAAAAACCATTTATTATTGAACCAAAAATGAGAATTGCACAATTAATTTTGGCAAAAGTAGTTAGAGCTAATTTTGTAAATGTCTCTTCTTTTTCGTATAGTGAAAGGGGTGAACGTGGATTTGGTCACACTGGAATATAGTATATAATATGTTGAATATGACAATTTATGCATCTCAATTTCTTAAAAAAGAACACATTAGTTTTTTGGACGAGAGTTCTATGGAAAGTGCATTACATAAATTAATAAATTGTTTGGTGGTTGCAGGTGCATTGATAAATCCTAGTGAATTTTACAATGCAATCATTGAGAGAGAGGAGATCTCTTCAACTGGCATAGGGCTTGGAATAGCACTTCCACATGCAAAAATGGAAGAAATTAAAGATTTTTTTATTGCTATAGGGGTGCATACTGGCGCTGGAATAGGTTGGGGTTCAATTGATAATGTAAAAGTAAAATTAATTTGTTTGATTGGTGGCCCTAAAAATATGCATAAAGAGTACTTGTCTATCTTATCACAACTTACGAGATCGATAAAAGACGTTAAACGTCGTCAACAAATAGTGTTATCAAGAGAGAAAGATGCTATTATAAATTTATTTAAAATTGATTATTAGGAGATTTGTATTATGGATTTAAAAAAGCAAGACGTCGCGGAGTTATTGGCAGTAAGCATGCAAACTATAGATAATTTTATTAAATTGGAAAAAATTCCGTATTACATTTTAACTGGTGAACACAGATTTAATAGGCAAGAGATTGAAAATTGGATGATCGATACTCTTTCGTCAGAAAAAGAACAACTCCCATTTGGTGAAGTTAATAGAGAAAATTGTCCATGGCAACAATTTGGTTTATATCGAGCTATACATAGAGGCGATGTATTAGATGGTGTAGTTGCAAATTCAAAATACGATATGATAAAATCAACTATGGATAGAGTTGCAGATAAATTATTTTTAGATGCGGAAATGGTTACTGAGTTATTGATGGAGAGAGAGAATCTTATGCCAACATATTTAAATAATGGTGTTGCCGCCCCACATACTAGAGAGTTTTTACTTGATGGGTTGTTTGACGCTGTAGTTGTTGTTTATCCGTCTAAACCAATTGAATGGGGTGGGTTAGATAGATCTTTAGTGCATACTCTTTTTTTTATTTTTGCTTGTGATGATAAAAGACATCTTAATTTACTTGCTAAGATTGCTAATTTTATAAATTCAAAAGAATGCATGGAATTTATAACAAATAGACCAAATAAAAGTAAGTTACTTAATTTCGTCAAGCAGTGGGAAATTAACATGAGTTTGGCTATCGTTTAGGTGTTAGATTTCTTGCTGTAAATGTCTCTTTATAAAAGTGTGCAATTTGTATTTGTTCTTTTTCTTTTTCTGTTAA
This sequence comes from Chlamydiota bacterium, assembly GCA_023269435.1. Lineage (GTDB taxonomy): Bacteria > Chlamydiota > Chlamydiia > Chlamydiales > 2-12-FULL-49-11 > JAHFTJ01. The sequence continues at coordinate 2,977 of JAHFTJ010000061.1, forward strand.
TGGACGATTTATGTGTCTCGCAAAATACGGATAATTTCCTAGTTGAATTGGGTGTTTTTGTTGAAAAAACATCTCTCCTTCTACAAAGTGGACAAATTTTACTTTTTTAGGCAAAATATTATATTTAAATCTTCCATGCAAACTGTATGGAATAGTTTGGTTTACATAGTAAGGTTCTTTGGCCATTTCTAAACCGATCCAAAATGTCTCTTTATCACCCCACATATATTGATATGTTATCTCTCTATCTAAATTTAATTGAACTATGTTTTGTAAGCCTTTGGCATGTCGGTTTTTGTCGATAGCGACGCATCCAGATTCCATAAAGTGCTCTGTTGCTGAATTTTTTAACGTAGGATCTTCATCTTCCCAAAAATACCTCCATTCGTATGGAAGATATTTACTTGGTTTATCTATTAATGTTCTAAAAAATCTTTTTCTATCATTAAATATTAATAATGTACTCTCTTTTGTAAACTTTTTAGGAAAATGAGAGTAATCTTCACGTGGAAAGCGAAGTATGTCTTGATCTTTAAAAAAATAGGCACCAGTCTCTATGTAGTGTTTATTTTTAAATAACGTAGAAGGGTCCTTATAAAAATAGACGTCGGCATCTGCAAGTATAACTTCTTGAAATGATGAGGTTTGAATTATTAGTGGTTTAATTTGAAATCCCCAATATTGGTTGGCTGGTGGCCCTAAAAAATCTACAATATCTAAACATTCTATTGGGTAAAATAATTCGATTATTTTTTTATTATCATCGGATAGTTCATCGCCGGCATACCATATTTGAATTGGCAGTTTACAATGCAACTCCCACCGCAAGTACGCCAAACTAGGTATTAAATACTCTACGTATCTATCGCTGCATGCAATTACAATACCTTTTTGCCCTTGTAATAATGAACATATTAAAAGAGAGCAAAAAATAATAATTCTCATAATATTAATCGCTAACGTTAGCTGTATCCTTTTCCTCTTCTGCAGTCTCTCTCTCTGATTTATCTTTGTTGAATATAAGTTTTTCATCTTGAAGAATTACATTGAATGTTCCGTGCATTTGTGGGTTGTATAATAACATTTCTGCAAGAGGATCCTCAAGATGCTGTTCAACGGCGCGGCGCAATGGGCGTGCTCCCATCTCAGGTTCATAACCTTTTGATGCTAAAAATTCTTTACTATCTTGCGATAAATTAAGGATAATATGTTTGCGTTTTAACCTTTTTTG
>JAHFTJ010000062.1 GCA_023269435.1 Chlamydiota bacterium
GAACTGTGATGCCATGTTTTGACCTCCAATAATTGTAAAACATTTATCACAAGTTTACGAAATCTTATTTTTAAATGCTCCTAAAAAAGGGCCTTGTAGAGGTTAGCGGGAATCGCTGCAAAAACTATACAATATTCTACAGTTTTAATTAAAATAATTAATTTACAAAAAAATATTTCTATTATACTTGGATACACAAATAATAACATAGATGGTGAAGAACGCGAACAAATGTTGTTTTTAAATGACCAAATACAAAGTTGCAACACTAGGCAGGATATATTAAATCTTAAACAAAAAACTGACAATGCTCTAATAGAAAAAATTAAATCAATAAAATCAGAAATGTTAAAAAGTTTGATCACAGCATCCTATGATTCAGTTGTTATGTTTACAAATGAAGGCGAGGAAAATATGTATAATATTTTAGTAGAGTGTTACAAATATTTGGTTTTTATTAACAAAAACGAAACCAATAATTTTGAGAATAAGCTAAACGACCTCATATGCAATCAAAAGTATGTAGAAAATATTCCAGGAATACATCGATTAAACCTAAAATCAGTTATTTCTTTACCATTCGATAACCATGGTCATAAATATACACTTAGTGTTGAAGTAATAATAGATGCAATTATTAAATTTCAAACGTACAAACAACTTGTTGCCAATGAAGAAGCACGACAGTCACACAAGTGACGAAATTTACATTTTCACTATGATTACAAAATCCGGTTGGATTTTACGATCATAGCGTTTATGTTTACGCAATTATTCTCATCAGTTTAGGTTTTCAGGTGCCTGGCACCGGTTCATTGTTAAAGTAGGCGAAAAAATCTGCGACCACAACTTTATTTAACATTTGGTTAAAAAATATGCTCATACCTTGTTTGCATCCAAGACAGATCATTGTTATGGATAATGCCAGCTTTCACAAATCAGAAAAGACAAGATCGGTAATAGAAAGTGCTAAATGTACATTTTTATTTTTACCACCATATTCGCCCGATCTCAATCCAATTAACTATATCTGGTAATTAAAAGCATATTATAGTAAGATACTATTTATGATTACACCTATTTATAATAAAGTGTACTCTTCTTTAGAAGAAAACGTACCTCGCTTATTTAATAAAGATAACCTTTGTTGTTTAAACGAGAGTCAAAAAAATTTTTTAATAAAAAAAATATTACATGATATATTTATATATAAAAATATTAATTATAGAAATAATCTTTATTATCCAGAAAACAATTCATTTAAAAATCTTGAAAAGAGATCTAAAGAATATTTTATAGAAAAAATTCATAAATTAATTTCAACAATTAATCCTACCAAACAAAATATTAAACAACTGTTAATGCATGTTTCAACTTTTACTAATAATGAAATTATATTTTTAGAAGAGATGACAATGCGTGTTAAAAATGACATGAAAGAAATTAAGTCTAAATTTGAATTACACTCATTCGAGCTAATTGATATTGAAATTACAGAGGAAGAAGCTCACGAAAATGGACGAAACGTATGTTTTTTAGTATTTAAAGATAAAAACGACAATATTAAAAATGTAATGTATAAACCAAGGGATAGCAAAGCAGAATTAGTTATCTTAAATGATGAAAATAGCATATTCGCAGAAAATAATTTACCAACATTAAAAGTGTTATCTAAACCTGGATATGGATATTTTGAATACATAACACATGAACAAAAATTTAATCAAAGTGATAAAGAAGATAATGAAGAAAATTTAATTACTGAATTTACTAAAACTTTGGTGATTTGCGCAAAATATAATATAGCTGATCTGATTTCTGATAATTTTATATGTTCTAAGCATAAAGGTAAATTGAAATTAATATTAATAGATGCAGAAGTGATAAATAATCTTTTTAAAGAAGGAAAAAAACCTAAAGAACATGTATACCACGCTTTTCATGAAATGATGAATAAGGAAATCAATAGAAACATGAAAAAATGCTCTAGAGATTACATGCATGCTGATGAACTAGGTATTTTTAATAAAATACTAAAAGAAACAATTAATTTATCTACAGTATCAGAAAAATATAAAAATCAATTGTCTGATTCGCTGCGTAGGATTATTCCAATTAGCACAGAAAATTATATTAATTTTAGAGAACAATTTTTAAAAAAAAGATATAAAGAACCAAATAATGATATAATTGAAACTTGCCTTACTGATACAGTACAAGCGTTATTTAAATGGTGTTCAATACATTTTTCTAAAGAAGATATTGGAAAAATACGAATTGGCATTGAACAAAATTTCCTAAGCGAAAGAAAATCTATCCCTAGATTTTGTTATTGTGAAGAAAGAAAACAAATTTTTTTCCATGGTGAATGGATCGGCAGTAGTGACCCAACTCATCGAGAAAAAGAAAGTAGCAATAACATAAATAAAGTACCCGCAACACAATCAAAGAAAAATTTTTATACAAATAAACACAAAGAAAAGCTTTTTTATAATACAAACAATAATAAACAAAAATCAAATGATCCTAATTCATATTCATTATTAAATAAAAAACCAACTAAACCTCCGCTTAAAAAACCATCATATGCAGATTTACATAAAAAATCGTCAAACAAAATAGGTAATTTAAATATATCTATAACAACAAATGCAAGCCACATACAACCCCAGAATTTATCAAAGGGTTTGCATAAAAAATCGTTTGACTCACAGGATTCAAAATCTGACGCAACATACTTTTCAAAAAATTAACAATTATATATGCTGCTCCTGATAAATTACTGAAGTTGGGTTAATAAAATCTTAAAATAAAACAAGAAATTTGTTGTTTTTAATCAGCGATAACATGCACAATATTTAAACTTTACATTCTAAGAAATGAAAATAAAAAAATATATTTTTATTTTCAGAATGTAGAATGTAATGATTGTTAATTTTTAACTAAATAGAGGAAAATATGATTAGTTCAATTGAAAGTCAAAAATCACAAGGCAATGAATTTGCATTATATTGCGACAACGATTTAAAACAAATAATTAATGAAATAATTAAAGAGAGTCAGTTTGTTGTTTCGAAAGAAACAATTAAAGAAATTTATAATAAAACAAATATTACACAAGAAAAATTGATTGAAATATTTATTGAAAAAGCAAAAACATTTTCAAGTCCAAAAATTTCAGAATATCGTGTAGGGGCAGTTGGGGTAGATTCGTGTGGAAATTATTATTTAGGATGCAACATTGAATTTATTGGATCAACACTCGATCAAACCATTCATGGCGAACAATTTGTCGTTATTAATTGCTTAAAAAATGGCGCTAATAAGTTAGAAGCAATATTTGTATCTGCTCCGCCATGTGGATATTGCAGACAGTTTTTGAATGAATTAGAAGATGGTAAAAATTTAACTATTTGTTTTGGAGATGGAAGTAAAAAATTATTATCTCATTTTTTAGTCAATTCATTTGGACCTGAAAATTTAGGAATGAAAGGTGGATTATTAACGCGTTCTGAAAACAACATTGTTATTCAAAATAGCAATGATCCATTGATAAAACAAGCTATCGAGGCAGCTAGATCATCTTACGCTCCATACACCAATTCTTTTGCCGGCTGTGCAATACAAACAAATGATAATACAATATATAGTGGAGGTTGCATTGAAAATGCCGCTTATAATCCAACTATTTCACCATTTCAAGCTGCAGCAGTTGATTTAATTTCATCTGGAAATTTATTGATTAATATTAAAAATGTAGTTTTAGTAGAAGGTAAATCGTCAAAAGTTAGTTACGCTGCACAAATTGAATCTATTTTGAAAACAATTAACAAAGACATAAGCATTATTGTAATTAATTATTAATGTACAAGTCGTTCAGTATCAAAAGAATAAGTAACAAACATGGTATACACCATCGTAAAGTGCGAGTTCTGTGAGAGAGCGGGGCTTGTTAGCCGTTCCATCTATAGATAAATTTGAGTAAGTTTGACGGAACGGCTATGTTTCTAGAATATCGTTAAGATTTACGCTTAAATATGTTTTATGATTTATACACAAAAAAACTCAAAAGTTGGCTTTTGACTTCGCTGGCATCCTCATCTTTTAAGTCGTCTATCGAGTAGGAGGGGGTTTTAAAAGCCCCCGTCCTCTCACACCACCGTACGTACGGAACCGTATACGGCGGT
>JAHFTJ010000028.1 GCA_023269435.1 Chlamydiota bacterium
CATATAAAAAAAATTAAAATCAACGGAGAGTGGCATCAAGCTGAAATCACAGATAAAACAAAAAAATTATTGACCAAGATTGGTTATCATATTACGTAACTACAGGCGGAGTTAGGGTTTGATAGAAAAACAGCAAATACTTTTCCCGAAAACGACCACTCATTTTTCGAGCTTTGTTTTTGCCAATTGTTGTGGAGTAGTGCGCCAAAAGTGCACCATTTTGAAAGATGAAGGAGAATAAACCGTGCTTTAAAACTCTTCCTAAATCCCTTTAGCGCATTGTCTAAAAAGGATTTAGAAGAAATGGGGCAACCTGGACTTGAACCAGGGACCAGCGGGTTATGAGTCCGCTGCTCTGACCACTGAGCTATTGCCCCTTATTAGGAAATGTTTGATATATTATAGAGATTTGCGATTGATTTGCAATAAAAAATGGAATGTTGAAAGAGATTTATTTCATATTAAAGATTCATTTTACGCAAAAAGACTCGCTCAGAGGCTAAAGTGAAATGACAATAGACTAGAAGTTTTATGAAGTGTATTATCGTTGCAATTAGTCAAGGTGAGTTATGGCGAATTAAATTTAGAATTGTGAAAATTATTTTTTTAAGTAAAATTTTAGTGCAAATAAATCTTGTTGGGTTTATTCTGTTTTGAAACTTATTGTTTAATGTTGGGGCGTAGCCAAGCGGTAAGGCAGCGGTTTTTGGAACCGCCATGCGCAGGTTCGAATCCTTCCGCCCCAAAACTGACGTTTTAGGAGTTAGAGAGTGAAATTAAAATTAATAGATCGAAAACTTGGAAAGAAAAGTGAATTAGGTCGCATACGACGTGAAGGTAATATTTCTGCGGCATTGCATGTACATAGCGAAAATAGCACCCCTGTTATTATAGATGGGTCTGTTTTTGATGCACATATTAGAAGTATACCTAAAGGATCTCTTTCTACCAATTTATTTGACGCAGAGTATGGTGGTGAAAAATTTAAAGCTTTAGTTAAAGAGATTTTTTACGATAAAATTACTTATGATGTACTACATATAGACCTTATGAAGGTTACAGATAATGATGTGGTTACTGTTCATGTCCCTGTAATATGCAAAGGCGAAGATACATGTCTTGGAGTTACTCAAGGCGGACAATTAAAAAAAGTAAAGAGGTCTGTAAAAATTTCCGTTAAAGTATCGGATATGCCGGAAGCATTTTTTGTAGACGTAAGTAATGTGAAATTAGGTGAATCAATACGTGTTAGAGATATTGAATTATCTAATAGCATGAAGTTACGCATAGATAAAAAGATTATATTGATTGCAGTAAGTAAGTGACGAGAAAAGATGGTGCAAATGTATTGATAGTTGGATTGGGAAATCCTATTATCATGTATGATAAAACTCGTCATAACATAGGACGCGATGTAATTTGTGCGTTTGGTAAAGAGAGAGGTTGGGAGTTTAAGAGTAGCTTTCGACTTAGTGGAATGGTGGCTAAAGGATTTTATCACGAAGTTAATTGCTATTTACTATTACCTACGACGTATATGAATAATTCGGGTCTATCGGTGGCTAAAGCTCTAACGAGTTTTGGTGTAAACATCGATTCATTGCTTGTTGTGTCGGATGATATATTTACTGAGTTTGGTAAAATTAGATTGAGAGTCAGCGGATCTTCAGGAGGTCACAATGGCTTGAAAAGCGTTGCAGAGCATATAGGAAGTGAAAATTTTAATCGCCTTAAGATTGGCATTGGAAATAAGTATACATGTTCTCTTGAAGACCATGTCCTTGGACAGTTTAAAGAAGATGAGTTAAAATATGTGCCAGAAATTATTAACAAAGCTCTTGTTGTTATAGATTATTGGATTGAGGGTGATATTTGTAAGGGTGTAAGATTTGCTAATGATGTTGTCATTGTGAATCCACCTGTGTAATTATTAAAATCGGGTGTCGATAATGGTGCCTGGACAAGAAGGTTAACATAATGAAAAAAAATATATATGAAGGAATGTACATATTAAGACCTACTCTTAGCGATGATGCTAGAGAAAAAGCTCTTAATAAAATTACATCTATTATATCTAGTTTAGGCGGTTCCATCGAAAAAATTATTGATTGGGGCAGAAGGAAATTGGCTTATGAAATTAAAGATTGCATGGAAGGTAACTATTATTTAATTTATTTTACATTGCCAACCAATGCAATAGGTGAATTGATTACAGAAAATCATTTGCATGAAGATCTTTTGCGTTTTATGAATACAAGTATAGATAAAGTTCCAGAACAAAATGAAATAAGATTTAAACAAATTGCACAAATGTGTGAGGTATAATTTATGGATGATAGGAGAGAATCAAAATTCAACGACAATTCTAATCAAAATTGTTGTCCTTTTAAAGCAGCCGGTGTTAAAGATATAAACTATAAAGATGTTGATACATTGAGAAAATTCACAACTGATAAAGGAAAAATTTTACCAAGAAGAATTACATCTGTATCTTCATACTTTCAGAGAAAATTAACTAAAGCCATTAAAAAAGCTAGACAAGTAGCTCTTATGCCTTTTGTTTCTAACGATTAAAAATTAGGGATAATCATGAAATACAATCTATTGTTACTCGAAGATGTTATAAATCAAGGGAGAAAAGGCGATATAATAAGTGTTGCAGCTGGTTTTGCGAGAAATTTTCTCCTTCCATCAAGCAAGGCTGTGCTAGTATCAAAATCTAATTTAAAGATTAGAGAACGCCTACAAAAAGAAAGGTCTGAACAATCTGTTAAAGATAAATATGAATTTGAAAAGTTAGCCTCTAAGATTAGAGGGTTGATGTTTGATGTTGTTGTTAAGGTTGATCCAGATGGTAATCTGTATGGATCTGTGAAAGAATTAGATATAGTAGATATTTTATTAAAATCTGGAATTTCTATAGATAAACATTATGTAATTTTGCCGCATCATATTAAAAAAATAGGGGTTTACCAAATTAATTTGAGATTTCCTGAAGGCGTTGAGTGTTCTATTGGATTAACAATAAAGCCTGACAGAGAAATTAAAGTACAAAAAGAAGAATTAAATCATCACGTAGAAGCTGAAGATAAAAAAGAAATCTAGCAATGATTTTGTCTTCTTCGCAAGCAAAGATAAATTTATTTTTCAGAGTAACTTCTAAAAGAGTCGATGGATATCATGAGATAGCGTCTTTATATGCTAAGATTGATTTACATGATGATATTTCGATATCACTATCAAATAGTGATATCTTTAGTGTGAATAACGGTTTTGTAAGCTTAACAGACAATTTGGTGATACGAGCTAGAGATTTTTTTAGAAAAAAGACAAAGATTAAAGATAAGATTTCTATTGTTCTTTGTAAAAATATTCCAATTGGTTCTGGTTTAGGTGGTGGTAGCAGTAATGCTGCTACGACATTATTAATTTTAAATAGACTTTTTTCCGAACCGCTTAGTTTGGTTGAGCTTTTTGAGGTTGGAGCCTCTTTAGGAAGCGATGTTCCGTTTTTCTTATCAAAAAATAAATTTGCATATTGCAGCGGAAGAGGGGAGATTGTGGAGAGCGTTTGCATTCCATCTCTAGGTCCAATTTGGATAGCATCTAATCGTGAAATATTACTATCTACCTCAAGTGTTTATGCATTATGCAAACCTAATGCTCTATCTTCAGAAAATCCACGAACTATTTTAGATTCATATATAAAAGGTGAACCAATTTATATAAATGATCTTGAACCTTTCGCCTTTAAATTAGAACCAAAATTAATTAAGATAAAAGAAGATCTTTATTCATTAGGATTTAACTATGTATCAATGACTGGCAGTGGATCATCATTTATTTGTGTTGGGGATATTTCATCTCCTACTTTAGATTGTGTTGACTTTCATAGAGTGATTATTTAAAATTGATTATTTATTATAGTGGGTATTTTTATGAAAGAAAAGCAATGTTTTGATGATCAATGGATTGTTGTAACTGGTGGAGCTGGTTTTATAGGTTCTTGTATTGTTAGACAATTAAATCATTTAGGTTACGAAAAGAATATTATCATCGTAGATGATTTAGACTGCACTGAAAAGTGGAAAAACCTTCAAGGAAAACATTACAATGAACTTATATCTCATTGTGAGTTAATAGAATGGCTTTATGACAATCAAAATGATGTAGAAGCAATAATACATATGGGTGCAATAACAGATACGGTTGGTATAAATGGTGATGATTATTATAAAATGAATTATCGTTATTCCATAGAGTTGGCTAAATTTGCATTAGAGTATGACATTAGATTTATATATGCATCTTCTGCAGCAACGTATGGACATGGCGAGAATGGGTTTGATGATGATCAAGATAAATTAGATTCTCTTGTACCTGTAAATTTGTATGGACAAACAAAACACATGTTCGATTTATGGGCTTATAGAAATAATTTTTTAGATCACATTGTTGGTTTAAAATTTTTTAATGTCTATGGTCCAGGCGAACGTTACAAAGGGCGCATGGCCTCGATGATTTACCATATGTATAATCAAATAAAAGAAGAGAAAAAAGTTAAGTTATTTGAATCTAATGATAAAAAATATCAAAACGGTGGACAGGAGAGGGATTTTATATATGTGAAAGACATAGAAAAAATAGTTTGTGATTTTCTTTTTAATGATATCACAGGTATTTTTAATGTTGGAACTGGAATAGCCAAAAGTTGGAATAGCGTAGCTAATGAAATTTTTAGTGTATTGGGTATTACGCCTAATATTAAGTACATTCCAATGCCAAATGAGATTAAAAAAAGTTATCAAAATTATACATGTGCAAATATGTCAAATTTAGGATCGTTGATGAAGTTACATAAGACGTCTTTGGAAGATGGCATTAACGATTACATTAAAAATTATTTAATTAACGAATGAATATGGTAACATTAACTGAAACTTTTAGCACAATTAGAAATGTGAAGGTGTTAGTTGTTGGTGATCTAATTTTAGATGAATACACAAAAGGCGATGTTGATAGAGTCTCTCCTGAAGCTCCTGTCCCAATTCTTCTTGTTTCACAAATTTTTTGTCTTCTAGGCGGAGCGGGCAATGTGGCTTGCAATTTACAAGCTTTAGGAGCAGATGTTTGTATTGTTGGTCGTGTTGGTGATGATGTCGATGGCGGTCGTCTTGAAAATCTTCTTCATGATAATTTTTTATCGACAGATGGAATATTTGTTCAAAAAGATTTTAAAACTCCATTAAAAAATAGATTCATAGCTGCTGGACAGCAATTAATAAGAGCTGATTATGAAAAAAATACCCCAATTTCTGAAAAAATAGAAGAAAAATTAAAAGATTTTATTTCAAAAGAGATTAGTAATTATGATATTATTGCTATATCTGATTATGGCAAGGGTTGTATTTCAACCAATATTATGCAATACATAATTAATGAGGCTAATAAATATCGTATTTTAGTGGTTGTTGATCCAAAAGGAAAAGATATAACAAAATATAGTGGGGCTTTTCTCCTTAAGCCAAATCAGAAAGAGGCATATTATGCAACATCGTCTGAATCATGCACACCTATAAACGATGTTGCCGATAAAATAATTAATCAATTAAATATTTCTTATCTTTTAATAACAAGATCTAAAGATGGCATGATACTCTTTGATAAAGATGGGTTTAATGAAAATTTTGAAGTAAAAATTAAAGATGTGTTGGATGTTACAGGCGCAGGCGATACTGTGTTAGCAATGTTGGTATTTTGTTTGGCAAATGGGTTTACAATATCAAATGCAATTAAATTAGCAAATATATCAGCATCGATAGCTATTGAAAGTTTAGGATGTGCAATTGTTAAACTTTCTGAAGTTGCTAAAAGTTTAATAGATATTGATCCTCTAAATAAAATAGTTGGTGATGATAATGATTTTTTTGTTCTAAAAAAAGCTATAGATGACAATAAAGTTGCAGTCCTGTATTTAGAAGAACAGGAGGAATTGTCTAACGATATATTTTGTTTAATTAAAGATCTCGATAGAGAAAAAGGAGATGCAAAGTTAATTATACATGTAGATCAAAAAAAATGTGGTACAAAAATTGTTAATTTATTGGCCTCTATGAGAGAAGTTGATTTTATAGTCACTTCAAAAGAGATTGAGAAATTTATAAATCATTTTTCACCTATTAAAGTAAGTCGTATAAGTAAATGTCTAAGTTAGAAGAAAACGAAATAAAAGAGTCGACATCGCTTCGCAGTGTGTTTAAAAGTATTTTAAAAATTTGCGTAAACAGTACGTTTTATTCATTAGCATTGCTATGTGGGTCATTTGAAGTTGTCATTTTTTACATAAAACAAAAAATATTGAGATATAGAGTTCAAAATTACCATGTAGTAGATGATAATCTATTGCATCGTGGTGGACAACCGTCAATGTCTGGTTTAAAACAGCTAGCTAAAGATGGAATCAAAACTATTATAAATTTAAGGATAGGGTATTTTAATAAAAAAATAATTGAAGAGTATTATTCAGATCATATTCGTATTATTCATATCCCATTTTATCCGTACAATCCTCAAGATAAAATAATGGTAGATTTTTTAAAAATAATGTTAAACCCAAAACACAAGCCTGCTTTTGTTCATTGTTTTCATGGAGCAGATCGTACAGGTGTTATGTGTGCTATTTATCGTATAGTTGTTCAAAATTGGACAAAAGAACAAGCTATATCTGAAATGAAACGAAGGGGCCTTCACTGGTGGCATAAAAATTTAGTAGATTATATCAAAAAAATAAATGTAGACTCTCTTAGAGAAGAATTAGTAAAGTGATTTTTTGTTTTAAACAATTGATTGAGTATTTTTATCCAACATTCCGTACTCTGCGGAGCAGGGCAGGGAATGTTGGTTATATGGTTTTTGTATAGTATTTACATGTGTGTAAATCGTGTATATTTGTATTTTTGTCTCCTTTGTGATATGGAAATAAGTTGTTTTTTGGCAATGCCAAACTTATCACATCTTTAGTATTTTCGTAATTTTCAATTGGTAGACTATGTATAACGCGTTGTTTCATAGCACACAAAAAACAAGCTCGTGCTTCTGTAGAAACAAATATTGGTGTATTATTTAGATTAGCCCCAGCTAATAATGCTAAAGCGGAAACCATGTTGTTGTGTTGGTCGTTGTCTAAAAAATCTTCTATATTTGATATATAAATTATTTTATTTATATTTTTAATATATATTGATAAATTTTTCATATTATCTTTGTTTGTAAAATCGTATTGAAATATCTGAATAAGATTGTTATTTGCCATATTTTGTATTTTTATAAATTGTTCATTTGTAGACATAAAACTTATGCCAGAATCTATTTCTCGTTTTAAGCTAAACATTGTCAATACAAACGAACTGTCGCACAATGATATAGATTGATCTAGTGGAAAATTGTTAGCATTATTATAAAATATCTTTGAAGATATGGACGCTTTGTCCCTTACATCTCTTCTGCTGCATTTAGAAAAATCATTTTCTCTATCTATAGAAAAAAATATATTTTTGGTTTTTTCTACAACTTCTTTATTTGGTGATTCAGAAAAATACAGTTTGGCATTTTTTTCTATCATATTGAAAATTTTAATTTTAGCATCTGCATTTGAATTTGCCTGTTTTATTTCTTTTAAAACATCTAACCAAAAAATTATCATTCGTTTGTCTATATCGCATATTATAATTTTTTCTATATTCTTGGTTCTACTAATTATATTTAAATTATATAAACCTGATGTGCCAATCCAAGTGTACTTTGTATTTTTTTTCATTTCGTTGCATAGATCTCCAGGGATTGATTCCTGTTGTTCTTCGTTTGTTACAATTGGCACAATCTTTGTTGCACCAAATGTTTGATTTGTTGTTTGATTTTTGTTTAATACAACATCATTTAATGCTGGATTAAATATAAATAGTATAAAAAAAAATATATAGTATATTATTAACATAATATCATTATATATTATATAATTATGAATGTAAATTAATAAAAATTTATTTGTTTAAACGTGCAATTCTTTTTTCTATTGAAGGGTGAGTTGCGAAAATAGATAGTATACGAGATAATTTTTTTGGGCAATTTATCATTAGAGCTGCTATTGATTGTTGTTTTGTTGATGTATCGTCTATCGTTTGTGATAATTGTAGCTTTTTTAAAGCATTTATCATCGGTTCTTTCCCAACCATCTCGTTAGAACCTTTGTCAGCTCTATACTCTCTAATACGAGAGAAGTAAGCGATTACAATTGATCCAAGCAACATAAAAACAATCTCAAATACGAATGTTAATAACATATAACTTCCATAAGACGATATTTGACGACGACCACGATTGTCACGTACTATTGAAGATATTGCGAATGCAATGGCTCTTGCCATGAACATTACAAACGCGTTCACTACACCCTGTAGTAAAGTCATTGTAACCATGTCGCCATTTGCTATGTGACTAATTTCATGTCCAATTACCCCTTCCAGTTCCTCTTCTGATAAAATATTCAATAATCCAGTTGAGACTGCAATTAACGATCTTTTTTTTGATGGTCCTGTTGCAAATGCGTTTGGCTCACGATTTTCGAAAATCCCTATTTGTGGCACAACTGATAGTCCAGCGTTATGTGAAAGTTTAGTAACAATTTTTATTAATATTTTTGATGTAGTGTCGTTTGTGCTGCTGTCTATTAATTTTACAGATAACATCCATTTTGCTAAATAACGTGATAGTAATAGTGAAATTATAGAACCGCCCATTCCCCACAAGAGACAAAACACTGCTAATGATTTGTAGTCTAAGCCATAAGAAGTTAAGTATGGTGCAACGTGAAATATGTTTAACGCAAATGATATAGTTAATACTATCAATATATTAAGCAGTAAAAATATAAATATTCTTTTAATCATATGTATATTTTACCAATTTTTTGATAATAAAATCAATCTTTACCTCTAATTGCCTTGAGAGTATACTGTGAGGTGCTTTTTTCTGTGATTTTTGCATTTATGAAGAAAAATATAATTGGGTTATTTAACAGGTTGCATCCATCAAAAAAAGATATATCAGCTATTCTTAAAAAGAGGAACAATGGAAAAACGATTTGTTATGTATTATTAACTTGTGGAGAGCCAAATGAAGAGGGTGTCATGGAAATTGAAATGACATACGAAGGTGACAAGGAAATTGTTTCATATTTAATCAAAAATGTGCACGATACATTGAAATAATTGAGGGTTGGCTATGTATTACGATAATTGGTTTAACGGTATGAAAGAGAAAATAATGGAAGATTATTTTACTTACCTTAAATTTCCTAGTATAAGTGCATATAAAGAGAATGGAGATAACTTAAAAAGATGTGCGCATTGGTTAGAAAAATACTTGAAGGAGATTGGGTTTCAAGTTCAAAAATGGGGAGATGATAATTTTCCTCTGATTTTTGGTGAAAAATTATATGGCGATGACGTCCCTACGTTGCTTTTTTATTGTCATTATGATGTACAACCAGCTGAGCCGTTCGAGTTATGGTATAGTGATCCATTTGATCCGGAGATTAGAAATGGGCGTGTATATGCGAGAGGAGCTGAAGACAATAAAGGACAAAGCTTTTATACGTTGTGTGCTATCAAATCTTTTTTTGAAAAAAATATTGATGCTAAAATCAACATTAAAGTGTTGATAGATGCAGAAGAGGAAATGGGAAGCGAAACATTAACTAAGATTATACCTATAAAAGAGGGCGAATTGCGAGCTGATTGCTTATTGGTAGTCGATGTTGGGATGGGGTCGTTAGATAATCCGTCAATTAGTATTGGCGCTAGAGGGATTATGACAATGGAGGTTAATTGTAAGGTTATGGACGTCGATGCTCACTCTGGAGAGTTAGGCGGAATAGCTTATAGTCCAATTCGCGCAATTACAGAGGTTCTTGGTAAAATTATAGATGATAAAGGACGCATTGTAATACCAGAATTTTATAGAGATATTTCTCCAATTTTTGATGAAGACAAAAAAGCGTTAGATCTTTTTTTTGATAAAAAAGAGAGCGAAAAAACAATTGGTTTAACTGCATTTCATAGTGAAGATGGTTATACGACTGCTGAGACAAATCTTTTGCGTCCAACTTTTGAAATAAATGGTATATGTGGTGGATATACAGGAATTGGATTTAAAACGATAATACCTAAAGAAGCATCGGCTAAAATTTCTTGCAGACTTGTTCCGAAACAAGATTTTCAACATATTTATTCGATAGTTTGCAAATATTTCAATGATCATTTGCCACCAGGTGTAGTGGTGGAATTTAAATTCCATGGTGGCGGTGCAGCTTCATTTTCTTCTCCGAATTTTAAGTGTGTGAATATTATTAAAAAAGTATATACAGATATTTTTGGGAAATGCAGACTTTCGTTGACTGGAGGATCAATTCCTATTGTTTGTGATTTATCTAAATGTTGTAATGGGGAATTTGTGATGTTAGGGACTGCTTTGGAAATGGATAGTATACATGCTCCAAATGAAAATTTTGGATTAGATCAATTTAAGTATGGATTTTTGATTATTGCGAATGCATTAGAACTTTTTATGAAGAGTTAAGTTTTTTATGAATATTTTAAAAAAAATAGAATTATATTTATTCACACCTCAAAATAAAACAGTTTTTAACTGGATCTTTGTTGGTCCGTTTTTTCTCCTTTTTAGCGCTGCAGTTATTCTTTTAAATTATTCATTGTCATATGCACATGTAATTTTATTGTTATTAGCGCTTTGTACAATGGCTTCATTTTATAAAGTATCAGCTAAGATCGGAGTATTGCTGATTTGCATTAACTTTACATTTGCATTCGCTCTATTTTCATCAGTTATTAGTTTTCTATGGCTAATTTCATTAGTTTTGAGTTTGATAATATCTCTCTATGCAATAAATGAAGCTAAGATTTTTTCTGTTAATGAAGCTAAAAAAATAGTTGATTTGACGAAAGAAGCGACTCTATGGCGATCTCGATTTGAAACAATAAAAGAGAAGATGTTAGATGATAAAAAAGTTGTTGAAGATGAGATTGACAGAATTAACAAGGAGTTACATGAGAAAAATGATTATATTTTATCCCTAAGATCACTTATTGATGTGTTGAATAAAGAGCTCTCCTCATCTATTAAACAATTGGAAGAATTAAAGATGGAAACATCTAATGTAAAAATTGCAATAACAAATAGAGAGCGTCGTAATCGTGATCTTCTTGGAACAAGTAAGTCTTCCAATTCAATAACGTTAAAAGATTTAAATAAATAAGTTTATTACATTAACTTACTTTCGTAATAATCGAGTTGAGTTGAAGCCAACAGCAATTGTACTTCCTTCATGAAGGATTACAGCTAGCCAGATTGGTATAAACCCTAATATTGAAAATATAGAATTGAATAGTATGACTACTATAGCGAGGAAAAGATTTTGTCTAACTATATTTATTGTTTTTTTGCTTTTTTTGAAAAGCCAATTAATTATAGAAATGTCATCGCGCAATAAAACTACGTCTGCTGCTTCTATAGCCGTTGCGCTTCCAATTTCACCCATTGCGATACCAACCATCGCGGTTGTTAATGCTGGAGCATCATTAATTCCATCACCAACCATTGCTAGAGGGTATTTTTCAGCTAGCTGCATAACTATTCTCAGCTTGTCTTCTGGTTTTAAATTAGCATAGATCTCTTTTATATTTAGCTTGTCAGCTACAAATTGAGCATTTTCTTTATTATCGCCAGTCAACATCACAACTTTAATATTTTTCTGTATATCTTTCACTGCATTCGTTGCTTGTTCTCGAATTTCATCTAAAAAATGAAAAGCAATTACTGTATTTTTTATTATTAACAGCGTTATAACATGTCCTGTTTTTTTTAGCATTTTATCTATTTTTTTCTCTCTTGACTGATCTTTAATTTTTCCAAGTATAAACTCTACGCTCCCTATGGCTACATAAGTTTGAACTTCATCAATTGCAACATAACCTTCTACACCACACCCGGCGATCACTTTTAAATTTTCTATAGGTTTGTATGTTATTTTTTTATTTTCTGTGTGGCGAAGTATTGCGTCTGCAATTGGATGTACAACAGCACGCTCTAATCCTGCTGCTATTGAGAGACCATCTTCAAGTGAAACGTCCGATCCATCTATGTCAATAATCGAGCAAGATAATTTTCCTGTTGTTAGAGTCCCAGTTTTATCGAATGATACTATTTGACATTTAGATAAAGCATCTAGCACGATGCCGCCCTTTAATAAGACACCACGTTTTGCGCATGATGATATCGCACTTAAATAAGCAGTTGGCGTAGCTATTATCAATGCGCATGGAGATGCAGCTATTAAAAATGCTAAAGCTCTATAAACTGATCCGTCATTTCCAATATACGTCATTTTTTGAAAAATGATTGGTAAAAATATTCCTAAAAAAATTGCTAATAATATTATTGTTGTAGCATAAGTGTTACCAAATTTATCTAAAATTTTTTGAATTTTTGGTTTAGCTTCATGTGCTTGTGTTATTAGTTTAATTATTTTTGTTAACGTAGATTCTCCGCTTGTTTTTGTAACCAAAACAGTTAGAGTCCCATCTGTGTTTAAACTGCCTGCTTGCACTTCGTCACCAATTTTTTTCGCAACAGGAATGCTTTCGCCTGTTAGGTGAGATAGGTTTATGTAAGAACCACCATCGATTATGATTCCATCTAATGGGACTATTTCTCCTGCTTTTACCAATATTTTTGTATTTAATGTAATTTCTCTTATAGATACAGGGTAAATATAGTTATCATTATCTATAACGTATGCCATTGTGGGTACAATTTTGTGTAGAGCGTGCAGGGCTCCCTTGGTTTTTTTAGAGACAGTCTCCTCCATAGCTTCAGAGAGTGAGAATAAAACTAATAAAAGACCACCCTCAAGTTCACTCTGTATTAGAACTGACAAAAAAGCTGCTGTTGTCATAAGAACTTGGATATTTATGTTTAATTTTTTTAAATTTTGTAAAGAAGATATAAGGGCTGGCGTCCCAACTAGAAAATATACTACGACTAAAAAGAAATATTCGAATTCTTTTATGAAAAATTTTGAAATATATGCACATATTAAAAATAACAGAGCGGCAATTGAGCCAACGAGTGGTATATATTTTCCCCATTTACGTGAATTTTCTTTTATAAATGGATTTTCAGATTCTTCATATCCAGATGAAAAATACTCATCCAATGTGTATTGAGAAGATATCTTTTGTTTCATAAAATGTTACCAACAATAAATTGAGCGATAAAATATGTACCAAATGAGGCTAAAAAACCTATTGCTAAATTCCATACTACGCTGTTTAATATGTTTAATTGTTCAATAGTTGCAATTATGTACGATGATATAAATATAACTATAAATCCTGCAAAGAATAGACCGTTATCTTCAGATGAGATTATTCCAATAGATAATGCGCATGCAGATAGGAAAACACCTATAGCAGTGCCAAGCGCTTGTTTTAATGGATGTTCATATGTCTCTAAAGCTATCCCAAATTCTTCTTCTAGCATAAGACCAAGAAGTTTATTATCATCAGACATCAACACATCTACTACTTTATCTAATAATGAGCCAGCGAAACCTTTGGTTTGATACATTTGCATAAGTTCATCACGTTCTTCCTTTCTATTATTCTCTATCTCATATTTTTCATCTTCAATTAAATTATTTATATGTTCAAGTCTAAACCAAGCTAAAATAGCACTTCGTCCAATTTTCCAAAGGAGAAATCCAAAGATAAATAATGAAAATAGTACATATATTTGTTTGTGCGGAAGTTTTAATGCATTTGCAATTATCCAAATTAATAGAGTGCAAATTGCGGTATCTTTAGCAGCGTCAGCAGCGCTTGCGATGTGTCCTGGCGTATCAATTCCGTGGCCTTCTCCAGCTGCAGATTTACCTTTGTACCTTGCGTCTTTAATGTGTTTCAGTACGCTTTTTCCCTTAAAATGAGAATTTGTCTCCATAAAGTAAATTATATATTATTTATATAAAACTAAAAGAAAAAATTCTGCAAAGATCATTGGCGAGGAAATTTTGAATTCAAAAATTTGTTGTTTTTTGTTGATTATAATTTTAAATACTACTATTGTTTAACGATATAAAATGCGTTATTTAATTTATTTCTTATGCGTGGTCTTTTCGAATACATTGCAATCGTCGCAA
>JAHFTJ010000029.1 GCA_023269435.1 Chlamydiota bacterium
GATAAAGGTTATATTTCAAAAAAACTTTCCAAAATATTATTAGAGCAAGGTGTACAATTGATTACTAAAATTAAAAAAAATATGGATAATAAACTTATGTCTATTTATGACAAATGATTATTGCGTAAAAGAGCTTTAATTGAAAGCGTTCATAATTTACTTAAAAATCAAAATCAGATTGAACATCATAGGCATCGTAGTCGCTTGAATTTTTTAAACAATTTGTTGTCTGGCTTAGTAGCTTATTGTTTAAATCCAAATAAACCTAAACTACATTTTCCAAAACATGAGGTTGATCAAATCACACAGCTACTGCAAACTGCTGCATAACATTTCTTACACGAAACTGGCGTTAAATCAACCTCGTAAAAAAATATATACTATGCTATATTCAGAGCTAATGAAAATAAGCGTTTTTTGCATCATTATGCTATTCTGCCTTCCGAATTTTTACGCTCAAGAAATCTCAGCTATGCCTGTCTATAAAACTGTTCAGCAAACCTTGATGGACACCTTTTCCGCCATTCTTACAGGAGAGCGGGAGCCAAAATACATCGCTCAGTATCCGGATACGCCACAAAATCGCACATTTCTTATCACAGAAATCTGTCGACTCTATAGTGCATTCTTTTCAGATGAGATGCACAGCGAAAATATGTATAACATCCTACAACAGCAAGGAATGTGGATTCAAAAACGATATTCTTACGATCCAATCCCGACGTTTATGCAAACACTGCTTTTTACCAACGCCCTAGAGAATATCCTCAATCGAATCATCGCAGAATCGGATGGCAAAAGAATTTTGGTGCATCTTGATTATGATTATGGTCCAAATTCAGTTTCGCTTGAATTCGCCTTCAAAGAGGCAGGACTAAATAATGATTTCTACTATCTTCTTCCCTATAAAAGTCATACTCATATTCGCATTGATCAGGGAGTCATCAGCCTGAATCTGAATCTAGCTGGGCCACCATTTTAAAAAATTTACTTACCTTTTAGCAAATCACGAAACATGCTAAACTTCGTTACATGACTTTACCCAACCCGCCAGTGGGCATTCAGCATTTCCCAAATCTCATCCAAGGCGGTTATACTTACGTAGATAAGACTCGCTACTTGTATTACCTAATTAAAGAAAATCCTGGCGGTTTTTTGGCTCGTCCACGTAGGTTTGGTAAATCGCTGCTCATCTCTACTCTTGAATCTCTATTTAAAGGAGAAAGAGAGCTTTTCAAAGGACTTTGGATAGATTCCTCTGATTATGACTGGCATCCCCATCCAATCATTCGATTGGATTTTACACTTATAACTTCTGATGATCCTGCATCGCTTGAAAACTCATTAAAAGAATCGCTAATAGCAACTGCCGCAAGGTATGATATAGTTGAGATAGAAAAAGATCGGTTGAAAGAGACTTTCAATGCCTTTGTGGAAGAATTATACAAACGTTTAGGATCGATTGTTATTCTAGTTGATGAATATGATGAACCCATTGTTCGCTATATCAATGAACCTACAAAAGCAGATGCAAATCGCGATTTTTTAAATCGATTTTATGCTAACATAAAAGCACAAGAACGATATTTGCGCTTTATATTCGTAACCGGAGTAAGCCAATTTGCAAAGGTATCCCTCTTTTCCGGACTGAACAATTTAAATCAACTCTCATTTCGAGAAGATTATGCAGATTTACTTGGACTTACAGAACAAGAAATTCGCCACTACTTCACTCCTAATGTTAAACATTGGGCACACAAAAGAGAAGAAGTGGAAGAAGAACTTTTTGCCACACTTAAAACATGGTATAACGGATATGCTTTTACTAAGTTTTCAAAACCCCCAAAAGTGTATAATCCTATATCCCTTCTGAATTTTATTAAAACAGGTGAGTTCAACAATTATTGGTTCCAGACTGCTACCCCTTCCATGGTCATTAAAGCCGCTGAAACACACAACTTTTCCCTTCTCAATCTAGAAGACGATATTAAAGCAGGAGAAGAGTTAGAGTTAACCCACGACATTTCTTCTATGGATGTACACACTCTGCTGTATCAAACAGGGTATCTCACAATTCGTAAATTCGACGAGAAAACACAAATCTACTTACTTAACTTCCCCAATGAAGAAGTACGAAGATCGTTCCTTAACTACATCCTTCCTCTTTTCTCAAAAAAATCTACATCCGAAATTCAGGATTTATATTATCAATTAGCCAGTCACTTAGAACATCACAACTTCCAAAAGTTTTTTGATGTCTTCAATATTTTTCTCGACTCTATTCCCTACAACATCCACAAAAACGTTGAAGCATATTATCACTCCCTTCTCTACCTATTTCTGAAAACCCTTGGATTTAAAGTAGGCGCGGAAATGCCCACCGGCCACGGCCGCATGGATTTACTCATAAAGACCAAAACTGATATTTTTGTCTTTGAATTCAAAATTGATAAAACGGCGCAGGAAGCCATCGACCAAATCCTCTCGCGCGCCTACCACACTCAATTCAAACTCGACAAACAACCGATCACTTTTATCGGTGCCAACTTCGATTCCAAATCACGTAAGCTGAACGATTGGATCAGTCAAACCAGCGATTAGAAGTCTCAAAATTTCTTCTAGGAAATCTTGCGAAACTAAAAAATTCATCTTGCTCATATTGCCACTTTGATCTCGATATGAATGTGAGAATTCCTCTAAAATCCTAATATAACGCCAGTTTCGTGTAAGAAAATCATAATCATTTGAACTTGAAAAAGTTCTAATTTTATGTAGTACATATTTTGCAAAATTAATATTTTTTGTACATATTCGCAGATCAAAGATACAAATCTCATTCATTGCGTCAGAAGACATAGAAAGAGTAGAAAATCTACTCAATAACAGACACAGAGCAGCTCTTAACTATGAAACATCGTTAGAAGCGTTTTGGATAGGCTATCCACAAATATGTTATACTTGAAGGTATATTAGAGATTTCTATGCTATTTTTTGTGCATTTCATGGTTGAAATGGCTTAGCTATAACTATGATTACGATTGGTTGAGAGCAGCAAATGTTCCACATTTTATAGTACCAGGAGCGCACCTGCACATGAAAACCGAATCCAGAATGGTTTCGCTGTGATAGCGCTATGAGATTAAATTTTTAATTTTCTTAATTACTCCAAAAATCTTGATATTTTCAATTTTTGCTAATAATTAATAAGTTTTTGTTGAAATGTATTATTAATTATGGTAATATAATTGTATACATTATGATACATAACAAATAAGGAGAAATAATTATGAACATACAACAAATGCAACTTGTGAATAGTGAAGCTATTGGAAAAGTTTACGATCATTTGAATGCACAATTTAAAGAAAATACTGTTTGGGGGTTGATAAAATCAACGTCAAATACACCCTTTTGGGAAGGCGACACAACTTGGAAAAAAATACAAAGTGCTGCAATATGGGTTTCTAAATCGGAGTTGTGCTTTCAGTGTGATAACTTTTCAAATATTTTAGCTATTGCATTTTTATCATTGGGTGTAATTTCTGTTAAATTAACTTTATTGCCTATTTTTAATGTTCTAAATACACTGTTTAGTGTATTGGGGGCTTTTTTTACATTTACTACTGCAGCTTTTACTATTGGCGGAGGTATTGACTCTCTTAAAAAGAGTGGTCAATGGCTCTCAACTTTGCGTAAATTGGTTTGTGGATGTTGTTATCTTGTTGCTGGAGCAATATTAGTATCAGGTCTAATATTTGTTGGCATAAATCCAATTTTTTTATCAGTTGTACTTGGTATAGCTGCAATCTTTTCATTATATGATGTAACAGTACAAATAATAAAAAGATTTGATAAAAGCAGCGTACAGAATATCATTAAAAAAGAAATAAAAAAACTAAAAGAGATAAATGACAAAGGCGTTATAAATATAGCCAACAAAATAAATGAATTTACAGAAAATATTTTTGACAATCTTAAATTGAGTGCTATTTATAATTATGATGGCAAAAATGTAGATAACCCTTTTGGAGAGTTTGCTGAAGTTGAAGTTGATGGAAAAAAAATAAGTACTGTTACAGAAGAAAATGTTGCAGAATATAAATTTGCATATCTTGCCGTAAAATTAGAACCTATTGGCATGAGGGCAGCATTAGAAATTTTAAATATTTTAAAAACAGACTATGCAAACTATAATTTTTTGGAAAAAGATATAAAAAAACTAGAGAGAGGAATTTTTATTAAAGATTTGACTTTAATTTGCAGAGCCATTCAACAGATTTTAGCTATTATTGGACTGGGTTTTGGTCTTATCCCAACATTAGAAATGTATGCGTTACCTGCATCAGCTGCCGGAGCTGCATTTGCTGTTCCTGTTGATCTAACATCGCCGTTCGACAGAAACGTTAATGTTAATATTACTCCATATTCAGAACAATTGGTTGTAGAATTAAAAGAAAAACTAGAACAAGATCTAAATGATTTAGAAGCCGATGTCAAAATGCAAATTTTACATAGAGAGGATGCTCAAATGTCATTACAAAATCTAAAAGATTATTTAGATGAACAATTAGGGTCACTCAATGATAATAAATATAAATTACTTGATTCACAAGATACTTTAGACGCATTAAAATTAGATTTAACATCAAGAATAAAAGAATTAGATTCTAAAATAGAAATAGAAATAGAAATAGAAATAGAAAAATTAAAATACGAACAATTTGAAAAAAAAATTATGAATGAAGTTATAAATAAAGTTCTTCCAACTACTGACACTACTGACAACGATTGGTTGTCGAAGCATGGAGCAAATTTTATTCCACATTTTATTAAAAACTAGTGCAAGGCACTTAAAAACTGAATTATAATGATTTAAGTTTTTCGATTAGGTAGTCACGCACATAATCTGGTGGTGCTTTGCCTTTTGTCGCTTTCATCACTTGACCAACTAGGAATTGAAATGCTTTTTCTTTGCCATTTTTGTAGTCGTCTATTGTTTCTGGATTTTCTTGTATAATACGATCAACTATGTCTTCGACGACTTTCGTATCCCTCATTGGCTTATAATTTGGATTTGCGTCTATAATTGTCTGTGGCGATGTTCCAGGGTTTTTAACCATGTCATCGGCTACCATTTTACCTATTTTACCTGTGATTATTTTGTCGTTTATAAGATTAACTAATGCTGCTATATCTGTAATTTGTATACCAATTTCGGAGAGTGATTTGCCTGTATCTTTTATTCTACCCATAAATTCAACGGTGATCCAATTGCATAGATGTGATGCATTGTTGCATATTTTACACCCTTCCTCAAACATATCTGAAAGCTTTTTGTCATTAACCAAAAGTGAAGCATTATATTCTGTTAGACATAATGATGTTATGTAACGATTGAAACGTTCTTTTGGAAGTTCTGGTAATTCTCTTCTTAGATGGTTTATATACTCTTGCGTTATTATTAGAGGGGGAAGGTCCGGTTCTGGAAAATATCTGTAATCGTCTGCGCTCTCTTTTTTTCTCATCAAAATGGTTTTTTGTTTTTCTAAATCAAAACGATATGTTCCACTTTCGATATGTTTGTCGGGATTTTGTGTATAAAAGTCGATCTGTCTAATTATTTCAGCTTCTATTGCTAATTCCATATTAAAAAACGAGTTCATGTTTTTCAGTTCGGTCTTATTTCTAAGCGTGTGTTCTCCTTTTCGTCTGACAGAGACATTTGCATCCATGCGAAGCTGTCCATCTTGCATGTTACAATTAGAAGAGTCTATATATTCCATGATTGCTTTTACAGCTTGAGCATATGCAGAGGCGTCTTTAGGAGAAAACATACATGGAGTGGAGACTATCTCAAGTAGTGGAGCGCCAGATCGATTAAAATCCACCCCTGTGAATTTTGGAAAATGAATTAGTTTTCCAGCATCATTTTCTAAGTGAGCATGCTCTATCTTAAATGTTTTAATCTTTCCTTCAACTTCAGTTGTAATTTCTCCGCCGATTATTATCGGTTTATAAAATTGGGTAATTTGATAATTCATTGGACAGTCTGGATAGAAATATGATTTTCTATCAAAAATAGACTCTTCATTTATTTTAGAACCAACAGCTAATCCAAAATTAACAGCTTTTTTTACAGCTTCGCAATTGATAACAGGTAATGCGCCAGGTTGCCCGGTGTCAAAATAACCTATGTTTACGTTTGGTTCATCTCCGAATTGGTTTGGTTCCTGAGAAAACATTTTAGATCGTGTATTTAATTGGACATGTATCTCTAAACCTATAACAGGTTCCCATTCACTGTAATGTGATTTATTCATTTATCTCATCTCCTTGTCGAAAAGGTTAGGATAAAATTTATTTGTATTTTCAGATTTTTCGTAGTGCCATGCAAATCGTAATACTCTAGCGTCATCCAGTTGTGGTCCTTGAATTTGTATGCCAAGTGGCATGGAATTTTTGTCTAATTTTGTTGGAATATTGATTGCTGGTATTCCTACTAAATTTGCAGATATAGTATATATATCTTGCTTATACATTTGTAGCGGATCTTGTATTGCACCTATTTTAAATACATTAGTTGTAGTTGTTGGTAACGCTATTATGTCACAAAGTTTAAATGCTTCTTCATACTCTTCTATCATTAACGTTCTAACTTTTTGTGCTTTACGGTAATATGCATCTTGGTATCCTGCAGATAAAACATACGTACCTAACAATATTCTTTGCTTAACTTCTTTTCCGAAAAATTCACTTCTAGACAATTCATATACTTCTTCCAATGTGTGAGCATTTTTTGATCGTTCTGTATAACGAATTCCATCAAAACGGGCTAAATTAGTAGACGCTTCTGCAGCAGCCAAAATATAATATACTGGAACTGAGTACTTAATAAGATTTAGATGGATTTCTTTTATTTTAACGCCTAAAGATTCATATACTTTTAAAGAATTTTCAAAATTTTTTAGTATTTCAGGTTCTAAATCTTTTAGTATTGAATATGGTACTCCTATTGTTTTGCCTTGAATAGATTGCGATAGCTCGTCCATGTATGGTTCTACAGGATATTGAACACTATTAGAATCGTATTTACACGGTTTTGCGATAACTTCTTGCATTAGAGCTATTTCTTCTGCAGATCTGGCAAATGGTCCAATCTGATCTAGGGAAGATCCAAACGCTACTAAACCAAAACGCGACACTCTTCCATAAGTCGGTTTAAATCCATGAACACCACAAAAAGCTGCCGGTAATCTTATCGATCCACCAGTATCAGACCCTAATGCAATTGGAGCTATCATTGCAGAGACAGATATTGCAGATCCTCCTGACGAACCTCCTGGAGAATAATCCAAATTCCACGGATTTCTAGCTATTTTATATGCAGAATTCTCTGTAGATGATCCCATTGCAAATTCATCTAAATTAGATTTAGCAATGATTATACCATCTTCTTCATCAATCAAATTAATAACAGTTGCATTGAATGGCGCACGGTAATTTTCTAAAAATTTAGACCCGCAAGTTGTTATTTCATCTTTTATCAGTATGTTATCTTTTACTACTATAGGAATACCGGCCAATTTTCCTAAAGATTTCCCGTTTTTTCGTTTTCTGTCGAGATTTTCAGCTTTTTTCATAGCACGATCTGATAATATGCTTAAAAGAGCCCCAGTTTGGTTGTCGATAATTTTTGCGCGAAGTAAGAAACAAGAAGTAATTTCGCTGGCACTATTTTCACCACTAAGAAATTTATTTTTGATTGTCAAGGCACTATCTTTATGCATTACAGTTGATCCTTAATTACTTGTGGAACTTTTATAAAACCTCCGCTTTTGTCTGGGCTATTTCTTAAAAATTCATCTCTCGACATTAACCTTTCAGGTTCATCATCTCTTAAAGGAGCTCTTACCCCTTTTATTACGTGGTTGCATGGTTGCACAGTCTCTGTGTCTATTTCATCCAACATATCAATATATGAGAGTATCTTCTTAAGATTTGTCAATAATATCTTAGATTCGTCTTTAGAAATTTGTATACGACTAAGCTTACTAAGTGTTTGCAGCTGTTCTTCGTTTAGATTTGACATATGAATATATTAAACAATTATTTCTATGTGGTCAAGTTTATTTTAGGTCTATGTTGCATTAAATGATTTATTGTTTAATGTGATGATTAAGTAGAATTTTTAGGAGGTAAGTATGTGTATAATTAGCGTTGTATCTTTGATTTTAGTGTTAATAGGCGCTATTAATTGTGGTTTAGTAGGTTTTTTTAATTATAACTTCATATCATCTATATTAGGTGGTCCTGAAGCTGGAACTTATTCTATCTGGGGGAGGATCGTTTTTTCTATAATAGGTTTAGCCGGAATTTGGGGTCTTAGTTTTTTAATTAGAATTAAATCCCTATGTTGTTACTCACACAAATGTAATATATGTTGTTCAGATAAAGATGATGAACATAAAGACGATAAATCTTGCTGCAAAAAAAATATTGATAACAAATAATTTTTATAAACATTTAAGTAAATACTATGAAAAATAAATTTAAATTAAATCCACTCAAGGTAATGGTTGATCCTAGGGGATTTATGAAAATTCGACAAGCTAAAAGTAAAATTGCTGTTTTACTTTTAGCTTGGATTGTTGGGATTGTCTTGGTTTTTGCCAAATCTTATGCTTTAGGTCTTGGCAATCAATTCTCTCCTTTAGTGATAATTGTTACTGCAGTTATTTTAGGGATACCGATAGGGTATTTTGTATTTTACATTACTGCATTTTTTCTATATTTGACTGGTAAAATCTTCCGTGGAATTGGAAGTTTTTCTGATCTTCTGTATGCTTTTGTATGGTCAAGAGTTCCAGAGTTATTTCAACTCATTGCTTGGATAGGAATTATTGCTTTATATAAGTATCGCGCTTTCACTCCATTTTATATTTTTGGTCAAAATATATCTATCTTAGCTTATTTGCTTTTGATTGCGCAGGTTGTTTTTACCGTTTGGAAATCTATAATTTTATTTCATACTGTTGGTGAAGTTCAAGGCTACTCTGCATGGGTGGCAATTTGGAATGTTTTGCTTACCTTTGCTATATTATTTTGTATAGATTATTTGTTTAATTTGATCTTTATAAGTAATTTCAAATTAAAAGCTGTTGCAACGATAATATCATTTTTATAAAAAATAAAAAATTCTAAAAAGGAAGGGGATATGCATTATAATAAAACAAAATTTTCCACAAAAGCGTTAGCTACTTTTTTAGGATTACTCTTTGCTGTACAGCCTATCGCGGAAAAATTTAATATAAAACAAAAAGATGAGTTTAAAGATTGGAAAAATGCTCATTCTATTGAGGGTAAATGTTCAGCTGCATTTCCAAAAACACCTGAGCATATTGTTCAAAAAATGCCAATGAAAGGTCAAGATAAAGAGTTGCAGTACTATATATATGTATCTGATTTAGATAAAAAAGAAGTATTTATGGTATTGGTTGCTCAATATCCAGGGGAGATAACTGAAGAAAATGCACTTCCTAATTTGGAGCATTTTTTAAATACTCTTATCTCGCAAAATGCCAACAATAGGCTAATATTTGCCGATTTGGTAAAGGTTCATGGATTTCCTGGAATGGATTTTTTCATCCGTACTGATCAAGTTTATTTTAAAGGAAGGGCTATACAGGCTAATAATTCGCTTTATTTATTAGCTATGGAGTGTGAAGTTTGTAATTATCAAGAAGAACATTTCAAATATTTTATAGAATCATTTAAATTCTATTTAGATAAATAAAATAAAAAAAGGCTATAGAACTAACTATAGCCTTTTTTCGCTGTAATGAATTACAATAGATTAAATTAGTAGCGTCCTCTGCCACTATTTCCACTTCCGCTGTTTCCACTACGTCGGTTATCTCTGCTGTCGCGGCTATCTCTGGTGCTGCTGCCATTGTTATCTCCACCACGAAAACCACCCATGCCACTACCGCTGCTTCTATATCCACCTACACTTTTGGTAGCTTCTTTTGGACGAGCAAGATTAACTGTTAAAGGACGTCCGTAAGCTTCCTTGTTGTTTAAAGCTTCAATAGCTGCTTTTGCTTCATCTTCTGTGCTCATTTCTACAAAACCAAAGCCTTTTGAGCGTTGTGTTTCACGATTCATAATAACTTGTGCTGAAACAACAGAACCAAATTGTTCAAAAAGATCCTGTAATTCACTATCGGTTATGTCATGTGACAAATTTCCGACATATAACTTCTTTGCCATAATTGGCCTCCTAATAATAATATAAAAATAACATGCAACACAAATCAATATAAACAAAACATTCATTAATGCGCGGCATTCACATTAGAAATCAAAAACTCCATTTCTAATAAGTAACATTGTATCCTTATATGCACTTAATTTTCCACTATTTTTTTTTATTTTTCACCAATTGAAAAATGAGGCTTTACACTCATTATGAACTCTGGGGTTGCATGTAGTTATCTACCTTTGCAGTTTCTGTAGATATATTTAAATTATCTATATTTAAATTATCTATTTCTTGATGAGCTGGGTCGCTACTGCCGATCCATTCACCATGAAAAAAAATTTGCCTTCTTTTTTCACAATAACAAAATTTAGGGATAGATTTTCTTTCGCTTAGGAAATTTTGTTCAATGCCAATTCGTATTTTTCCAATATCTTCTTTAGAAAAATGTATTGAACACCATTCAAATAACGCTTGTACTGTATCAGTAAGGCAAGTTTCGATTATATTATTATCTGGGTTTTTATATAATTCTTTTGAAAATTTTTCTCTAAAATTAAGGTATTTTTTTGTGTCAATCGGAACAATTCTACGCAGCATTTTAGACAATTTACCTTTATATTTTTTTGATATTGTAGATGAATTCATTATTTCTTTTTTTTTGTTATTAAAAATATCTTCACGATCATAATTAGTAAGTGTATCAGTGTGATCTCTAGAGCATTTTTTTATTTTTTTATTGTCTTCGATAACCATCATTTCATTAAAAATGTGGCTTGTATATTTCATAGGTTCATATTTTTCTTTAAAAAGATTTGTTATCACTTCTGCGTCTATCAGCATTAATCTTAATCTACCTTTATATTTAGAGCATACAAAATTTCCAACATGCAGATCGCCTATATAATATTTTTCACAAACCGTTAAAATTTTAATAAATTCAGTAATTAAATTTTCTTCATTATCTTCTTTATCGCTTTGATTAAATTTTTGTTCATGTATTATGTATTCAAAATATCCATATCCAGGTTTAGATAACACTTTTAATGTTGGTAAATTATTTTCTGCGAATATGCTATTTTCATCATTTAAGATAACTAATTCTGCTTTGCTATCCCTTGGCTTATATACTACATTTTTAATATTGTTATTTTTATCTTCAAATACTAAAAAACATACGTTTCGTCCATTTTCGTGAGCTTCTTCCCCTGTAATTTCAATATCAATTAGCTCGAATGAGTGTAATTCAAATCTAGACTTAATTTCTTTTATGTCATTTTTAACACGCGTTGTCATTTCTTCCAAAAATATAATTTCATTATTAGTAAAAGTTGAAACATGCGTTAACAGTTGTTTGATATTTTGTTCGGTAGGATTAATTGTTGAAATTAATTTATAAATTTCTTCTATAAGATATTCTTTAGATCTCTTTTTAAGATTTTTAAATGAATTGGTTTCTGGATAATAAAAATTATTTTTAAAATTAATATTTTTATATGTATTATGTAATATTTTTTTTATTAAATTTCGATTCTCGTTTAAACAATAAAGGTTATTTTTATTAAATAAGTGAGGCACGTTTTCTTTTAAAGAATAATATACTTTATCATAATAAGATGTAATCATAAATAATATCTTACTATATTACGCTTTTAATTACCAGATAATTTATTAGTTGTTTTGAAATGAACGTTAGCGACGTTAATAAGTTCGTCTTTTGAGGTTGGAAATGTGAAATTGTATTTGAATTTCATAGCATCTAACCCATCTAAGAAATCATTTTTCGCCAATATTGAGGCTCCAGCAACAACTAGATCTCTTTCACCTCTGTGTATATTTGAGCGTATGAGGAGGTACGGAGTATTGGACAAGGGGCGCGAATTATAGGTTCCGCAGTTGCTACTGTACTTATAGATAAATTATTTACTTTGTCTGACGATTTTGCATGTAAATTTGTATATGATTGTTTTTTAAGTGAATGTTTAATTTGTTTTTTATATAATAATGAATATGAATTAGGATTATTTGATTTTTGTTTATTATTATTCATATCATAAATAAGTTTTGTTTTGTATTTACCTACGTAAGAATTTTTCTTTGATTGTGTTGCGGGTACTTTATTTATGTTACTGCTACTTTCTTTTTCTCGATGAGCTGGGTCACTACTGCCGATCCATTCGCCATGGAAAAAAATTTGTTTTCTTTTTTCACAATAGCAAAATCTAGGAATAGACATTCTTTTACTTAGGAAATTTTGTTCAATGCCAATTCGTATTTTTCCAATATCTTCTTTAGAAAAATATATTGAACACCATTCAAATAACGCTTGTACTGTATCAGTAAGACAAGTTTCGATTATATTATTATCTGGGTTTTTATATAATTCTTTTGAAAATTTTTTTCTAAGTTTAATATAATTTTCTGTGTCAAATGGAGCAATCCTACGCAGTGTTTCAGACAATTGATTTTTATATTTTTCTGATACTGTAGATGAGTTTATTATTTTTTCTTTGTTTGTATTAAAAATATTTCTATAATCATATGTATCAGTGTGATCTCTAGAGTATTGTTTTGTTTTTTTATTGTCTTCGATATTCATCATTTTATTAAAAAAGTAATTTGTATGTAACATAGGTTCATTTTTTTCTTTAAAAAGATTATTTATCACTTCTGCATCTATTAGCATTAATCTTAATTTG
This sequence comes from Chlamydiota bacterium, assembly GCA_023269435.1. Lineage (GTDB taxonomy): Bacteria > Chlamydiota > Chlamydiia > Chlamydiales > 2-12-FULL-49-11 > JAHFTJ01. The sequence continues at coordinate 12,958 of JAHFTJ010000029.1, forward strand.
CCTTTATAATTAGAACATATAAAATTTTCAGGAATCAGATCACCTATATTATATTTTTCGCAAATCGTTAAAATTTTAATAAATTCAATAATTAAATTTTCTTCATTATCTTCTTTATCACTTTGATTAAATTTTTGTTCATGTGTTATGTATTCAAAATATCCATATCCAGGTTTAGATAACACTTTTAATGTTGGTAAATTATTTTCTGCGAATATGCTATTTTCATTATTTAAGATAACTAATTCTGTTTCGCTATCTCTTGGTTTGTACACTACATTTTTAATATTGTTATTTTTATCTTTAAATACTAAAAAACATACGTTTCGTCCATTTTCGTGAGCTTCTTCCTCTGTAATTTTAATATCAATCAGTTTGAATGAGTGCAATTCAAATCTAGACTTAATCTCTTTCATGTCATTTTGAACACGCGTTGTCATCTCTTCCAAAAATATAATTTCATTATTAGTAAAAGTTGAAACATGCGTTAACAGTTGTTTGATATTTTGTTCAGTAGGATTAATTGTTGAAATTAATTTATAAATTTTTTCTATAAAATATTCTTTAGATCTCTTTTCAAGATTTTTAAATGAATTGTTTTCTTGAAAATAAACATTTTCTTTAAAAAAAATATTTTTATATATACATGTAGTATTTAATATTTGCTTTATTAAAATTTTTTTTTGACTTTTGTTTAAACAATAAAGGTTATCTTTATTAAATAAGTGAGGCACGTTTTCTTTTAAAGAAAAGTATACTTTATCATAATTAGATGTAATCATAAATAATATTTTACTATATTATGCTTTTAATTACCAGATAATTCATTAGTTGTTTTAAAATGAACTTTAGAGACGTTAATAAGTTCGTCTTTTGAGGTTGGAAATGTGAAATTGTATTTGAATTTCATAGCGTCTAACCAATCTAGAAAATCATTTCTCGCCAATGTTGAGGCTCCAGCAACAGCTAGATCTCTTTCACCT
>JAHFTJ010000063.1 GCA_023269435.1 Chlamydiota bacterium
GCCCCTTATATACAACGTCAAAATTTAGTTATGAAAACTAATGTACGACAAGATGATAAATATGAATTTGAAACAGTTGGAAGTAAAATCAATAATCAAGAAACAATAGCTATTATACTAGACGAGGTTGCGCGTACTATTTTTCAAACCAAGAGATTGTTGGAACCTCTTAATGGCGATTTCGATTAAATGTTCAATTAATCGAGTATAAGAGATTCCTGAAATTTGCCACAACTTTGGATACATACTCATCTCTGTAAAACCTGGAATTGTATTTATTTCATTAACATATAATTTTTCTTCATAATCCATAAAAAAATCGACGCGTGCCATTCCATCGCAACATAAAATTTTAAAAGTTTTTAATGCCAAACTTTGAACCTCAGCTACCTTAGCTTTACTTAATATAGCAGGAATAATCAATTCAACCATCTCTTCATTTAAATACTTTGCTTCGTATGTGTACATTCCACCATCTTTTATTGCTATCTCGCCAGGTAGCGAAGCTATTGGATCTCTTAATCCGAGAATAGAACACTCTAACTCTCTACCGCATATATTCTTCTCTATAATTATTTTTTTATCATATTCAAAAGCTAATTCTACACCTTCGTAAAATTCTATTTCATTCCATGCCTTCGTTAAACAAATAGATGAACCCATGTTTGATGATTTTATAATGCAAGGAGAACCAAGATAATTAGTAACATCTTTATAATTAGGTGGTTTGTCAAAAACTAGGTATTCAGCAACTAAAATTCCACTTTCAACTAATAGGCGTTTTGTTACATCTTTATCTAAACCTATAGCGCTCCCTAAAACCCCAGCACCTACATATGGAATAGAAGCAATCTCAAAAAAACCTTGTATAGTCCCATCTTCACCAAAAGGGCCGTGTAACACAGGAAAAGCTATATCGATTTTTGATAAAATCGATGAACACGCCTCTAAAAATGTTACGCATTTTCCAAAATTCAAATCGTTATCACAGTGGCACCACAAGCCATCTCTAGTTATTCCTATTGGAATTATTTCGAATTTATTTTTGTCTATAACATTTATAACAGAGCGAGCAGATAAAATTGATACTTCATGCTCAGCTGATTTTCCACCGAATATAACGCCTATTTTCATATTAAAAATATAATCAATAGTATATTATTTCACTAATGAAAATTTCTCTTAAAGATGCAATTAAAGAACTAAACGAAGGGCGCGTTATTGCAGTCCCAACTGATACCGTGTATGGTTTAGTTGCTCGTTTTGACGATAAAATAGCAATAGATAGAATATATGAATTAAAAAAAAGACCATTATCTAAAAATCTTATTTTATTTATACGAAATGACAATGATTTACATAAATTCGTAAAAGAGACCCCCCCTTTTACATTAAAATTAGCCTCTATTTTTTGGCCAGGCCCATTAACAATGGTATTTCCATCAAAAATTTTAGGTGGAGAAAGCATAGGGATACGGATACCAAATCACAAAACAACACTATCTTTACTAGAAAAAATCGGACCATTATTATCGACATCTGCAAATGTAAGTTCATGCAGTTCGTCTATTAATATAGAACAAGTTGAACTATCGTTTGGAGAAGATTTTCCAGTTTTAGATGGAGAAGGTGTCGTTAAAGGGGTCGAATCTACAATAATTTTATATAGAGATTATAAATGGCAAATAATAAGAAAAGGATGCATCTCTAACAATAAAATTTTGACAGAAATCATTAAATTAGATAAATAAAAGTTATGAAAGAAAAAATAGCACAAGAAGGCGACAAAGTAAAACTCCATTACACTGGTAAACTTCAAGATGGTACAATCTTTGATTCATCAATAAACAATAAACCATTAGAAGTTTATGTTGGTCGTGGTGAGTTAATCACAGGATTTGAAAATGCAATAATCGGAATGAAAGAAGGCGACATAAAAAGCATAACAATCTCACCGCAAGAAGGTTATGGGATGCACGATCCACGATTAATAAAAGACGTTGAAAGAAAGTATTTGCCAAAAAATATTAATCCAAAAATTGGAATGCAATTTCAACTAGGCGAACAAGAAAATACAACAATAGTAACGATAATTGACGTTACAAGCTCTCATATAAAATTAGATGCAAACCACCCACTGGCTGGCATTACACTTCTATTTGACATAGAAATTATAAAAATAGAGTAAATTAATATACAATACAACACAACATTAATCTAAAATTTACATTTTAGTTGTTTATTATTTTTCGTTAATGGTAACATTTTTGCAATATTAACAAATATGGCGGAAATATGATATCTACTATTAATAATAATACATTATTTAGGGAATTAAAAGGTGGAAGTAAAGATTTTAATGAAATGTTTCAAATAGTAAATGATTCCTTTGAAAAGGTGATTAAACCTTTATATGGAGATCAATCAGAAGCTTTAAAAAAAATAAAAGCAGCATACGATAGAACTGCACTTATCTTGTACAACGATAAAAACCCGGTTGGAATTTTAGTTCAAAAAACAAAACCTGAAAATGATTTTAATGGCGTATCATTACAAAATAGCATCGAAATTAAAACATTAATCGTAATTGATCCAAAAACAAATTCAGGAAAAGGGTTTGGCTCATTATTATTAAATAAATCTATAGAAAACGCAACCCAACAAAATGCTGATTCAATTCACGTAACAGTAAACGATAAAGTAAAAGAATCTTTAGGTTTTTTTAAAGCTAAAAAATTTAAAATAATAAAATCTTTCGAAAACCTTTACAAAAAAGGAGATACAGAACACCTTCTCAAACTAGCATTAAGGACAGAAGGACAACGTGATAAAATATTTTCTACAAATAATCTTGATTTTAAACGAGTAAGAGGATTCGAACATAATGAAATTAAGATGGATGATTTTTGTAAAAAAAATATAAATGCAGATACAACGACTCTTATGAATAAAGTACGAGAAGATTATAACTATTGCAGTAGATTATTATATGACAAAATAAATGATAAAACTATTGGAGTGCTTGTAATCGAAAAAAGATTATTGAAAAATTCAAAACTTAACGTTAAATTAATAGGCATCGATATAGATGTTTGTGACAACATTAAAAAGACAGTTGCCAATGATTTGCTAATTAAGATTAGATCGGCAGCAGATGAACGTAAAGCTAAATCAATTTTAATTCCAATTGAAAATACTAATGAATTTATGATTAATGTTCTAAAAGAAAATAATTATACAATAAAACGAGTTGGAACAACAAATACAATAATGAAATGTATGATAGAAGAACAAAAAAAAATAGAAGATAAAGTTATTACATCCCCAAAACAAAACCGTGTAACTTTAAGGCAACCATATATCAAGCAAATTAAAAGTGGCGCAAAAACTATCGAAGGGAGAATAGATAGAGGGTTATTTGCTAATATAAAAGTTGGCGATAGAATAAATTTTTACTGTAATAATGACGATGTTAATTGTACTATCACTAAAAAAATTAAATATAATTCTTTTAATGAAATGCTCTCAGCGGAAGGGTACAAAAAATGTCTCCCTGAAGCGAGTAGTTATGAAGAGGCTTCCAAAATATACAAAAATATTCCAGGGTATGAAGCGCCTGCAAAAACACATGGTGTTTTAGCATTAGGAGTTAAAGCAATAAAATAGGTAATGATTATGATAACAACTATATATAATGCTCATAGGGATGATATTCACGGATTGGTTGGTGTAAGAGAAGATCAATTTATTAGTGGTTCTAAAGACGTAACAGTAAAGCTTTGGTC
>JAHFTJ010000030.1 GCA_023269435.1 Chlamydiota bacterium
TGAACTGTGATGCCATGTTTTGACCTCCAATAATTGTAAAACATTTATCACAAGTTTACGAAATCTTATTTTTAAATGCTCCTAAAAAAGGGCCTTGTAGAGGTTAGCGGGAATCGCTGAAGATAGTATGCAATTATTAACATTGACTTCGCCATTTATTAATTTTTTTTCTGCATTTTTTGTAACTATGAACTCTATTTTTTGTTCACCAACAACAAACTGTCTTGCACGCATTACAGTTTGTAGTATACCTCGTATAGTTGACGATTCATCAATTGTCATAAGTCCTATTGCAGTAGGCGGTAGTTTAAAATCAATTCCTGTATTATGTATTTCGTCATATATATAAAAAACATCATTTGGTCCCAATCCAACTTTTTCTAAATCTTCTACAGATGTCCCCTTCAATAAAATTGGCTCTTTTGCATCCTTCATTAATACTACCAATTTATCAGGTATGATAGATCCAGATGATTTGTAAAAAAATACTACGCCTTTTTTTTCACTTTTAATGTTCTTTAGAAAATTAAGTATAGAAACGGCTACTTTTATATTGTCTCTATCTTTTAATAAACCGCCATAATCCATAAATGCACAAATTTTGTGCAAATCATCTCTTTGTGTTAATGTATTAAGAAATGAATCTATATTAAAATTTTCTATTTTATGAAATTGAGTGACATTAGCTTTTTTAAGGAGGGTGTGTATAATTTTACCTTCACTACCATTTTCTAAAATTATTTTTTCACTAAGAGATGACGTATAACCGTCTACGTTGTAAGGAGTTCCAGTCATCGCACACATTGAACTTAATAATGGAACAATACATTGAGAATTACTTGTTAATCTATTTTTATGTATTTCTATATGATTACCACAATTTTCTCCTTCAAAATCTAAAAGAGCCTTAGTAGAGTTATTAATGTTTTGTTTAGCTATTTCAATATTTTTTCCTTCTTCAATGGCACTTAAATCAACTCCCGTAATTTCTTTAAATGCTCTGGTTTCTGCAGTTTCACTAAATGTTTCACCATTTATTAACATATACTGGTTTGCTGTATTATTCATTTTATTCGCTATTTCAAGAATTTGTTTGTTATCAATTCCACCTTGCAGCGCTGTCATAAAATAAAAGCACAAAGCTTCATAATGATATCCAAATTCAGTGGTTGCTGGAGTATCTACACCATTAAATGGTATAACTTTACCGTAAGTATTTTTTGTGTTTTTACCTCCTTGACCACGCCATCTACCAAAATTTCTATTTAACGATTTTTGAAGACATTTAGGTAAAACCTCCATTAAAATATGTTTACTCAAACATATTAATGTTGCTATTTGTTTGTCATTTTTATTGTTAGAACTGTACAAATCAGATATGTACTTCAAAAAATAATTATTTTTGTCTATTTTTCCAATTATAAATTCTTTAAAATAATTCTTATGAACATCCAATAAACCTATATGCTCTGCGAGATGTTCACCCACAGTAGGAACAACTAAATTAATATAATCTTCATGAGTTAAAGATGTGCATTGTGAACTTTTAATGCCGACTAATTCTTTTAATAGTTTTTCGTTAACTTTTATTGTATCGCTGGTAAGAATAGAAAATATTTCCTTAACAAGATTAATTTTATCTGGAGAGATTTTAAAAAAATCATTACTTGGAAAGTTTACTTCGTGATTAGATTTTAAAATTAGATCAATCTCATCGCCAAGGCCACACCCTTTTGTTTTAAAAATAGCGAGAATTTCTTGTAAAAGTACAATTTTTTCTTCATTTTCTTTAATTCTATTATCACAAATAATCAACTGAAGACTTTTAAATTCTAAATCTAAAGTTTGCAACGTTTCTGGAGTCATCACCAACAATTTTTCTTCATTTTGTATTCTATGTAGTTTTGTTTTTATTTCCTTAAGTACAGTAAGATCAAGCTCTTCACGCTGATAATTTAAAGTTAATATTTCTCTATTAAAGCATTTTTTTTGTACATTCATTAAGTTAGAGACAACTGTAGAATATTGTGAACTATGAGCAAAAATTATTGGTAATTTTCCTCTACTTGCTTGTAAGTGACCCCACATTGAGGCTATAATAGCAGTTTTACCACCACCCATCATTTTTTGAATGAGACAACTTTTGCCTTCTAGTAAATCTTTAATATTTTTAACTTGATCTTTAGTAGGAATCATATTACTTAAATGTGTAAAAATTAAAAAGGCGGGATCAAATTGCTCTAAATTTTCATATGAAAATTCTTTTTTCAGCTCTTTTGCTAATTCTTGAACATAATAATTATAACTTAATTCATCTTTTTCTTTTTTTAGAACAGCTATGAGATCAATAGCACGCTCTAATTGTTGATTGTGGATAGATTTAATTTCAAAAAATCCTATTAATTGAAATAATTCATTAATATCTTCGTCTGAAAGACGTGGATTTAGACGTTTAAAATATTCTCTCTTTCCCGTAAGAAAACAAAACTCAACATCTTGAATAGTAATTTTTTTTTCTATTAGACCATTAATACCAATTCCAAATTTTAATTTATCTTTTTCATCAGTTGGTTGTTTGTTTGCAAGTAATAAAACTTGTTTTTTAATGTCGTCTATTTCAGTGTAACTTAAGCCACGTAATTCTTTATCGAGTCTATCTATATTGTTACGATCAAAAGAAAAACTCTCACTCTCATCTAACAATGATTTTCCTAATGCAATATCTTTTTTAAAGAAATCAATTTCTTTTTCTATAGCTGGCAAATATCGTCTTTTTTCATCTGTTATAAAATCGGCTATGCCATAACCCTCTTTTAAAAGCATTATTTCTTCCTCTTTTTCTTTTTGCACAACTTTAAAATATTTTTCTACAACACATTGAAAAATATTTTTCGAATCTATATCTGTGAGTTTTAATGTATAATTTTTAATTCCTAATGGAAGCCTATCTTCTGGAGGTCTACCTAATTTATTTTTGTCTAAATGATGACTTGTACAATTTTTTTGATTTTGATTAACTATAGGTGATATTTTTAAACTTTCATTCCACCCCATTACTCTACAAATACCTTTTGCCCAATCTTTGTTCGAATAATCTTTATTATCAATTAGTTTTTGATTAGGAAGTTCAACATTTTTCCCAATAAGATTAATCGTAAGAAATTGTAAAAATACAAAGCTTCTAGAGGTTGCATTGCTTAAAAAAATATTCAAATAAAAAAGAATTTCTTTTTTTTCATTTTCATCGCTATTAGATAATTTTTGCGCAACTTGCCAAAATAATTCATCGTGATCTACATTTTTTTTAATCATATTTTCAATGTTAAATTGATAATAATCAGAGATATTTTTGTAACCATTTATATGGTAATATGGAATGACATCTTGTACTAAAAACTCATCTACTATTTTGTTATCTAGTTGTAGATTTTTTTTATCAATCCATTGTATGTTACCATTATTAATAAATAATTTTCTTATTAAGTACACATCGTTTCCTATTACTTTGTCTAAAATAGATAATTCTTCATCTTTACTCAATTGTATATCAACATGAATGGCGTTTTTTAATTCAAGGTATTTACTATAGTATGCACTTAAATTTTTATTAATTTTATTATTTTTAATAAGTAAAATATTAGCATGTAAAATAATTGCTGTAATAGATGGATTATTTACATGTTTTCCATATTCAATAATCTCATTAATTATTTCCAAATCTATATCGGATAATTTATCGCTCTCTTGCACTTGACGTAATAAATTTACAGCTTTTTCATAATCTCTTTCATGAGTATTTAAATATGATAAAAATAATAATCCAGAAATATTATTATATATAATTTTGCCATTCTCAATATTAAATTCTAAATAATGTTTTTTCTCATTTTTAGTAAAATCAAAACTACCTTTGCTAGAAAAAGCTTTCGGATTTTTTATATATAATAACGGAACTAACAATTTCTCTTTGTTATTTTCGATATTTTTTAGATAAAGAGCATTTTTAAGATTATACAACGGCTTTACCGGAACATTTTGAGGTAAAATAAAATTTTTATTTTCCTTCCAAGCTAATAATTTACTTGAGTTTAATGAAAAGCTTAACTCTTCTCCACTAATTGAAAAATATTTTGGAAATTTTAAGTTGCAAATTTCGTTATCTTTAAATTCATAGACTATATATTCTTGTTTTTCAAAATTACATAACGAAAAGTGGCATTCTTCTGCTTTTTCATAAGTTTGCAAAGAGACATGACTATTTTTAAGGACACCTTCACTATCCAAGCGATAAAGTATTTCAAGATTTTCTTTTTTTGTTAAAATTAATTCCTTTGAGCCATTAGAACATTTAAGCCATGTAAGAGAGCTTTCTATCAAATGTTCCGGAAAATTGATAAACCACTTTCTTAACTCTTCTTTTTTTAAATATGAACACCACGTATCTTCTTTGAAACATTGCAATATTTCGTTATTTTCAATATATTGTATATCTCCGAGTATTTTGTCTTTTGTTTTATAAACAGTCCCATCATAAACCCAATTGTTGTTTCTACTGTCTAATACTTCTCTATTAATTGTTTCATCTATTTGCGGATTTCTAGAACCAATCGCCCCATTTTCATTAAAAATATTGCCATTTAGAAAATCTATCATCCAATTTTTTTTATCATCTATTTTAAATGTAAAAATTGGAAATTCGCCATCCCATTTTTTATCTTTATTAGAATCACTATTGCAAATTTTTTTTAATATAAAATTACAAAGATTGTTTAAATCTAGTTTTCTGCCCTCGCATGCTACAATTAATTTATATACAAAAACCTGAACTTCTTTTTTAAGAATTGGAAAATTACCAAATAATACGTTTTTATGAAATGAAATATAAAACCAATGATACAATATATTTTCAATTTCTCTATTATCAAGATCTTTTATCTCTTTATGTGAATATCCATTAATTACATGTAAGCTTAACAAAGCTCTCTCTTCTATATTAAATTCGTGATTTTCTAATAACCAAACTAAATAATTATTAACTTGTTCGAATCTACTCTCAATTTCTTTGCTAAAAAGATTGTTATCTTTATCAAACAATCGGCTTTGATGAAGGAATTTTCTACTATATTGTGCAAATCTTACAAAAAAAGAGTATGCTGTTACTTTAATATTTTTTTTATTATTCAGATCAATGAATTGTTTTATTCCAATATCAACTAAATCCAATACATCGAAAATTAATTGTTGGTTTTTAGTAAAATGCTCAACAATATCTATATGAGATTTCAGACCATCTTCACTCGCAACAACTACAGTTTTAAAAAATTGCATAAAAAAAATCGTTTGAGAGTCTATATTGTTCAATAGGCTGACGTTATTTTTAAAATAAGATATAAGTTGAAATGGTTGAAGTTCCCTTTCTGTTGCAATTCTAAATAACTCTCGTAATAACAACTTATCACTCGTGTTATAGTTGTTACACTCGTTGATCGCCGTAATTTCTTTGCATTCACTCTTATATTTATTTCTTTTATTATATTTGTTACAAAGAAAATCTTCGGCACACTCTGACAAACTACGCGGCAAATTGCATCTACTTCTTTCAAGAAAGAGTTTTTTTAAATTTTTATCATTAATATACCATGTTTCCCCTTTTAAAGTTATACTGAGATTATCAGTGATAATATTTGAGAAATAACCTTTTTGTACATTTGTATTGCAAAAAAATGCAGATACATAAGTAGCGTCACGAAGACAATTTATAGATTTAAAAAAATCTATCGGTTTTTCAATTATTGTTAATAACATTTTTTCTTCCATTGAAAGACTGTTGTATTTAACGTTCGCAGCAATGTTATTGTAAATATCTTCTTTATATGCATCTATCAATTCTTTATAAAAAGATAATTCACAATTATAATCTTCAGGTTTTGAAGGAAATCGATAATCATCAAAATCACCAACTGTAAAAATTTCGCCATTGCCACATTTTTTATTGTGTTCAATAAAATATTGACGAATACGTTCTCTTTGAGAGAGATCTTTAAAATCTGTATATTGAAAAAATGGATCTTCTTTAGCTTTGTCATCTATTAAAGACCCTAAATCTTTAATTTTATATTTTGACAAAATTTTACCAATTTCACCATCACGAATAGCAAGCACGTGAATTGATGCTTGCATTGTTAACATTGCGTTAATTTCTTTTGGGTTCGTTTTTTCTTTATTTGGACTGATGATGTCTTTGTATAATATGACAAAATTTAATAATTTATCTATCGAAGGCTGCAAATCTTCTTGTTTAATAGTATCCCAAAAATTTTTGTCATTAATAGGTAACATTTCAGCTAATTGTTCAATAATAAAACATTTTGTTGATTTGCTAGTAATTTTTTGTAATTTAAGGGAGATCAATTCTAATTGTCCAATTATTTCGTATTGATTCAAATAATCTAATCTTAGACTAATGTAATCCTGTCGCATGATTGCATGAGATTCATTAGGTATAATGTTTTGTAACGAATCCAATACTGATCTATAATTTTCTCTTATTTCTTGAGATGGTCTCATGCTTAGAGATAATGGAATTAGTGTTTCAAAGCGATTTTCTTTCAAATTAGTCTCTATTTTATCTACTTCATCTAAATAAAATGTAGTTTTTTTGTGTGCTGAATTGATATCTGCTTTACTAATAAAAGAACTAAATTCTTTATGTATTAATCTTAAAAAATCCTTGCACGATTCTTTTAATATTGCTCTTTTAGCTTCAGATTCTTTAGTTTGTTGATTTAAACTGTTGCATTCATTTTCCCAAAAAGCATCTAATATATTTAATCTTATGTAGAATTTACATATTTTATAATCTTCTAATTTAAGATTTTCTCTTAAAAAAGCCATCAAGACTTTCCATGTACATGTACCGCTACGTTGAGAAATAATATAACTATCTCTGTTACGGTCTTCGTTGCTTTTATCTAAATATTCATGTAAATGCTTTAAAATACCTTTATAAATTACATCAGGATTAAATTTTAATTGAATTTTTTTTCCTATATCTACTAATGTTTCTAAAAAGGGAGATTTCTCTAGATTACTCACAAATAAAACTTCTAACGGAATATTTGTATATTTTACTATAGGATTATATTTTGTTTTATAATTTTCTTTTATAGAAGAGTGGTTGTCAATGCCATGGCCTGTGTTGTAAATGCAAAATTCAAATTTTTCATTAACTTTACTAAAACTATACAACATAGCATGGCCACTTTTTTCTTCTCTCCATCCCCCTGGTAAAAATATTGTTTCACCATTTTTTAAAGATTTAATATTGCTAGTTAATGTCGTTGCGCACTCATCAGATGAATTAATAATAATATTAATATTATTATTTCTAAGATTTTCGACAAAACCAATTATTTTAGTCAGATCTGCACATTTTAACGCCTGTAACGATTTAAGAAACAAATCTATTGTTTTGGTGAAATCAGCACCTTGAAGAGAGGTGTTTTTAATATCTTTATCACAAAATACATGTGCCATTATTTCAATATCAACTTCCCCTTTCAAGAAAAGATTATTATCATGATAATTTTGTAATTCAACAATTTGACTTTCCTCTTCAAAGATTTTGTTAAATTGAAATTTATTATTTTTACTACTAATTATTTGTGAATCCATATATTTCCACTATTCTTATAATAAACTATTATACTAAAGCACCATTTTAATTAAAACTCAAAAATAATAAACATATATCTTGCAATTTCTATGAAAATTTGCAAAAATCTTGAGGAGGCAATTATGAACGAACAGAGACAACAGACAAAAATGTATTTATCGCCACAATCAAAAGAATCAGAAATGATGGTCCTTGGGTGCATGTTAACTAGCAGTAATGCATTAAGTATTGGCTCTGACGGATTGGAAAATTCTGATTTTTATCACAAAGAACATGGAATTGTTTTTAATGCTCTAAAAGAGGCATTTGCAAACGAAAGACCCTCTGACATCCACATAATTGCAGAGAAACTTAAATCTAATGGGCAACTAGAAGATGTCGGCGGAGTAGCATATCTAACTACATTAGCCCAATATGCAGGGACATCTGCATATATGGAAGAGTACATAGAAATCGTTCGTAAGAAATCTATTCTAAGACAAATGATCGAATCGGCAAAAACAATAGAAAAACAAGCTCTATCAGAACCAGATGATGTGTACTCTGCTTTGGACGAGGCGCAAAGTTTTTTTTTCAACATCAGCCAAACAGCAAATAGAAAAATTGGCGTCTCTATAAAAGATTTGATATCAGGTCTATCGTCGACAAATAATTTGCCATTTTTAAAATCACTCCAAGCAAAACAAGAGGAATTTCACACTCAAGGACCTGACAAGCCAAGTATTTCTGGTATTTCTAGTGGGTTCATAGATCTCGACAGACTTATAAGCGGATTAAACCCATCAAATTTAATTATTTTGGCTAGCAGACCATCCATGGGGAAGACTGCACTCTCATTAAACATAGCTCAAAATGTTGCTTTAAAAAACAATTTACCAGTTGCGATATTTTCACTAGAGATGACAGCAGAAGAGCTATTACAACGCATGATTTGTAATCAATCTGAAGTAGAATCTGAAAAAATAAGAACTGGCTCTTTAGATGGTGTAGAATACCAAAGAATAGTTGAAACTGTAAATAAAATGTCTAAACGCACCCTAATTATAGACGATCAACCAGGGATGAAAATAACAGATCTAAGAGCCAGAGCTCGTAGATTAAAAGAGGTCTACGACATACAATTGTTGGTAATAGATTATTTACAATTACTGTCAGGATCTAGAGGTTACTACAATGTAGAAAATAGACAAAATGAAATTTCAGAAATTTCACGTATGTTAAAAAATTTATCAAGAGAGCTCCACATACCTATAATATGCCCTTCTCAACTCTCAAGAAAAGTAGAAGAGCGAGTTGGTCATCGCCCAATGTTAAGCGATCTTCGTGAATCTGGTTCCATAGAACAAGACGCAGATGTTGTAATGTTCATTTTTCGCCCAGACTACTACAACCAAAATGACAAACCAGGGATAGCCGAATTAATCGTTGCAAAAAATCGTCATGGAGCAATAGGTAATGTAAAAGTCGCATTTCGCAAAAAATTCGCCCAATTCCACAACTACACAGAAGATACAAATAGAGGGAGATCGGAAATTGAAAATGATAGTGCATTCTCACATTTCACATAAAATTAATTTACTCAAATACAATGTTCAAGATCTCTTCTGGTGAACTTATAGAGTAGTTAACGGCTATTCGTTCAGCTTTTTTTAAAAGAGCGCCCATCTCTTCGCCTGGCCTTACACCACGTTTTATTAAATGATGTGCTTTTACTATAGTTGTTCGCTCTTGCATTCGTTTTATTGCATTTGCAAGATGATGTCTACGAGTTTTATGTACATAATTAAAATTTTGATTATCAGAATGTATTGCTTCTATAGATTGACAAATGGCCGAATTTGGCATAGCATAAATTTGAGTCCAATCATAATCATCGAAATTATCTGTTCTTTTCCACATTTCCATCTCTTCTATTAATTTTTTTTCTTTATTTGACAACTTTAAATAATCGCTTAAAAGTAACTTTTCAGACAATGTAATTAATGGAAAAAGCTCTAAAAATATAGCTATTGGGGGGACATCTTTGTGAAAAAGAGGGATTTTTTTTACCAGTTTTTCTACATCTTTTATCGACAATTTTTCTAACTCTGGGAATATAACTTGTAGTAGATTAAATCTATGAAGCATTATCAGAGCTTCATCAATATGTGAACTGTGCGTCATTTTTACAAATTCTTGCCATATACGCTCCATAGAAACAGCTGGAAATAAGGTTGTAGAATGATAAATAATAGCCTCTATAGTTTGCGGATCTATAGCAAATCGAAATCTTGCTGCATAACGTACCGCACGAATCATTCTTAGGCGATCTTCTAAAAAACGTCGATGTGGATCTCCTATAGCTCTTACAACACCTCTCTCTACATCTTTTCTCCCGTTTACATAGTCATAAATTACATCTTTTAGTGGATCGTAAAACATCCCATTTATCGTAAAATCTCTACGCAAGGCATCTTCTTTTGGAGTTGTTACGACTATTTTACTCGGTCTACGCCCATCTACGTAACCACTCTCTTCGCGAAAAAGAGCTACCTCAAAGCTATATCCATCTTCAACGATAACTATAATTCCAAAATTTACCCCTATTGGGATTGTTTTTGGGAATAGAGTTGTCAATACATCTATTGGCGCATTAGTAGCTATATCAATATCATTATACGGAAGCTTCATAATATAGTCGCGGACAAAACCACCGGCAAAATATGCTATATAATTTAAATTAGAAATTTTTTGAACAATTTTTTTGGCTGTGCTATAAAGAGGCATATTAGAAATAATATTATATAACCCATGAAATGTGAGCAAGTGTTGATAAAATTAATAGTTATTTTTTTATTTTTTTCTTTTGGTAATTGCTGCGGCGAAGAGTTCAATATGCATTTTAGCGAGAGAGATGGGATAACAATTAGAGACATTATAACATCTATGGGAGAAAAAAGCGTTCCAAAACTTCTTTTTGACAGCGTTAGATTAAACAATCTTGGAGATTCTATCAGACATATCCCGCCATTGAAATTTTTAGCATTTATCGTGACAGACAACTACTTAAAAGAATGTTTAAAGAAAACTTCAAAAAGTTATTTTAAATGGAGTTCATTTATAGAGGGGGTAGGTGAAAGGATGGGACAAGAGTATGCTGCAGGTAGATTGATGAAAGATCTTCTCAAATTTTCATTAGTAGTTGAACGCGATTACCAACAATTAGAAAGATATGCGCACAAACATCAATGGGAAAAATTTGTTAAAAGTCTTTTATGAAAAAAATAATATTAATTATATTAACATCTTTACTTATCTTTGTTGATGCACAAGAAGAGGTATGCAAAATTCAATCTCAACTAGTTGAGATTGAGAGTGAAAAAGTTTTTTTTATTAACATATCAGAGAAAGAAGGTAAAATTATAGAAGAAATAATCGTAACAATGGGAGAAAGCAGCATAATTTCTATAAGTTTCAAAAGTAGTAAATTAAAAAAATTGTGTAGAGAACTAACTAAAGTACGTCCACTTCATTTTTTAGGATATATTTTTACAAATGACAAACTAAAAAAACACATTAAAGCTATTTCAACAAGTTCATTCAAATGGAATGCACTCATATCTGCTATTACACCAATATTAAATCGTGAAGCAAATTCTCACGAACTTTATGAAGAACTCGCTTGTTTTGCTATCATGCTAAAAGTTGAGCTAAAACCACTTGAGGAAAAAGCTAAAGAACGAAAATGGAGTGACTTTGCTAAATACTTAATTCATTGCAAGACATAGACGCATTATAGAATACTAAACTTAAATTATGGGTTTATTTAAAGAAAAATTTTTAAACCACGTACCATTATAAAACATGCCACTCCCCCAAAAGTGAGGACTGTTTCTTTTTTAGAATTACCTTTCTTGAGGTGCTCTAACGCCTTTTTTCTTAGATGAAGTAAACAAGTCATATAAATGACTATACACAATTAACGAGAAAAACAAAATTTAATTCACTATATAACGAAGGTTGTGTGCGTATATTCTTAAATTTTACGTATTCTCTCGGCGATATCTCTAGTGTTGACATTAGGAATAGCCAGATAGTTTCGGCCATTCAAAGAAATGCGATGGGTTTGGACTCCTGCCGCAGACACACGTAGTTGAATGTCTTCAATATTAGACGGTTCAGTAACATCTACTAAAGCATCCACGTGATACTCTGAACGAAGAAAAGCTCTGAAGTTGGTTTTAAAACAATTACTTAAAAACTGAGAGTGTGAGTTATAGTCAAGGATCTCTCTTGTATATTTTGTTTTTTCAGCAATTTCTCTAATAACTCTTTCGCTAAATGGTTTAATATCTTTTTGAGCTAAAAGATATGTATGATCTACTAAAGTACCTAAAGCATTATTCGTGATTATTTTTATATCGTTTATACTTTCGTCATAGCAACTTGATGAATGCAGGAAATAATAGAGAATCTCATCCTGTAAGCCGTGTTTCTTAAACTCATCAACTAATCCTTTTGCATGGAATGCACCGCAAACAAAAATAACACCTTTTCCATGCTGAGTTCTGAGTTCTAATAAGTTTTTGAACATAGTTGTGATTCGATGATCTTCATTAAGTCTGATGCCTGGCATTCTTCTCAAAAGATCAACAGAAATCATTTTATAAAACTCTTCGCTGTTTATATCAATCCCTTTCAAAGACATAGACAATTTTGTAGCTTCATCAAACACATCTTTTAGAATACGAGATGCTGGCAATTGTTTGATCTTTTCAGCTGCTTTTACATATTCTGTACTAGAAACATGCAATCTCAGTAGCTCAGTTAAACTACGAAAGCTCATGTCACTCAATTCACTTGCTATCCCTACTTTTTTTAAAAACTTCTCAGCATGTTGTTGAATGTCAGAGTCAAATTTTAATCCAGAATTATACCGATCGACAATTTTAGCGGATGATAAATTTTGAGGGGCCTCGAAGCAAAAAGTTTTGTAACCTATTTTGTTTAAGTCAGGCAACAAATTTTTTATGACAGATTTAGGAATTGTATCCCAATGACGTTCAAAAATAATAATAACAGGCAACATTTTTACTCCAAAAGATTAATTAATATAATTATAGCATAAATAATTATTTTTCGTCACTAATTTAGTTAAATTACAAAAACTTCTTTAAAAATCAAGTCGTTGAAAGTAATTATCTTAGGAAGTCATATCGGCTGGAACAGTAGACATCTAACTCGAAATATGGAGTGACTTTGCTAAATACTTAATTCACTGCAAGACATAGACGAACTAGGCAATGCCAAGCTTGAATTTGTTGTTATTTAAAGAAAAATTTTTAAACCACGTACCATTATAAAACATACCACTCCCCTCTCTATATAGAAAAAGAGGTACACAATCTCTTCCGCTTTTAAGATCATTTTTTATCCCATTTTTGATGATTTTTTCTTGATCTTCAGAAAATGCATCAGTCATAAGTATTTTTAAATGCTCTATCAACATACCAAAACTCTCATCAACAACTTTGTTAATTTCACCTATATTTTTTAAAAATTTATCTTTTAAGTCACATAGTATATCAGTTTTTATAGGCACTATTCTGCTTATTGCTCCAAGCAATCTTTTTTGATCTTCTTCTTTTATTATAAAATCATTTTCAATTTTCGATATATTATCCTTAACAAATAAAAGTTGTTTCTCTCTCTTAAAATTTGATTCATATTTTGATTTATCATCATCATTGTATTTATATGTTTCACTAAACATATATTCACTCATTCTAATAACGCTACATGAAAGCTTAGATTGTCTGAATATATATAACTTGTACGAAAATACCTCACTATCTATACAGCGATTCCCGCTGAAATTCATCAATATCTATAGGAGTTGAATTCATACTCAAAAATGAGTATCTCGATACATTTAGCGTGTCATATCTGAGCATTTATATATAAATTAAAATTTTAT
>JAHFTJ010000064.1 GCA_023269435.1 Chlamydiota bacterium
TAAAATTTTAATTTATATATAAATGCTCAGATATGACACGCTAAATGTATCGAGATACTCATTTTTGAGTATGAATTCAACTCCTATAGATATTGATGAATTTCAGCGGGAATCGCTGCAAAAACCACGATTTTTATTATAAAATAGTTCTTGCTGCCGTTAAACAAGATTTTTCCAAACTTAAATATGTGGACAAAACCTGCGAACATTATCGTGAAATAGTTCTTGCTGCCGTTGAAGTAAGTTTTTGCGCATTTGAATATGTGGACAAAACCTGCGAACATTATCGTGAAATAGCCATTGCTGCCATTGAACTAAATTTTCACGCATTTAAATATGTGGACAAAACCTGCGAACATTATCGTGAAATAGCCTCTGCTGCCGTTAAACAAAATTATTGCGCACTTAGATATGTGAGCAAAAATATTAGATTAAATATGATTCTTGATTTTTTTGATAACGACATTAATAACCTTTATCTTATCAAAGATTGCATTGGGTTTGATGATGTTATTTCTATTAAAAATATCTTATCTAAAGAAAAATACAAATACGATTATAAAGAAATATTGAATTTTTTTAGTTATAAAAATTTAAATAGCAGAGCAACTGAAATTAAATTTGATCAAACCAGTATGTGTTTGAACGGAAAGTTGCCTAAAAATTTGCAGGAAATTAACAAAAAATATGATGGTTTGTGTGACATAATTTGTAATCTCCTGTTGTTTAAAGATGTCTTGGGGAAAAGCGATAAAACTCTTCTAGAAAAAACTATAACCATTGAAGAATTGAGTAAAAACTTAATAGTAAAAAGTCATTTTTTAAAAATAAACTCTGTTTTTCGAAAAATCATTGCATTTTTGTTTGGAATATATCAAAAAAATATTTTTTCAATAAAAGATCAATGGAATTTAGTTAAAACAATAAAGTAAACAAAGATTTGTTATTTGATGGGCTTAAAAAAATTAAGCCTGGAACAACCTTAAAATTAGAGATTTTTAAACGAATCATGAACATAAATTTATTTTTTGGTCATTCTCTACTCATAAAAAAAGTTGATGAAAATGACTTTATTTTTTTCGACCCCAATACAGGTGAACATAGATATTTAAGTGAAACAGATTTAGAAAAAAAAATTAACGATCGGTTAAATCGATTTGGCTGTACAAATATTTTACTTGTAGATGGCGATTCTTATATTAATCATATTAAGCGCCAATTAAAAAGTGAAGTGTAACAAATTGAACTCAAGAATAGATTGACAATCAAGTATAAAGCAAATGGCAATAGACAAAAAAACCTACTACCTAACATTTTACTTCATGATTTGCTATGGTAATGCGTGTTTTTATTAATGCATCTGCACTTAAACTTATACTAGACCTCTTTCGGCGCTTCAAGGCGCACCGAAAGGGGTCTAATGCATGCTCATCCGACCCTTTCAGAAGGGTGGGGAGAGGCTGCGGCAATTTTAATCGACCCCCTAACGAGATAATTGCAAAATGATATACAATTTGAAGATTTTTCAGTATACTTAAAAAATGCGATTTCCGATGTGGTTACATAAGCCCATGCCAAATTGTGGCAATATGTTAACAACAGATGCAATAATACGCAAACATAAGCTTAACACAGTGTGTGAAGAAGCTAAGTGTCCAAATCGTCATATTTGCTACTCTAATAAAACGGCCGCATTTTTAGCATTAGGGAGAGAGTGTACTAGGGCATGTCCTTTTTGCGATATAGATTTTTCAAAAACTCCTTTGCCGCCAAATGAAGAAGAGGCTGAGAAAATTGTTTTATCTATTAAAGAGTTAGGTTTAGAGCATGCCGTTATTACAATGGTGTCAAGAGACGATCTTGCAGATGGTGGCGCATCTCACATTGCTAAAATTATTAGCTCTATACGCAAAGAAACCAACAACACTACAATAGAGGTGTTGACATCAGACTTTAATGGAGATACAAAATCGATAGAAAAAGTTGTAAACGAAAAACCTGAAATTTATAATCATAATATAGAGACTGTTAGACGGCTAACGCCAAAGGTGCGTTTTAAAGCAACATACGATGTAACATTACAAGTGTTGAAACATGCAAAAAAACTTGGTAAGGCGTGTTTTGTAAAATCGGGCTTTATGTTGGGGTTTGGGGAGGAGCAACATGAAGTTGAGGAGACAATTCGCGATCTTAAAGAGGTTGGATGTGATGCAATAACAATCGGACAATATATGCAACCAACTAAGTTTAAGCTTCGCGTAAAATCATTCGTTAAATTAGATGAATTTAAATATTATGAAGACTATGGACATAGAATAGGTTTAAAATATGTTTACTCTGGACCATTTGTCAGATCTAGCTTTAATGCTAAACAAATTTTTCAAAAATTAAGGGGATAATATGAGAATGCCATTGTTGGATGCTATCGATATTGAAATTTTAATGCACAGAGACGCTCATTTTGGGGGAAATTTTGACATAATGTTAGAATATTACGAAAATGATGGCATTGGTGTTATGTATGATTTTGATATAAAAAGGATAAAAGAGCTTAAAGAGATACAAAATAAAATTGGAGAAAATCTTGCATTAAAATTTTTATCAGAATCAGCAATTGAACGCATTGTTGAATCGCAGAATGTTTATAAAAAACTTAGAGACTCTTATAGCGCACCATCAAACCGCACACTGGCTTTAATAAGTGATTTGATTTTATCTGAAGAAGAAGAACCTGAAAAAGAGATGGCAGAGCTAATAGCAAACGCATCAGAATCATATAAACCACTTATACGCTTGATCGATTCTGATAATTTTTACGATCCACTTTTCCCTGGGTATGGGAGATCTCCTATGTTTGTTGCGATATGTTTAAGTGAAATAGGTAATCCAGATGCTATACCACATTTATTTAATGCTATTGGACGGGAAGATTTTGAAATTGATGAAGAAATAATCTTCGCTCTAATTTCATTTGGTTCAGCAGCAAAAGATTTTTTATTGAAACGCTTAATTACTAAGCCCTTTTCTAAAGACAATGAATATGCTGCAATAGCTTTATCTACATTTCCTCTAGATGAAGAGATAGCGATATTCTCCCTTGGTATTTTGTTTAAAGAAGATGCGCTGATGCAAGAAAGTCTTTTCCCGTATCTTATATATGCTTGCGAAGGTCTTAAAAAAACAGAAGATCGTCAAATTTTTTGTAACCTTTTAAAAAAAGAGGGGCTTAACGATTTTCTTAAAAATGAGATGAAGTCAATAATAAAAAGTTGGTAGTTTTTTATCCTAAGCGCTGTAAAACCCAATTCTTCAGGACTGGGATATAAGGCGCACAATTAAATTTCCGGAGAAGCTTGTTGTTCAATAGACCTCTTTCAATTTCAAAAGAGGTCTAATACTTTTTTGCGATATTTGGTGACAAAGACCAAGTGAATATGCATAATAAATATACATGTTCTCCCTCGGCGAAAATTATTTGACGAAATCGTAGATTGAGTGATATCATTCAGACATGATTGTTCGCAAATCATTTCAATTTAGATTAAAGCCTACAAAGAAACAGACTAGGTTGTTAGCTGAGCAATTAAATGAATGTCGGTGGCTGTATAATGAATTGCTAGAAGAGAGAGTCATAGCTTATGAAGAGTTTGAAATGATTTTGACTAAGTATCAGCAACTCATGTTCTTACCCGAATTGAAAATGGAAAGACCCTCATTGAATCAGGTTTATTCGCAAGTATTGCAAAATGTTGTAGAC